>CANGQZ010000008.1 GCA_947455865.1 Sphingomonadaceae bacterium
ACCGTGCTGGCGCTGCTGGAAGCCGGCCACTCTGTAGTCGTGCTCGACAACCTGTCGACCGGCCAGCGTGGGGCGGTGGACCCGCGGGCAGCTTTCTTCGAGGGCGGGATCGAGAACGAATCACTCGTCCGCACCATCATGGACTTGCACAATGTTCACGTGGTGGTGCAACTCGCCGGCGCCTATCGCAGCACCGGCGATGCCCGCGATCCACTGAAGTTCTATCGCAACAACACCGCCGCCACCGAATCGCTGATCGAAAGCGCCTTCGCCTGCCGTGTTCGACACTTCGTCTATTCGGGCACGGCCGAGACCTATCGTCTGCCCGCGCCCACGCCGATTCCGGAAAACTGGGCCCAGGCTCCGAATTCGGCCTATGCCGCGTCGATGCTCGTTACCGAGCAGATTCTCACCGATGCCAGTGCCGCGCACCCGTTCAATTTCGGCGTCCTGCGCTATTTCAACGCTGCCGCAGCCGATCCGCTCAAGCGCTGCGGCCCAGCCCGGCCCAGCGCACAGACCGATGGCGATCACATGATCCAGCAAGCAATCGCCGTGGTGCTCGGTCGGCGCGACTATGCAGAACTGCCTGGCAGCGATCACGACACCCCGGATGGCAGCCTGATGCGCGATTATGTCCATGTCTGCGATCTTGCCTCCGCGCATGTCGCGCTGCTCGCCGGATTGATTGCCGAGCCGGCACGCAATCGCGCCTACAATTGCGGCTATGGCAGCGGCTGGTCGGACCTTGCGGTGCTCGATGCCGCTGAACGGGTGACCAACGTGCGCGTTGCCCGGCGCGAAGTGGCGGCAGAAGCGGGTCTTGCCGCAGCGCTGGTGGTCGATTCCAGCGCAATCCGCCGCGAACTCGGCTGGCAGCCGGTTTACGACAACCTCGAAACGCTACTGCGTGATACCTACCGCTGGGAAATGCACCTGCCGCGACTGCGGATGGCGCAGAGCGAAACTCTGGTGCCGGCGTCCGATGCCAGGCCAGTGTACTTTGTCAGCGAGCCGGCGCGCAGCCGCGGCCCCGAAGCTCAGCTCGTTACCGGCCGCGCCGCGCCGCGCCCGTCACGCGTGTCCAGCGAGCCATAACGGCCAGGCCGCTGCGGCGAGCATGGCGCCCAGCGGCAAGTGCTTGGCCACGTCAATCCGGCGCCCGGCCAGACGCAGCACGGCCACCGCGCCAAGTCCCAGTGCGCAGGCACCGAGCAGCACCAGCGGCAACCATTCCCAGCCCAGCCATGCGCCGATCGCCGCGAACAGTTTGGGATCGCCCCCGCCAAGCCCCTCGCGCCCACGCAGCCACCGGTATGCCAGTGCCACCCCGGCGAGTGCGAGATATCCTGCCGCAGCCCCGGCCAGCGCCGTAACCAAGCCAGGACCAAGGCCCAGTGCCGCCGCACCCAGCCCGCCCAATCCGAGCGGCAAGGTCAACCTGTCGGGCAGCCAAAACGCGGTCAGGTCGAGCGCTGCGAGCAGCAGCAGGGTCCAACCAAGCAATGCGGCAGAAGCTGCTAGCAGCGGGGCATCTACGAACAATCCGCAGCTGATTGCCCCAATGGCGGCGGCGCCCAGTTCCATGGCGAGGTGCGCTGGGGTGATCCGTCCGCCGCAGCGGCGGCAGCGCCCGCGCTGGATGCAGTAGGACAGAACCGGCACCAGTTCGCCTGGCCCAAGCGGCGCGGCGCAGCGATCGCAGTGCGAGCGGCCTGCCGCAACCGCTTCCCCGCGCGGCCAGCGTAGCAAGACCACCCCAAGAAAACTGCCAATCACAGCGCCAAGCAAAGCTCCGCCCGATGCGGCCACCGCAGCGGGGAGTGTCAGGGTGGATTCGAAATACACCTCCCGGCGCTAGGCGGAACCAGCCCAGCTTGTCCATCGCTCGCAAGATCGCCGCGACTTTGCCGGCCCTTAACCGTTCCGCTCCAGAGGAGAATCGCCTAGGCTGGCACGATGAGCGAAGCAGAGTATCTGTCCGGGCGATTGTTGCTGGCCATGCCGGGGATGTTCGATCCCCGGTTCGCCCGCGCGGTGATCGCGATGTTCGTTCACGATAGTAACGGCGCGCTGGGGATCGGGGTCGGTCAGGTCCACGAAACGCTGCGGTTCCGGGCCATCCTGGCCGAGGCCGGGATCGATCCCGGCGCCGCGCCCGATGCCCGGGTGCACATCGGCGGCCCGGTTGAGCCGCAGCGCGGCTTTGTCGTCCACACGCCGGACTGGAACGGGCAGGGGACTATCGTTACCGCCCCGCTCGGTGCCTTGTCGTTCGCTACCGATGTGCTGCGCGCGATCGCCGAAGGGCGGGGGCCGGCACGCTGGCTGTTCGCGCTCGGCTATGCCGGATGGGGCGAAGGCCAGCTTGAGGGCGAAATGCGCCATCACGGCTGGTATGCCGCAACGGGCCGCGCCGAAGTTCTGTTCGAAACGGCAGCGGACAAACGCTGGACTGCCGCGTGGCAAGCCGACGGGATCGATCCCGCCTTGCTTGCCAGCGAAACCGGGCGGGCCTGAGCCCGCCCGACCCACAGATCTCAGCGGCGGTAACGGCCGCAGTTGCGGTTATACCGCGTCCGCGCGATCTCATGACCGGCCACACCGCCAGAAGCAGCGCCAACCAGCGTGCCGGTGGTGCGGTTGCCATGGCCAGCGATGACATTGCCGAGCACGCCGCCCGCCACCGCACCGATCACCGCGCCTTCGGTCTTGGTCAGGCGCTTGCAAGTGCGCGCCTCGGCGGAATCACCAGCGACCATTCCGCCCAGCAGCAACACCGAGCCGGCAGCGGCCAGGCTCAACCGCATGAATTTCGATCGGATCATAATCATCTCCTCAAGACGTTCGCGTTGAGCGCATTGACTGGCTCAAGGCTATTGGGTCCACAGTAACAATGTCTGCTCAGCCTGTCAGCGCAGAACCGAGTGCGATGTTCCTGCCTATGCGCTATTGGGCTGAACGCACCATGCACAAAAAGGTGTTGCGTTGACCGCCCGTCTCGATTGGGCGAAACAGCGCCATCCTTTCTCTTCCGGAGTTGTCGCCTCGTGAAGCCCTCACCCTTGCTCATCCTCGCCGCGCTGCTCGTTCCTGTCACCTCGGTTGCTCTGGCCGCCAGCCCCGCTGGTATCATCAAAGTACGCCACCAGAATTTCGAAGGCATGGGTCGGGCGATGAAGGGCTTGTTCGACGAACTGCGCAAGCCCGCGCCCAATTTCGCGGTGTTCAAGGCCAGCGCCACCGTGCTCGCCAATTCCGCGCCGCGGATCGCCAATCACTTCCCCAAGGGCTCCGGCCCCGAATCTGGGCTGAAGACAGATGCGCTCCCTGCGATCTGGCAGAAGCCGGGCGAGTTCACGGCCGCCACCAATCGCCTCGTCGGCACCACGCAGGCGCTGCAGGCTGCGGTGGCAAGCGGCAATGTGATGCAAGTCAGCAAGGCCGCCGGCGATGTCGGCGGATCATGCAAGAACTGCCACGACACCTTCCGCAAGCCGCGGTGATGACCGCCACCACGGACAGAGCTGCGCCAACCACCCGGCTGTGGGATCTGCCGGTCCGGCTGGTCCACTGGAGCTTTGCTCTCCTGGTCCCGCTGCTGTGGTGGACGGCGGAGAGCGGCAAGCTCGATCTGCACAAGAATCTCGGGCTCGTGATGCTGGCGCTCGTCGCGTTCCGACTGCTGTGGGGTGTGGTCGGCAGCGACACCGCCCGGTTCGCGCGTTTCCTCGAGGGGCCGGCAGCGATCCGGAACTACCTCGCCGGGCTGCGCAGCAGCGATCATGCGCCGGTGGTGGGCCACAATCCGCTGGGCGGATGGAGCGTGATCGGCTTGCTCACGCTGCTGGCGCTGCAAGTTTCGCTCGGGCTGTTCGCGCAGGATACCGATGGGGTCAAATCTGGCCCGCTCAACTATCTGGTGACGTGGGACACCGCCAAGGCGCTGAGCGAGGCGCATGAGGTCGGATTTAACCTGATCCTCGCCTTGGTGGCGCTGCACCTTGCCGCAATCTTCTACTACCGGGTGATGCGGCGCGAGGATCTGATCAGCCCGATGGTGACGGGGCAGCGGCGCTTTGCCGTGCCGGTAGCCGCCCCCCGCATGGCGCCGCTGTGGCGAGCCGCCGTCTGCGCGATGCTCGCGGGTGGACTGGCGGTGTGGCTTTCCACCGGTCTGGCCCTGCCATGGGACAAGCCGCCGGCTGCGCCCCCGCCGCCGGCTGACTATATGTAGCCCGCGCCGCGATCAGGCGTAGAGTTCGAAGTCGCGCTTGTCGGATCCGCACTGCGGGCAGATCCAGTCGTCGGGCAGATCTTCCCAGCGCGTGCCTGGCGGCACGTCGAGATCGGCGCAGCCGTGCTCCTCCTCATAAAGTTCACCGCAATTGAGGCACTTGTAAGTGCGCCACGGCCCGCGCCCGTCGGAGGGCTCAGCCATGGCGGCGGCTCATCGTGACCGGCAGGTGTTCCAGTCCGTGCGTGAAGCATGAAGGCAGCCGCACTGGCTCACCGGCCAGCTTCACCTCCATGTCTCGCTTGGCCATCTCATCGATCAGCGTGGTCAGCTGCAGCTCGGCCAGACGCGCGCCAAGACAGCGATGGATGCCGTAGCCAAACGAGAGATGGCGCCGCGAGTTTTCCCGCTCCGGATCCCAGCGGTCGCCATCGGGGAACACGGCCTCGTCGCGGTTGGCGGAGTTATACCACATCACCACTTTGTCGCCCTTGCGGATCTGCTTGCCGCGGAACTCGATGTCGCGGGTGGCGGTGCGGCGCATGTGGGCGATCGGGGTCTGCAGCCGGATCGTCTCGGTCGCCGCACCTTCGGCCAACCGCTTCGGATCAGCGTTCACCGCCGCCCATGCATCGGGGAACTGATTGATCCGTTCGATCAGCCCGGACATCGAATTGCGGGTCGTGTCATTCCCGCCAACCAGCAGCAGCGCGATCGCGCCAATGAAGCGCTGCTCGTCCATCTCGGCGTAGGAATCGGAATGGGCCATCATCGAGAGCAGATCCGGCTTGGGCGGCTGGGCCTTGCGCTCGTCGAACAACTTGCGGAAGCGGGCGGCCATTTCGAAAACGTGCTTTTCACGCTCGGCATTGAGCACCGGGTCAGGCCCGACGTCGATCCGCGCCGCCCAGTCCGACCAGCCGGGAAGCTTGTGGCGCTCCTCCCACGGAAAATCGAACAAGGTGGCGACCATCGCGGTAGTCAGCGGGATTGAGACGGTGTGCACCCAGTCGAACACCTCCCCCTCGGGAAGGGCGTCGAGAATCTCGGCCGTGCGCTCGCGGATCAGCCCGGCAAGTGCGCCCAGCGTCGTCGGGGTTACTGCCGGGGCGATCGCCTTGCGCTTTTCGCCATGTTCGGGATCGTCCATCGCGATGAACATGCGCAATTGTACGCCGGTATCCTGCATGTCGAAGATCACGATCCCGCCATGCTCCCACGAGGAGGAGAAGGTCGCGGGATCGCCCTCGACCGCAACGATGTCGTCATAGCGGGTGATAGACCAGTACGGACCGAAGAAGCTTTCCGGGCACCAGTTCACCGGGTCTTCGGCGCGCAGCTTTGCAAACACGGGCCGCCAGCTGTTCTGAACCCACAGTTCGGCGCGCGAAACATCGGTTTCGGGAAGGGCGAGCGTAGCCATCGTCTGCGATCCTCTCTCGGTGTCCCCCCGGCTTGACTTGCCGGATTTGGTGAACATGTTTACAACTTCGCCGCGTCGGCCTCGGCAGCCGCATAATATTATGCGTATATATTATACGCAACGTAGAATATAACCTTATAAATCAGGGGTTTAAGATGCTTGAACGAGATCACAGTGTCCTCTTCGGTGAGGAACATCGCGCTTTCCGCGAGTCGGTCCGGCGCTTTCTTGAACGCGAATTCACCCCGCGGATAGCCGAGTTTGATGCGGCCGCGCTGGTTGCCCGCGATTTTTGGCTCAAGTGCGGCGAGGCCGGGATGCTGTGCCCCACCATACCCGAACAATGGGGTGGGCCAGGGCTCGATTTCACCTTCAACGCGATCATCAACGAAGAATGCACTTACGCGATGATGGCGGACGGGATCACCCTCCAGAACGACGTCGCGATGCCCTATGTGCTGAAGTACGCGAACCCGGAGATGCAGGCCCACTGGCTGCCCAGGCTGGTCTCCGGCGAAGCCATCTCGGCCATCGCGATGACCGAGCCTAGCGCCGGTTCCGACCTGCAGGGCATTCGCACCACCGCCCGGCGCGAGGGCGACGAATATGTCATCAACGGCTCGAAGATCTACATTACCAACGGCCAGAACGCCGATTTCGCGCTGGTTGTGGCCAAGACCAACCCCGATGCCCGTGCCAAAGGCATGTCGGTGATCCTGGTCGAGGCCGACCGCCCCGGCTTCGCCCGCGGCAAGAACCTCGACAAGATCGGGCAGTGGATGGCCGATACGTCCGAACTCTTCTTCAACGACGTCCGCGTGCCGGTGAGCAACCTGATCGGCGAGGAAAACCGCGGCTTCGTCTACCTCGTCAGCGATCTGCCGCAGGAACGCCTCTCCATCGCGATCTCGGCGCAGGCTGCCGCCCAGCGGGCGTTCGACGAGGCAGTGAATTACACCCGCGATCGCAGCGCCTTCGGCAAGAAGGTGATCGAATTCCAGAACACCCGCTTCACCCTTGCCGATCTCAAAACGAAGCTGCAGGTTGGCTGGGCGCATGTCGACTGGGCCATCGCCCGCCATATCCGCGGCGAACTGACAGCCGAGGAAGCAGCCAGCGCCAAGTACTGGCACACCGAGATGCAGTGGGAAGTCTGCGACGCAGCGATGCAGCTCCATGGCGGCGCCGGCTACATGAACGAGTATCCGGTGGCGCGGGTGTGGCGCGATGCCCGCGTCCGCCGCATCTATGGCGGCACTTCGGAGATCATGAAGGAACTGGTCGGCCGCAGTATCTGAGGCCGGTCGGTCAGTCCCGCGTCAGCCAGTCCCACATCCGCTCGGCCACTTGCCCCGCCCACACCTGGCGGTCACGCGTTTCCGAAGGATCGAGCAGGCCGGTGGCGGGGTCAAAGCCCATCGACCGCACCTCGCGCTCGATCCGCGCCGCATCCTCCAGAAACCACGCCAGCGTGGCGGCCTTGGGCATCGTTTCGGCCACCACCACGGCGCCGTTGCCGCGCATAACAATGGCCGGTGCTGCGCCCAACATGTCAGCGAGCGCCGCCGCCGCCGCGTCGTCGCGCAGCAGGCGCGGATCGGGCCACAGCGGCAGATCGGCGAAATAGGCGCCGATCCCGTGGCGCGGGCGCGGCACGATACCCTGGGTCGAAAGCGCCATCAGCGCGGGCGGCATGATCCGGCAGACCGCGCCCACTTCGCTCCGGCGCCGGTAAACCTGCTGGTGAATGCGCACTTCGCCCAGCACCCCTTCGGGCAGCGGTCCGTCAACCCGGCAGACCGTGCCCGGCAAGTCGCCCACCAGTTCCATCGGCCGCGCCGCGCAAACCAGGAAATGATCGGCATCGAGCCGCAGGCTGCAATGACCAAAGGCATGGACCAGGCCCGCCCGACCCAGCGCTCGGGCAGCGGTGCAGACTTGCTCTTGTTGCTCGGGGGTCGCTTGCATCATCCGCTTGTTCCCTGGCCCATGCCGCTTGACAAGTCCCAAGCTGTAAACTTACAAGACGCTTGTCCGGTTTGTTGCAGAATCACCGCGATGGTGGTCGCATGAGCCGGCATTATCGGGACGAGGAACTATGGCGCGCATTATCGACGATCCGGCGGGAGGCCGCTTTCTAGTGCCGCGCAAGGCCTTCACCAGCCGCGACGTGTTCGAAAAGGAATACGCGGCGATTTTCGATCGCTGCTGGCTCTATCTCGGCCACGCCTCCGAACTGCCCGAACCCGGCTCGTTCGTAACCCGCACCGTCGCGCGGCGGCCAATGATGTTCACCCGTGACAAGGACGGCGAATTCCACGCCCTGCTCAACGCCTGCCCGCACCGCGGCGCGCTGGTCTGCCGCGAACGCAAGGGCAAGAGCCGCGCATTCATGTGCATGTATCACGGCTGGACCTTCGCCTCTGACGGCCACTTGATGACCCTGCCGGGCAGCTCGGGCTATCCCGAAGGGTTCAAGACCGATCCACAGAAGCAGATGGTCCACGCCCCGCGCCTTGGCCGGTTCGGCGATTTCTTCTTTGTCAGCTTCGCCCACGATGGCGAGGATCTGGCCACCTATCTGGCCGATGCCGGCGATATCCTGACTCTAATTTCCGAGCACAGCCCGAGCGGGATGCAGATCGTCGGCGGGACGCAGGAATATGCGATGCGCGGCAACTGGAAGCTGCTCTCGGAAAACAGCTTCGATGGATATCACGCCGCCACGAACCACTCGACGTACCTCGATTACCTGAAGAACACCAACGATGCGCTGGGCGGCACGCCGCTCTCGGGCGTCGCCCGCAATCTCGGCAATGGCCATGCCTGCGTCGAATACACTGCACCGTGGGGCCGCCCGATCGCCAGCTGGGTGCCGCTATGGGGCGAGGAGGGCAAGGCCGAGATCGCCGCGGTCTACGCCGAACTCGAAACCCGCGTCGGGCCGGAGCGGGCGGACAGGATCGCCCACAAGAACCGCAACATGGTGATTTTCCCCAATCTGGTGGTGAACGACATCATGGCGATCACGGTGCGCACCTTCTTCCCGGTCGAGCCCGGCTACATGGAGATCAACGCTTGGGCGCTTGCCCCGCGCGAAGAGAGCGAATGGCGCCGCAAATACCGGCTTTACAACTTCACCGAGTTCCTCGGCCCCGGCGGCTTCGCCACACCCGACGATGTCGAGGCGATCGAGAAGTGCCAGCAGGGCTACGCGGTCGGCGGCGAGGCGCTCTACAACGACATTTCCAAGGGCATGAGCCGCCCCGAAGGCCCTGCGTTCGACGACGAGGAGCAGATGCGCTGCTTCTGGCGCGAGTGGGACCGCCGGCTGGCGGCAGCGGAGGCCTGAGCGATGGACGAAAACATCCTGCTGCGCCTGCGGGTCGAGGACCTGCTCTACCGCGAGGCCGATCTGCTCGACTTGTGGCGGCTCGAAGAATGGCTCGCGCTCTATACCGATGATGCGCACTATCATGTCCCGCCGAGCGACGTGGACGGCGATCATGCCGATCCCAACACCTCGTTGTTCTATATCGTCGACGATGCGGTGCGAATGCGCGAACGCGTGATCCGCCTCTCCAAAGTCGGTGCGCATAGCGAACATCCACGCTCCAAGGTCCGCCACCTCGTATCGAACGTGCGGGTGCGGCGCGAAGGCGCGACGATCCACGCCCGCTCGTCGTTCGCTGTCTGGCGCGCCAAGGACATCACTACCGATGTCTTTGTCGGCCACTATCTCCACGAACTGGTCGAGCAGGACGGCGAGCTCAAGATCGCCAAGAAGACTTGCGTGCTCGACATGGAAGCGTTGCGGCCCCACGCCCGCATCAGCATCATCCTGTGAGCATGTCTGGACAAAGGAACCGCCGATGAACCATCCTGTCCGGTTCGGCCGGCTCGGCTACTGCCGGCTGCGCTGCCCCGATCTCGCTGCCAGCACCGCGTTCTATCGCGATCTGGTCGGGCTCACTGTGGCGCGCGAGAGCGAGAGCGAAGTCTGGCTGCGCTGCAGCGACAAGCCCGCCGATATCGTCCTCGAAGCCGGCCCGGAAGCGGGCCTCGCCGGCATCGGATTCGAGCTTGAGAGTGATCTAGAGCTAGAGCGAGCTTTAGCTTTGACCGATGCGTCGGGCCTCGGCCCGCAGCGCCTTGGCGCCGCAGAACTGGCACAGCGGCACGTCGCCGCCGCGTTCCGTTGCGCCGATCCGGTGACCGGCTTGGCAATCGAATTCTACGCCGGTCAGACGGCGACGACCGAGCCACTGACCGGCACCGTCGCCAAGATCGCCCAGCTCGGCCATGTCGTGCTCAACGTCACCGATCTCGATGCCGCGCACCGGTTCTGGGTTGAACGGATGGGTTTTGCCATGTCGGACCGCGTCGCCGGCCTCGCCGAATGGCTGCGCGCCTGGCCCAACCCGTTGCACCATAGCCTTGCCCTGCTTCAGTCAGACCGCAACACGCTGCACCACATCAACTTCATGGTCACCGACATCGACGATATCGGCAAGGCAATGAACCGGATGAAGGCGGCGGGCGTGCCGATCGTGTTCGGCCCCGGGCGGCACCTGCCCTCGACCAGCATCTTCCTCTATTTCCTCGATCCCGACGGCAACACTGCGGAATTCAGTTTCGGGATGGAGCTGTTCGAGGAAGCCGGGGCGCGCGATCCGCGTGAGCTGGAGCACCGCGCCGACGTGATGGACATGTGGGGCAGCCGGCCCGATCCGCGCTTTGGCAAAGGCAGCCCGATCGTGCCGCTGCGCGAGGTGGCCAACCATGGCTAAACCGCTCGCCGGACAAGTCGCGATCGTCACCGGCGCCGGCCGCGGCATCGGCCGGGCCATCGCCCAACGTCTCGCTCGCGATGGCGCGAGTGTGATGATCTGCGATCTCGATCCCGCACTGGCGGACTCCGCTGCCGCGGCCATGCCCGGCCCCGGTCAGCATGCCGCCTTCGCCGGCAACCTCGCCCGCGAGGAAACCGCACGCGCGATGGTTGAGGCGACGATGGCCCGGTTTGGCCGGATCGATATCCTCATCAACAATGCCGGCGGCGGGATCCTCCGCCCGTTCCTCGCCCACACCCCCGCAACGCTGATCGAGACGGTCGACCGCAACTTGTGGACAGCGGTGTGGTGCTGCTGGCTGGTGCTGCCGCACATGAAGGCAGCGGGCTATGGCCGGATCGTCAACATCGGGGCAGATTCGGTGCGCAACGGACTGGCCGAGCATGCCGGCTACAACGCCGCCAAGGGCGGGGTTCATGCCATGACCACAGGGCTTGCCCGGGAATTCGTGCATGACCGGATCACAGTCAACACAGTAGCGCCGTGCCTCGTCCAGACCCAGCAGCTGCTCGATGTGCAGGCGGTCAATCCTGGGTTGGTCCAGACCGCCACTGACGTGATCCCGATGGGCCGGCCAGCCAGCGAGGCCGAAGTCTCCTCAATGGTTGCCTATCTCGCCAGCCCGGAAGCCAGTTTCGTTACTGGGCAGGTCATCAGCGTAAACGGCGGCACCACAATGCTGTGAGCCTTGCCGACACACACAACACCAAAATCCAAGGGGATCCAGCGTGAGCAACAATCCGGAAATCGGCGAGCGGATCGATGTGGGCGGCATCGGCACCAACTACATCGTCACCGGCGAAGGTCCGCCGCTGATCCTGATCCACGGCTCTGGCCCCGGGGTCACGGCCTATGCCAACTGGCGCGGCGTGCTGCCCGATTTCGCCAAGAACTTCCGCTGCTACGCGCCCGATACGCTGGGCTTTGGCTACACGGACTTTCCGTGCGACATCCAAGGCTTTGCAATGGACCGCTGGGTGGCCCACCTGATCGGCTTCATGGATGCTCTAGGGATCGAGAAAGCGCACTTCATCGGCAATTCCTATGGCGGCGCGCTCACCCTGGCCCTGGCCACCCGCCACCCGGACCGGGTCGACCGTGCAGTGCTTATGGGGGCGGCGGGGTTGCGCTTTGCGATGACCGAGGGGCTCGAGCGGGTCTGGGGCTATCAGCCTTCGCTCGATGCGATGCGCGGTCTTATGAACACTTTCGCGTTCGATGCCGGGCTGGTGAAGGAAGAAATCGTCCGTTCGCGCTACGAAGCCTCGATCCGCCCCGGCGCGCAGGAGGCCTATACCAGCCTGTTTCCCGAACCACGTCAGCGCTGGCTCGATGCCCTCGCCACCGATCCGGAAGCGCTCAAGGCGATGCAGCACCCCACGCTGATCGTCCACGGGCGGGAAGACGTGATCGTGCCTTTTGCAAACTCGGTCAGATTCCACGAACTGATCCCCAACAGCGAACTCCACCTGTTCGGCGGGTGCGGCCACTGGACCCAGATCGAACGGCGCGAGCGGTTCATCGCGCTGGTCACCCCGTTCCTGCTCGCCGGCGGCTGATGGCTCAGCCGGCCCTCGCGCGGCGCACGCAAGCCGAACGCAGCGAGACGATGCGGGCCCGGCTCGCCTCTGCGGCTTATGGCGCCGTTGCCGAAGGCGGCCTGTCGGCGCTTACCATGCGCAGTGTGGCCGCCGCAGCGGGTGCTTCACCCGGCGCACTGCTCCATCACTTCCCCGACAAGCAGGCGCTGATTATTGCGGCCATCGCCCATGCGCTCACCCTCGCTCGGGACGACAGCGCAGTCTGGCTCGAAACGCAGACCGACTCGCCGGAAGCGGCGCTGCGCGCGATGTTGGCCGAATTCCGCAGCTTCTTCTTTAGCGACCGGTTCTGGGTGGCGATGGGGATCACGATAGAAACCACCAAGGACCCTGCGCTAGGCCCCGCCATCCGCCGCGAAGTGGGCGAACTGCGTAGCCCGATCTACCGGCAATGGGCCACGCGGCTGGAACTGGCCGGCTGGACTCCGGCCGAAGCGGTCAAGACCGTCCGCGCCGGTGCCTCGCTGGTCTCGGGCGCGGCGGTGCGCCGTTTCTGGGCAGACAGCGATGCGATCACCGCCGAAATCGAGGAAGACTGGATTGCAGGACGGCTGGCGCGGCTCGCGCGTTAGCTCTCGCCCGGCTTTACCACCGGAATGTCGACGCCCTGCTTGGTGCGGTCCCCGATATAGCGCAGGAACGCCCGCTGGCGGATGATTCCGAAGAAGTTGAGCATCGCCGGCAGCGCGAATTCCAGCATCGCTGCCGCGTCGTCCTCGCTCAGCCGGCCCTCGACATTGTCGAGGAACAACCGCGCCTCGTTGGCTGCGACATAATTGGCGGCATCGACATAATAGTCGAGAATCTCGGGCGGAAAGCCATTCTCCTCGGTGAAGCCCACCGCGCGCATCTGCGACCAGATGTTGAGCAACCCGACATCGGTGACACTTAGCGCCAGACCGGCCCGGGTGCGGACCAGTTCGATCACGCCCAGCCGGTCCAGCACCAGGGCATCGGAGCGGGCCTTGGGATTTTGCGCCTGCAGCGATTTGACCGTCACCAGTCCGCGCTCGACCCCAACGCGCGAGGCAACCAGTTCTTCCAGATGCGATAGCGCCGCTGCGCCGATCTGCCGTCCGCTTCCCTCGCCCGCCAGCGTCGCCTTGATCTGGGGGAGCGTCATCCGCGATTCGCGCTGGAGGTTGCGCACCGCGTGGATCGCGCGGACATGCTCCTCGCCATAATCGGCAACATTGCGCGCGGGGCGGGATGGCTCGGGCAGCAGACCTTCGCGGAAATAGACCCGGATGGTTTCGCGGTTTACCCCGGTCCTCGCTTCAAGTTCACGCATTTTCATCATTGAGCCCCATAATGCGTAAACTCAGCGTTGTCGCGCAATGCCTGGCGCTTTTCGGCGGAAGTCCGCAGATTTTATCGAACTCTTGCCAATCCCACTGCTTTTGCGTATCAAGATAACGTGAAATTCGCCAAGTGCGAGCAGCGGCACGCGGATGCCGGGAATGCGAACGGAGAGAACCATGGATTACGCCCGCTACTATGTAGGTGCCTTGTTGCAGCTGGCGGTGATCGCTAGCTTCATCGTCGGCGGTCCATGGGTGTTCCTTGGCATCATCAGTTTGCCGGCATTCGGTCTGATCGATTCGCTTCTGCCCAACGATTTTGCCGAACGCCGGGTGCGTAACAGCGAGTTGGCCGAGATTCCGGCTTGGCTAAGCTCGCTACTCGGCCCGGTGATCTACCTTGCGGCGGCGTACTGGGCCGCGCGTAACCCCGATGCAACTGCATTGCAGTTTGCCGGCGTTATCGCCTCGTGCGCGTGGCTGAGCGTGGTGCCGCTGGTTCCGGCCACGCACGAACTCTATCACAAGCGCGGCAAGCTGCGCCGCATCGTCGGCCGCTATTGCCAAATCTGTTACCTCGACTGCACGCGCGAAATCGCGCACGTCGTCGGCCACCACATCCATGTCGCCACTACCAAGGACGGCGACACCGCAGCGCGCGGCACCAGCCTTTACGCCTTCACCCCCAAGGCGGTGGTGGTCTCCTCGCTTGAGGCATGGCGCTCGGAGAGCGACAACCTTGAAAAGCAGGGCAAAGGCCGCTGGAGCATCGGCCACCGCATTTACAAGGCGATCCTCGCGCAAGTTGTCTTTCAGTCGATCGTCTTCATGATCGGCGGCTGGTTGGCGGTAGCCACCGTCCTCGCCGGGATGGTCGGCGCACGCTTCTGGGTCGAAAGTTTCAATTACTTTCAACACTATGGCTTGATCCGGGTCGAAGGCGGCCAGATCGATCGACGCCATGTGTGGAACCACCTCAAGCCGTTCTCGCGCATGCTGGGGTTCGAAATCACCAACCATGCCGACCATCACACCAATACCTACCTAGCCTTCCACGAGCTCAAGCCCGATACGAAGTGGATCCCGATGCCGTCGGTGTTCGTCTGCTTCTTTTCGGCGCTGATCCCGCCGTTGTGGCACCACAAGGTGATCATGCCCGCGCTCAAGCGCTGGGATAACGAAATGGCGAACCCCGAGGAACGCGCCCTCGCCCGCGAGCAGAACCGCCGCGCCGGCTGGCCAGACTGGTTCGATGAGAAGGCGCCGACGGCGGTGGCCACCGCCGCCTGAGCCGGGCTCAGTCGAGCAGGCGCCCCGCGATTTCGGCCAGTTTCGCCGGGCTATGCCCGGTGGCATCGGCCAGATAACCGGTCGGGCCGCCGCTGCGCAGAGCGAATTCATCGAGCGCGGCTTCCAGATATTCCGCCCGCGCCGCCATCACCTCGCGCAGCAGCCATTCCGGCGCCCGCCCATTGGCGCGGCGCAGCAGGTGCGGCAGGCCGAGCGCGATGCGATCCTCACCCATCGCGTTGGTCATCAGGTAATCGGCGAAGACATCGTCGCGGTGAACACCGGCGAGCAAGTGGAACAGCGCGACCGCAATCCCTGTGCGATCCTTGCCGGCAAAGCAGTGGACCAGCGAGGCTGAGCCGTCACTGCCCACGCTGTCGAGCGCCGCGACATAGTTGCGGATCGATTCGCGGAACCGCTCGCTGAACGGCAATTTGCGATAAACCGAAGCCATGTGCCTGACGACGCCTTCTGTGGTGGTCACCTCGGCCAGTTCACGCATTGCGTGCGGCACCAGATGGTCCTCGCTCGTCGCGAACAGCTTGGTCCCCGTCCAGCCTTCGTAGGCTGGCGAAGTGTTTTCGGGCACTTCGCCCGGCCCGCGCAGATCGACGATCGCGGATACGCCGAGCCGTTCCAGAAGGCCCGCTTCCGGCAGCCCGCACTCGTCAAGCTGTCCGGAACGAAGCAGCACACCGCGCTTGAGGCGGGTGCCGCCCCGTGCCGGGTAGCCGCCATAGTCCCGCAAGTTGTAGCGGTGGATCAGGGTGGCAGCAGACACCGGGTCTGCCGCACTCGTTGTCGATTCCGTCACCACCGCCCGCCTTTTTCGTGTTCAGCTCATCACATAGATTGATTTGGTGTTCTGATAAGCCGAAATTGTTTCGGGTGCGAATTCGCGGCCCATTCCGCTTGCCTTGATCCCGCCGAACGGCGCGCCAAGCGAGGGCATGTAGCCGTTGACCCCGACCGTGCCCGACTGAACCTTGCGAGCAATGTCCGTAGCGTGGGCGCTGTCGGCGCTCCACACCGAACCGCCGAGCCCGAAGTCGCTGTCGTTGGCGATGCGCACCGCATCAGCTTCGCTGTCATAGGGGATCACCGCCAGGACCGGGCCGAAGATTTCTTCCTGCGCAATCCGGCTGCTGTTATCGACATCGGCAAAAATGGTCGGCTCAACGAACCAGCCGCGGTTGGTGTCTTGCGGCCGGCCGCCACCGGCCACCAGCTTCGCTTCCTGCTTGCCGATCGCGATATAGCCCTCGACCCGGTCACGGTGTGCCGACGAGGCCATTGGCCCGACGTGGGTTTCAGGATCCAGAGCATCGCCAACCTTGAGCGACTTGGCAAAGCCCGCCAGCGCCTCGACCACTTCGCCATAGCGGCTCTTGGGCGCGAGGACGCGGGTGCCGTTGTAGCAGGTCTGGCCGTTGTTAAGCATCGATGCGGTCGGCACGCCCGCCAGGAATGCGTCAATGTCCACGTCTTCCAGCAGGATTGCAGCCGACTTGCCGCCAAGCTCAAGCGTGACCGGCCGCAGCAGTTCGCCGCAGGTGCGGGCGATGATCCGCCCCGCCGCGGTCGAGCCGGTGAACGCCACCTTGTCTACACCGGGGTGCGCGATCAGGTGCGCGCCCGCCTCGCGGTCGGCCGGAACCCAATTGAGCACGCCCGCCGGAACGCCGGCTTCCTCGGCTGCCTCAGCGATGAGGTAGCTGTCAAGCACCGTGCCCGGCGAGGGCTTCAGCACCATAGTGCAGCCAGCAACCATCGCCGGCCCGACTTTGTTGAGGGCGAGCGAGACCGGGAAGTTCCAAGGGATGATGGCTGCGACCACGCCCACCGGCGTGCCTTCGACGAGCGTTTCCTTGCCCATCTGCGAGGGGCGGATATCGGGCCCGCCGAACTTCTTGGCGAGCTCGGCATAATACTGCAGCGCGCCCGGCGCGAACTGGCCTTCGAGCGGCACGCTGACCGAGATCGGCATGCCGTTCTGCGCGCTGACCGCCTGCGCAATCGCCTCGCCGCGCTTGGCAATGGCGGCAGTGAAGCGCTCCATCACCGCGCCGCGCTCGGCCGGGGTGGCATCAGCCCAACCGGAAGTATTGAACGCCTTGCGCGCAGCGGCCACCGCCGCGTCCATATCGGCCGCAGTGCCCTCAGGAGCAGTGCCGATCACTTCCTCGGTCGAAGCATTGATCAGGGTGAAGCGGCGATCGCTCGCCGGGGCGACCCACTGGCCGCCAATGTAGAAAGTGTTGCGCGATGCGGTCATGTCTTCGGTCCTCTCCAAGATTTGCTTGTTAGCGGGCAGCCATGCCGGTGCCGCTAATCGTGCTGGCATCAGTGAACTTGTCGTAGTGGATTTCGGAAAGCCCAACGCCTTGCGCGCCCAGCAGCGCGACGGCGGCGTCGATCATCGCTGGCGGCCCGCAGAGATAGGCCTGAACCGTGCCGCTGCCACCCAGATCGGTCAGCGCTGCCGGGATTTCCCCGGTGACGAGGCCGAACCGGCAGTCCTCGACTGGCTCCTCGGACAAGACCGGGCGATATTCGAACCGGCCTTGCCAACGCGCGGCGAGCGCAGCGATCGCCTCGCCGCAATAGAGATCGCGCGCCGCCCGGCCACCGAACAGCAGGATCGCGTCGCGCGCCATACCGCGATTGGCGGCATCTTCGAGCAGGCTCATGATCGGCGCGAGCCCGCTGCCGCCGGCGACCAGCAGGATCGGCCCAGTGCCGTCGCGCAGCCAGAATGTGCCATGTGCAGCTTCTATCTCGAAGGCCGCATCGGCCAGCTCCCCGGCGAAGAGGCGTTCGGTGAAAGCGCCGCCGGGTACCTTGCGGATAAAGCTCGAAACCCGGGTCTGCCCGCCTGGCAGGGGCGCAGCGCTGAACGAATAGGCGCGCGGCCCCGGCGCGCCGGGCCATGTGACCTTCATGTACTGCCCGGCGCGGTAATGCAGCGCCGCCGCGGTTTCCCAGGTGACCAGCTTGATGTCATGCGTGAGGTCCTGCATTGCCGCCAGCCGTGCGGCAACAGCCTGCGGAGCGGCTTCGGCTCCAACCATCTCGACTTCGATCAACAGATCGGATTCGGGAACGGCCTGACAGGCAAGGATATACCCCGCCTCCAGCTCCTCGCGGCTTAGGGTATAGCCGAAGGGGGTGATCGCATCGACCTTGCCGGAGATCAGCCGACTGCGACAGCTCCCGCAAGTGCCCACGGTGCAATCGTGTGGATAGGCGATGCCTGCCTTGAGCGCGCTTTCGAGCACAGTCTGGCTGCGGCCAACAGCGAATCTCTCGCCGCCAGGAACCAATTCTACCTGCGGGTCGGTGCGCTTGGCGAACAACTTCTTGAACATCGACTCTCCCGGGCGGCCTGCAGCCGATCCTTATTCTGTTCCGCGCGTCTTGCGAACCGCCAACTCGTAAACGGGTTGACTTTGACCCTTCCTAGCGTAATTTGCGTATTAAGGTCACGCAAAAATGCGATCGCCTGGCGAATTTGCTTTGGGAAAGGGACAACCGATGAACGCTGCGGTCGATACCCGCTACTGGCGGCTGTGCAACTGGATGGGGCCGGTGTTCATCGCCGTGTTCTTTGTCTGCTGGGGCCTGCTCGGTCACAATTTCCCGCCGTTCAGCCCTGATGCGCCGGCCAGCGAAGTCGCCGGCTGGTTCCGCAGCAACGCCAACGGGGTGCGCCTGGGCATGGTCATCGCGATGACGTTTGCCCCGGCCTACGGGGTCTGGGGCTATGCCCTTGCCAAAGTGGTCGAGCAGATCGTCGGCAAGGATTCGATCCTCGTCCAACTCGCCCGCGTCGGCGCGGCGTGGACCACGATCACCATCCTCATACCCACCTCGTTCTGGCTGACTGCGGCCTTCCGGCCGGAAGCTCTGCCCGACTGGGCTATCCAGATGCTATACGACATGGCGTGGCTGCTGATCGACCTCGCCTATGCGGTCACCAGCGTACAGATGTTTGCGCTTGGCGCAGCCTATCTGTCTGACAAGCGTGCGGTCCCGCTGATTCCCAAGTGGTTGGCATGGTGCGGCATCTGGGTGGGCTTCATGTTCATCATCGAGTGCATGATGCCTTATTTCCGCAGCGGCGCCTTCGCGCGCTCGGGCATTCTCAACTTCTGGATCGAATTCATCATCTGGATGGGTTGGGTGCCGGTGCTCACCTGGTACAATGCGCGAGCGATCGGCCGTATCGAACGTGAGCCGCCACACGCGGCTTGAATTGGTCCACCCAAAGCAGCAAGAATAGGAAAAGGCCGGAAGGTAGCTTCCGAGACCCGGTTGAGAGGCTGACCTGGCGATGTTCGATCACATCACGCTCACGCGTCCTGAATTGACCGTGGACCGTGTCCACGACGGCCGCCACGCGCTCGATCCTGCAAACCCGCAAGACCGCGAATCGATCCCGGTGCTGGTTCACCTGCCTGACGAAGGGATCGCCTTCTTCGTCTACACCTGGGTCAATCATGCCAGCGAGGCGGGGGCGGTGTTCTTCCTGTTCGGGCCCGGCATTGGGCCTGATCCAGTGATCGTGGGCCTGCCGGACCGGACGGTGCCGCGCGATCTCGATTTTTCCGACTGGCGGATCGATCACTTCACGATGCGCCACGATCTGCAGTTCGGTGCCTGCGAGATCGCCTTCGCCAACGAGCGGATCAAGCTCGACTTGCGCTTCGACGGTTCGCATCCGCCATATGCCTATAGCGGCAACGCCAAGGGCTGCCCGCCTTATGCCGCCGACGACCGGATCGAGCAGAGCGGGCGCGCCGTCGGCACGCTCGAATTCGACGGCCGGCACATCGCCTTCGACACCACCGGGCACCGCGACCATTCGTGGGGCGTGCGCGACTGGCAGGCTTTCCAGAACTATCGCTGGTTTCAGGGACAGGCCGGGCCGGACGTTTCGGTCCACTTCTGGCACCTCAATGCGCTCGGGGTGACCCGACTGCTGGGCTACGTGTTCAAGGAAGGGGTGATGGCTGAAGTCACCGACGTAGAATTCGACCTGACCTTCGGCGAGGGCTTTCGCCAGAAACAGCTTACCGCCATGCTTACCGACGACGCCGGCCGCACCACCACGGTCAGCGCCGAATTCTATGCGCACGCGCCGCTGATCCCCTCGCCCGATATCACGCTGACCGAGGGCGCTGCCCGCGCGGTGATCGATGGCAAGCCCGGCGTCGGCTGGCTCGAAGTCGCGATGCCCACCGCCTATCTTGAGCACATCCGCAAGTATCCGGCCTATCGCCGGTCTGTGGGAGGCGATGCGTGAACGTCGCCACCGACCTCGAGCCGATCCACCGCCGCATCCTCGATCGCCGCCGCGCCAGCCGCGGCATGCCGCCCTATCGCGCCGCGCTCCTGAGCGAGGCGACCTCGATGCTCACCGGGTTCTTCGCCAGCGCCGAGCCTGGCGCAGCAGTGTCCGGCGTTCGCCGGGTTGGCGGCGGCGCATCGAAGGAGCAGTTCTTCTTCACCCTTGCCCGCGAAGGCGCGGAGGAACAGTTCCTGCTGCGGATGGACCCCGGCTATTCGATCACCGAGACCGACCGGCAGCGCGAATACGATCTTCTCACTGCAATGCGCGGCGTGGTGCCGGTTCCCGAAACCGCGTGGATCGACCCAACCGGCGCGCATTTTCCGCAGCCAGCGGCGATCATGCGGGTGGTTGCGGGTACCACCAAGTCGAGCCAGTCAAAAGACAAGGTCTCGGGCCTTGGCACCTGGCTTGGGCCGGGGGTGCGCGAGGCGCTGAAGGACCAGTTCCTCGATCACCTCGCCGCAATCCACGCCTATGACTGGCGGGCGAAGCCGGTGCCCGGCTTTGAGGTGCCCGATGCCGATCCCAAACAGGCGGCGCGCTGGGTCTACAATTACTGGCGCGAGCTGCGCGACATCGACGAAGGGGTCAAGCGGCCGATTGAATCGCTGGCGCGCCAGTGGCTTGCCGCAAACCTGCCGGACACCGCCGATCTGGTGATGGTCCACGGTGATTATCGCACCGGAAATTACCTGTTCGACGAAGCCGAGGGCCGGATCACCGCGCTGCTCGACTGGGAGCTCGCCCGGATCGGCGATTTCCATGAGGATCTGGCGTGGGTGCTAGTGCGGGTGTTCGGCACGTTCGACGAGAATGATCTGTTCCGCGCCAGCGACCTGTTCGAGCGCGAGGAGTTCCTCTCCGCATATGCCCAGCGCACCGGGCGCACAATCAATCGGCAGACCTTGCACTTCTACGAGGTGCTGAGCAGCTGGAAATGCTATATCATTTGCGCCGCCAACGGCCTCGCCGCCGCGCGCTCCGAGGGCAATCATCAGGATGTGCTGTTGACCTTCCTCGCTGGCGCCACCCCGGTCTTCGCCGACGATCTGGTGCAATTGCTCAAGCAGGGAGCCCGCCAGTGACCCCCAACATCGACGAACGGCTGGCCAGTCTGATCCGCTCGCTCGGCCAGGTGGTTCTGCCGCACCTTCCGCCCGAAGCCTCGCTGGCGCAGGAGCAAGTCCACCTCGCGCTCGGCCACTTGCAGATCCTGCGCGCGCAGATCGATTCCGCGCCAGCGTTCGAAGCAGAGGAAGCCGCCGGTGCCGCCGGTCATGCCCGCGCGCTCGCCGATCTTGGCGGGCCGGGCGCACCCGCCCTGGCCGCTACGCTGGCCGATGGCGCTACCGATCATCCGCGCGAGCGGGTGACGGCGCTTCACGATGCCATTGACCACTACATTGCCGCCGCCTGGACCGATGGCGACAGCGCCCATCGCGCCGCAGTCACCGAGCTGGTCCTCGCCTACGAGGATGTGCGGGTACAGAAGGACCGCGCTTGGTGCGCCCCCTTCGGATTTGACCGCGCCTGAACGGGAGAGCGGCTTCCTTCGGACGAATTAGTAAGCTACTGTCCTATTTTAGGCAGCATGACGACGGCACAGGCGGAATGAATTTCGTCCGGCGGCAGGGGAGGATCACATGACCTGGACTTCGATGCGCATCGAACACGATAACGGGCTGGCCCGCTTGACCTTCATCCAGCCCGCGCGCGGAAACCCGATCGACGGGCCGTTTTGCGCTGAATTCCGCGAAGCCGCGATCGAGCTATCGGAGAACGCGGACGTCCGCGCGGTCCTGATCACCGCCGAGGGCAAGTCGTTCAGCTTTGGCGGCGACGTGAAGGCGTTCGTCGAGGATCTCGATGCCCTGCCCAAGCTGATCAAGCGCTGGACCGGAGATCTCCATGTCGGCATTGCCCGGTTGCAGCGGATGAACGCGCCGGTCGTCGCCGCTGTGCAGGGTGTCTGCGCCGGCGGGATGGCCGCCTGCGTCGCCGGGGCCGATGTGCTGGTGGCCGAAACGGGCAGCCGCTTCGTCGCAGCCTACGCCGGGATTGGCTACAGCAATGATGCCGGCGCCTCGATCATGCTATCGCGGCGGATGGGCGTTGCCCGTGCCAAGCGCTACCTGCTGCTAAACGAAACGCTGGATGCCGCCACCGCCCTTGCCACCGGCCTCGCCGACGAGGTCGTCGCGCCAGAGGAACTCCTCCCCCGCGCCGAGGCGATCGCCCGCCAGCTCGCTGGCGGACCGACGCTCGCTTATGGCGAAATCCGCCGGCTGCTCAATTCGGTGACCGACCAGCCGCTGGAAACCCAGCTCGAACTCGAAGCCCAGGCGCTCGCCCGGATAGCGCGCAGCGCCGATGCGCGCGAAGGGCTCACTGCTTTCGCCGAAAAGCGCAAACCCCGGTTCATCGGCCAATAACTGCGCGATGTGGGTCTACCCTGAAATCCGCACGCTCGGCGATTTCATCTCGTACTGGGCGCGGCATGATCCCGCGCGGGTCATGCTGCGCAATGCGCAGCGCAGCCTTGCGTTCACTGATATGGACGGCCTCGCCAACCGCGCCGCGCACTGGCTGGTCGACCGCGGCGCGGCAGCGGATGAGCTGATCGGGTTTCTCGGCAAGAACAGCTTCGATTTCTACATTGCGCTGTTCGGCTGCGCGCGCACGCGCGCCGGGCTGGTGGTGTTCAACTGGAGGCTGGCCGCGCCCGAATTGGCGCAGCAGATCGCCGACAGCGCCACCCGCCTGATCATCGCCGAGCGCGAGCTGGAACCACTGCTCGGCCCCGCGCTGGCCGCACTTGATTACCCGCCCGAAGTGGTGTGGATCGATACGGCCGACAGCTTCGAGGCGATGCTGGCGGGCCAGCCGGACGGCCCGCCGCCGGTGGAGGTGCAGGAAAGCGACACCGCCTTTCAGCTCTACACCTCGGGCACCACCGGCAAGCCCAAGGGAGTGATGCTGGCGCACAATGCGATCAACCTGATGCGGCTGTGCGAGCATTTCGAGCCGGCCTATCACTGGGAGGCGGATGACAGCTTCATCAACGCGCTGCCCAACTTCCACCTGCTCCATCTCGGCATCACCGTGCAGTGCCTCTACAACGGGGTGGCGATCGTGGTGGAACGCCAGTTCGATCCCGCCGCCGTGCTGCGCGGGATCAGTACCTTGCGGCCGACCCTGCTGACACTCACCCCCACCATGCTGCAGATGCTGCTCGATCACCCCGATGCGGCAACGTCCGACTTTTCCTCGCTCCGGCTCACGCTCTATGCCGGCTCGCCGATCTCGCTCGGGCTGATCAAGCGGGCGATCGCGGTGATGCCGTGCCGGTTCATGCAGTTCTATGGCTCGACCGAGGCCGGCGGCGCCACCTCGATCCTGCGGCCGGACGAGCATAACCTTGATAACGAAGCCAAGCTGCAAAGCTGCGGCCGCCCGCTCCCGCTGGTCGAAATGCGGCTGGTCGATACCGCCGGCAACGATGTGCCCGAAGGCCAGCCGGGCGAGCTGCTGATCCGCCAGCCAAGCATCACCAAAGGCTATTGGCGCCAGCCCGAAGCCTTCGCCGCAGTCTACGAAAACGGCTGGTACCGCACCGGCGACATCGCCCGGCGCGACGAGGAAGGGCTCTACTACATCGTCGACCGCGCCAAGGACATGATCGTCTCGGGCGGGGAGAACATCTATTCAGCCGAGGTCGAGAATGTCCTCTCCACCCATCCCGACGTGGCCGCGGTGGCAGTGATCGGCGTGCCCGATGCGCGCTGGGGCGAGGCGGTGATGGCCTGCGTCATCCGCAAGCCCGGCACCGCGCTGGACGAGGACGGGCTGATCGCCTTCGCCCGCACCCGGCTCGCCGGGTACAAGGTGCCCAAGCGCGTGAGCTTCTATGAAAGCTTCCCGCTGGTGCCGAGCGGCAAGGTCTCCAAGAAGGACCTGCGCGCGCCTTTCTGGGCGGAAGCTGGGCGCCATGTCGGGTGAGGCCGGCGGGTTAGTTGATGAAGTACAGGCTCGTGGAGGCCTTTTGACGGGCTGGCGGGACCGGCGCAGCGAGCCCCCGGCGGGGAGGATGACAGCTTGAGCGCATGTAGGAAAGCGGGAGGCCGTTGATATGACCACTCGGCAACGCCATCCAGATGTCGGCTGAACCGGCCCCGCTGCCCCCGGGGCAATTCGCCGGCAAGGCGTTCGTCCGCTTCGGGCTCGGGCGGTTCCGCACCAAACCGGTTGCCCACGACGGACCGCTGCGGCTGGACCTGCAGGGTCTGGTCGCCCATCCGCGCAGCATCGGCGCCAGCGACCTCGCCGGACTGGACCGGATCGAGCAGCGCTCCGACTTTCACTGCGTGACCACCTGGTCGGTGCGCGGCTGCGAATGGCAGGGGGTGCGCTTTGCCGCCTTCTGCGCGGCCATCGCCCAGCCGCTGCCCGAAGCCGCCACGGTCGTGTTCCACGGGCTCGACGGCTATCGCTGCGCCATGCAGCTAAGCGACCTGATGGCCGATGACGTGCTGCTCGCCGATACGCTTGACGGCGCGCCGCTCGGACTTGCCCACGGCGGCCCGCTCCGCCTCGTCGCCCCGGCGCACTATGGCTACAAGAACGTCAAGCACCTGACCGCAATCGAATTCCGCGCCAGCCGGAAGGGCTACCGCTTCCCGCCCCCCTATCCCGCCCTGATGGACCACCCCCGCGCCCGCGTGGCGCTGGAAGAACGCGCGCAGTTCGTGCCCAACTGGCTGATCCGGCCGATCTACCGGCTGTTCGTGCCGGGGGTGATCAGGGGCCGGTGAGGGGCATTTGATGGCAAGCGCTGCAGCGACGCTGCGACGCGCCGCCGCCAATCAGCCTGATCAGATCAGCACGAAGTCGCTCGCATCGAGCACGGGCTTGGTCGAGAACACCGCGATCTGGATCTGCGCCGCCCCGCCCACGCCGTTGGCGTCGTAGAACAGCGCCCCCGTCGCCTAGTTGTAGACCAGATGCTCGCTTGCCGTGGCGGCCGCAGTGCCGAGCTTGAACTCGAGCGGATCGAGCGCCCCCGGCAGATCGCCGGCGAACGCCGCGAACGCGGCGCGATCGATTTCGATCTTGTCGACGCCGTGGACGAAATCCTTGATCGTGTCCTTGCTGGAAGCGGCCTCCAGCACGTCGAAGCGGAAATGGTCCGCGCCGGTGCCGCCGGTAAGGGTATCCGCGCCCGATCCGCCGACGATCGTATCGTCACCCGCCCCGCCGTTTATAACGTCCTTGCCGGCGAGGCCCTGAAGCAGGTTGTTGCCGGTGTTGCCGGTCAGGGTGTTGGCCCCGGTGTTGCCGGTGCCGTCGATGTTCAGCGCGCCGGACAGCGTCAGCTTCTCGACATTATCGGCAAGGGTGAAGCTGACGCTGGCCTTTACCAGATCGGCGTTCCCTTCATTGAGCTGTTCGGTCACCACGTCGGCTTCATTGTCGACGGTATAGGTGTCGTTCCCGGCACCGCCGATGAGCGTATCGATGCCGATTCCGCCGTCGAGCCGATCGATCCCGGTGCCGCCGATGATGGTATCGTTGCCCCCACCGCCGACCATGGCGTTGTTCCCGGCCAGCCCGTTGATGACGTTGTCGCCGTCGTTGCCGGTGAGCGTGTCGTTGAAGGCCGATCCAGTCAGGTTCTCGACGTTGACGATCTTGTCGGTACCGCCGGCAGCCCCGGTGTTCTGGGCCAGGGTTTTGGACAGGTTGACCCGCACCGCCGCGGCGGCATCGGCATAACTGACCGTATCGAACCCGCCGCCGCCATCGATCGTATCGTTGCCGGTGCCGCCATTGAGTATATCGTTGCCCTCATTCCCGTTAAGCGTATCCGCGCCGCCCAGGCCGGAGATGGTATCGTCACCGGCTCCGCCGTTCAGCGTTTCGTTGCCGTCGGTGCCGGTCAGCGTCTGTCCCGCGACGAGCGCTGCGGTATCGATCAGCCGTGACGCCGGTGTAGTCTCCGGCCCAATAGTCCGCTCCTGCACCGCCATCGACATGATCGATCCCGCCGACCGAATAGATCTGGTCGTCGCCACCGCCCGTACTGATCGTGTTGGATCCGCCGAGGCCTGCGGACACGGTGTCGTTGCCATCCCGGGTGGTGACGGTGTTGGTGCCGCCGCCCAGCGCCAGATTGAATTGCTCGAAGCTGCTGTAAGTGCCGTGATTGCTGGTGATCGCGCCTGCACCATCGACGGTGAAGGTGGTATCGGCAAAGGCCGAGAAATCGGCCTGCAGGGTATCGAAGCCCGCGCCGCCGCTGAGGTTCAGCGTTGCGCCCGAAGTGAGCGGGGCCAGGTTCACCTCTGCAGTATTGTCATCGTCGCTCAGCGTGACGTTGAAGATTTCAATGTTGCTGTATAATCCGTTGCCGATCTGGGCGTTGAAGCTGCCGCCTCCGCTGTCAGTGAAGGAGCTGCCGGAAGAGACCCCGGTCAGTCCGGTATCATCCCGGTTCAGGGTATTGCTGCCGGCACCCCCATCCACCGAAAAGATCAGGTCGCCCGCGATGGTAAAGCTGTCGTTCCCCGAACCAGTAGTGATGCCGCCGCCTTCGATCCCGGCAAGCGTCGTGCCGTTCGAAAGCGTGCCGGCGCCGGTTGCACCGTCGAAGCTGAAGGCCAGACCGGCCGCGGCGGCGCTGTAATCACCGGCCCAGGTATCGGTGTCCGCGCTGCCATCGACATGATCGACCCCGCCAAACGAGAAGATCTGGTCGTCGCCCGCGCCGCCGTCGATCGTGCTGGTGCCGTCGATAGTCAGCACCACGTCGTTTCCGGCACCAGTACCTATCGTGTTGATGCCGCCATTGAAGGCGTAGATAGTGTCATTGCCGCCTTGGGTGGTCACCGTGTTGGTGCCGTTGCCCAGCGTCAGCAAGAACTGTTCAAAGTTACTGTATGTGCCGTGATTGCTGGTGATGACGCCCGCGCCGTCGACGGTGAAAATGGTATCGGCAAAGGCTGAGAAATCGGCCTGCAGCGTATCAAATCCGCCGCCAGCATCGATATTCAATGCGCTGCCAGCCGTCGCCAGCGGCGATGCATTCAGCAGTACCGTGTCATCTCCGCCCGACAGCTTGGCGAAGATCTTTTCGATATTGTAGAACTGGACTTAGCTGTAGGGGCTCAGTCCGCCCCACATGTTGCCCTGGAACGAACCCGTGCCGTTAGAACCGATCTTGCTGATCTGTCCGTCGGTCAATGCCGAATAATCGACGTTCAGCGTGTCGATTCCGTCCGCACCGTCGACCGTGTCGAGCCCGAGCAGCGGATCGAAGGTATCGTCGGCAGCCGTTCCAGTCAGCTCATCGTCGCCATTGGTGCCCGGAAAGTCCGCCATAGTCTGCCCCTTCGGAATCCGATTCGCTTTGGATGAAGCGAATTGGGCGGAAGGTTATTTTGGCGGGGAATTCGCGCAAGTGTATTTTAGGTTGTTATCCGGATTGGCACGTTAACTGCGCAACCGGTCATTTATGGCCATTATGCTTCACAGAATTGACATATCTGAGTCTGGTTTGGGACGGGCTACACACTTCTGCGGGCGGAACGGCCTAGAAATATCGAAAATTTTCAATTATTAACGTTTGCGATCAGGTTAGCCGGCGAAGCGCGGGTAATCGGTATACCCCCGCCCTTCCCCGACATAGGCATAATCGAAGTCCGGCGCGGCCATCGGCAGACCCACCTGCATCCGCGCGACCAGATCGGGGTTGGCCATGTAGGGCCGGCCGAACGAAACCGCATCGGCTTTGCCCGCAGCGATGCAGGCATCGGCGGTGGGGCCATCGAACCCGCCGTTCTGGATCAGCACGCCCTTGAACAGGCTGCGGACGCGTTCGATCACCGGGTCTTCGGCCATGTCCATGAAGCCGGCGGCGACCGGTTCGATCAGGTGGATGTAGCCGAGGCCGAATTCCTGGGCGAGCGCGGCGACCGCTTCGGACAATGCGCCGGGGTCTTCATCGCCCATGCCTTTGCGTGCGCTGGTCGGGCTTATCCTGAGGCCGACCTTCGCCGGATCGACCTCGGCGGTTACCGCCGCGAAAATCTCGCGGAGCAGGCGGGTGCGGTTCGCGATGCTGCCGCCGTAGCCATCGGTGCGGTGGTTGGTCGCCGATTTGAGGAACTGATCGATGATGTAGCCATTGGCGCCGTGGACTTCGACCCCATCGAACCCGGCGAGGAGCGCGTTGCGCGCGGCGGCGCCGAAAGCCTTGACCACCGTATCGATATCGGCCTGCTCCATCGCCCGGGGGACGACATAGGGCTTCATCGGCAGGAACCCGCCATCATAATCGGGCGGCGGCGGCGCGAAGGTTTCGCCCTCCGAGGCGATCGCCGAAGCACCGAGCGGCTGCGCGCCGCCGATATAATCGGGCAGGACCAGCCGGCCCATGTGCCAGATCTGCGCGAAGATCCGACCGCCGGCGGCGTGGACCGCGCCGGTGACCCCGGCCCAGCCGGCGACCTGCTCGGCATTCCACAGCCCCGGCACCCGGTACCAGCCCATGCCGAGCGGGTGGACCGCGGTCGCCTCCGAAACGATCAGCCCGCAATCGGCACGCTGGGCGTAGTATCCGGCCATCAACGCGGTGGGGACGTTGGCCGGGGTGGCGCGCGAGCGGGTGAGCGGGGCCATCACCACCCGGTTGGGCAGGGTGAGATCGCCGAGCCGGAGCGGCTGGAACAGGGCATCAAGCGCCATCGCAAAATCTCCTCAGGCCTGCCACACGGGCATGCCCATCGCGGCACGCGCCGCACGATAATCTTCCACCAGCCAGTCGATATAGGCAGCCGCCGGTTCGCTGCGCTTGATCGCGCCGATGCCCTGCCCGGCGCTCCAGATTTCCTTCCACGCCTTGGCGTTGTCCCCCCCGTCGGAGATGTTGACGTTGCCACGCTCGCGCTTGACGAGGTTATCGGGATCGAAGCCGTGCTGGATCAGCGAGGGGCGCAGGAAGTTGGCGTTGACCCCGGTGAAGCCGTTGCTGGTGACGATATCGGCGGCGAAGCCATCGACCACCATCTGCTTGAATTCATTCTGGGTGTTGGCCTCGGTCGTGGAAAGGAAGGCCGAGCCGATATAGGCAAAATCCGCGCCCAGCACTTCGGCGGCGAGCACCGAGCGGCCGGTGGCGATGCAGCCCGAGAGCAGCAGCAGCCCATCCCACCATTCGCGGATTTCCTGCATCAGCGCGAACGGCGATTGATCGCCGGTGTGCCCGCCCGCGCCGGCGCCGACCGGGATGATCCCGTCCACGCCCATTTCGGCGCATTTGCGCGCGTGACGATCCTTGATCACATCCTGAAACACGAGCGCGCCATTGGCCTGGAGCTGGCGCACCAGATCAGGATTGGCGGCGAGCGCCAGTACCACGATCGGCACCTTGTGCTTGAGCACGATCTCCAGATCGGGGCCGAGCCGCGCGTTGGTGCGGTGCGCGACGAGGTTGATCGCATAAGGCTTATCGCCCACCCCGGCCTTGATCCGGGCGATATCGGCATCGAGCGCCTCGGTCGTGCGGGCGTTAAGCGCAGGCATCGAGCCGATGATCCCGGCGTTGCACTGGGCGATGACCAGTTCCGGGGTGGAGGCGATGAACATCGGTCCCGCCATCACCGGTATCCGCAGCCCGGCCTTGAGCCGCGCCGCCACATCCTTGCTTGCCATCAATCCCTCCAGCCGATCTCGCCGCCATCGAGCACCTTGCGCTCGCCGACATGCGCAACGAATTGCGCGGTGTTATCTGTTTCGCTGCGCCACACGCTGAACCGCAGCACATCGCCCGGCAGGACGATCCCGGCGAAGCGGCAGGCGAGCAGCGCCACGGCCGCCGGATCGCGGCCGAGCGCGCGCGAGATGGCGGCGCCGGCGATGCCGTAGCTCGCGAGCCCTTGCAGGATCGGGCGGGGGAAGCCGGCCTTGGCGGCGATCGCGGGATCGAGATGCAGCGGGTTCCAATCGCCCGAGAGGCGGTAGATCAGCGCCGCGCGGGGGCTGGTGGCGAAATCGGCAGTGGCATCGGCCGCGCGCGCGGGCAGCGCCCATTCCGAGCGCGGATCGGGCGGGCCGCCGAAGCCGCCATCGCCGCGCAGCAGCAGTGTCTGGCGCAGTCGGCAATAAATCGCGCCGCTGGCGGCATCGGCTATCGTCCGCTCCAGTGTGAGCACCGCGCCGCGGCCTTCGCCCCGGTCAGTCAGCGACACGACTTGCGCGGTGCCGGCGACTTCGGCGGAAGGCGGGAGCGGGTTCGGAAATTCTGCCCACTGCGCGGCATGGACCAGTTTGCCGAAATCGACCCCGAGCGCCGGATCGCGGATCCACATGCCCGGGGTGCAGAGCGTGACGGCGAAGCTGGGCAGCACCGCCAGCGCGCGCTCGTCAAGGAAGCGCAAGTCTTCCGCATCGAGCGGATCGCTGCCCAGGCCGAGCCCGAGCGCATAAAGGATCGCATCGCGCGGCACGTAATGCGCGCGCGGGCTGCCGAAATCATGCGCGAGGATCGCCTCGGGATTGATCACGCTGCCGCTCCCCTTGCGTTTTGGCTCACACCGGGTCCCAGGTGAACCAGTCGCCCGAGCGGTGGAGCGGGTAGAAATCGTTCTGGAACTGGGGGAACACCCGTTCGGTGATCGCCTCTGGGGTCCAGCCTTCCGCAGTGTGCGCGGTGCGCACCGGGCGCGGCTGCGAGAACAGGTAGATCTCGTTGTTGCGCACGCCGAAGATCTGCCCGGTCACGTTCGCCGCCGCATCGCTGCACAGCGCGACGCAGAACGGGCCGATCTTGTCGGCATCGAGCTTTTTGAGGCCTTCGACCCGCTTCTGCTGTTCGGGCGTTTCGTTGGGGATCGAGCTGACCATCCGGGTCCACGCCCAGGGCGCGACCGCGTTGGAACGGACCCCGAAGCGCTGCATATCGACCGCGATCGACTTCGACAGGCCGACGATGCCCATTTTGGCGGCGGCATAGTTGGCCTGCCCGAAGTTGCCGATCAGGCCGGCGGACGAGGTCATGTGGACATAGGCCCCGCTGCCCTGTTCCTTGAAGAATGGCGCGGCGGCGCGGCTGGTGTTGAAGCTGCCCATCAGGTGGACCTCGATCACCGCGCGGAAATCGTCCGGGCCCATCTTGTGGAAGATCACATCACGCAAGTTGCCGGCGTTGTTGACCACGCCATCAATGCGCCCGAAATTGTCGACCGCGGCCTTGATCATCCGGCCCGCGCCGTCCCAATCGGCCACGCTATCATGGTTGGCGACCGCCTTGCCGCCCATGGCGCGGATCTCCTCGACCACCTGCTCGGCGGGCGAGCCTTCGCCGCTGTCATCGCCGGTGAGCGACACACCCAGATCGTTGACCACCACCGCCGCGCCGGCTTTCGCCATGGCGAGCGCAATGCCGCGCCCCACGCCGCGCCCGGCGCCGGTGACCAGCACCGCCTTGCCTTCCATCAGTCCCATCGTGACGAGTCCTTCCAGTTATCTGCGCGTCAGTAGCTGCGCGGCAGATCGAGCACCTTTTCGGCGATGAAGCACAGGATCAGTTGCTCGGTGATCGGGGCGAGGCGGGTCAACGCGGATTCGCGGTAGAGCCGCTCGACATGGTATTCCTTGGCATAGCCGAACCCGCCATGGGTCGCGACGGCCTGCCAGGCCGCTTCATGGCACGCGCGCGCGGCGATGAACTTGGCGGCGTTGGCTTCGGCCCCGCAGGGCAGGCCCATATCGTAAAGCCGCGCCGCCTTCTCGACCATCAGCCACGCGCTTTCGAGATACATCCACTTTTCCGCGAGCGGGTGCTGGATGCCCTGGTTCATGCCGATCGGGCGATCGAACACCACCCGTTCCTTGGCATAGTTGACCGCGCGGCGCAGCGCATCGCGGCCGATGCCGATGGCCTCGCAGGCGATCAGGATCCGCTCGGGATTGAGGCTGTGGAGGATGTAGCCGAAGCCCTTCCCTTCCTCGCCGATGCGGTCTTCCTCGGGAATGAACAGCCCGTCGATGAAGATCGCGTTCGAATCGACCGCCTTGCGGCCCATCTTGGGGATCAGGTGGACATCGATCTTGGTGCGATCGAGATCGGTGTAGAAGATGGTGATCCCGTCAGTCGGCTTGGCGCAATCTTCATACTTGGTGGTGCGCGTCAGCAGCATGATCTTGTTGGCGACCTGCGCGGTCGAGGTCCAGACCTTCTGGCCGTGGACGACATAGCCGCCCGGGACTTTCTCCGCGAAGGTCTTGATCCGGGTGGTGTTGAGGCCGGCGTCAGGCTCGGTGAAGCCGAAGCAGCACTGGTCTTCGCCGCTGACCAGCCGGGGGACCCAGCGCGCCTTCTGCTCCTCGGTGCCCTTGACCACGATCGGGTGCGGGCCAAACAGGTTGATGTGGATGGTCGAGGCGGCAGCGAACCCGCCGCCGCAAGCCGCGACCTCGTTCATCATCGTCATCGCCTCGGTCACGCCAAGGCCCGAGCCGCCGTACTGCTCCGGCATGGTGATGCCGAGCCAGCCGCCTTCGGCCATCGCACGGTGAAATTCGCGCGGGAATTTGCCGTCATCGTCGCGGGCGAGCCAGTAATCGTCGCCGAACTGGGCGCAGACGGCGCGGACGCCCTCGCGGATCGCCTGAAGGTCATCGTCGGTGGGCAGGGGGCGAGGATTGCTCATAGCGTCTCTCCAGCAGCGGCCAGCGTCTTGTGCGCCGCCTTGAGGTGGGGGATGTCATACATCTTGCCGTCGATCCCGAGCGTTCCGGCGGTGGGATTGGCGGCGAAAGCAGCGGCGATCTTGCGCGCTTCGGCCACTTCCTCGTCCGAGGGGGTGAA
>CANGQZ010000009.1 GCA_947455865.1 Sphingomonadaceae bacterium
AGTTCGCTCTCCTGCCGGGCAAGATACGGCGCGTAGACCGCATCTTCGCTGACCTCTTCGCGCAGTTCGGGATCGTCCGGCAAATCCTGATCAAGCCACGGCGCCAGGTCCGCCAGCGTAATGCCGGGGAAGCGGAGCGCATCGCCAAGGCCCAGCCGGCCGCTATCGGCGCGCACCGCCAAACCGCTGCGCGCAAGATCGGCCGCGCTCACTTCGCGGGCGAGAGCGCCTTCGAGGGCATACCGCGCAGCGCGGCGGCGGCGGAACCACTCGCCGCGCTCAGGACCGACCGCACCGGCCTCCAGCGCAAACCCGGTCAGGCGGGTGGAGGCGTTGTTGGCACGGAGACGCAGGCGGTATTCGGCGCGGGCGGTGAGCATGCGGTAAGGCTCGCTCACGCCATGCAGGGTGAGATCATCGATCATCACCGCGATGTACGAATTGGCGCGGTCAAACGGCAGCGGCATGGTGCCGCGCACCGCTGCGGCCGCGTGCATCCCGGCAACGAGACCCTGCGCGGCGGCTTCCTCGTAGCCGGTGGTACCGTTGATCTGGCCAGCACAATATAGCCCGGGCATGTCGCGCAGTTCGAGGCTGGGGCGCAGCGCGCGCGGATCGATATGATCGTACTCGACCGCGTAGCCGGGAACGGCCATTTCGACCGCTTCTAGCCCCGCCATCGTGCGCAGCATCGCCAGCTGGACATCGGTGGGGAGCGAAGTGCTGATCCCGTTGGGATAGACAAGGTGCGTATCGAGCCCTTCGGGTTCGAGGAACACCTGATGCCCGTCACGATCGGCAAAGCGGTGAATCTTGTCCTCGATCGACGGGCAATAGCGCGGGCCGAGGCCGCCGATCGCCCCGCTGAACAGCGGTGAGCGGTGGAGGTTGGCGCGGATGACATCGTGGCTGCGTTCGTTGGTGCGGGTGATCGCACAGAACACCTGCGGGTTGCCCCGCTGCAGGGTGAGGGCCGACATCGTCCATGGTTCGGGATCGGAAGGCTGCTCATCCAACCGGGCCCAATCGATCGTGCGGCCATCAAGGCGAGGCGGGGTTCCGGTCTTGAGCCGGCGCATCGGCAAAGGAGCCTCGCGCAGCTGCGCCGCCAGCACTTGCGCCGCAGCCTCGCCGATCCGCCCACCGACGATCCGCTCCTCGCCGCGGAACAGCGTACCGCCAAGGAACGTGCCGGTGCAGAGGACTACGGCCGGGGCGGTCAGACGGGTGCCATCGGCCAACACCAATCCGGCAACTTTGCCGCCAGCCAGTTCCAGCGCGGCGCCCTCGCCGGCGATTTGGGTGAGATCACCCTGGCGAGGGAGCAAATGCTGAATCGCGGCCTTGAACCGGCGCCGGTCGGCCTGAACGCGCGGTCCTTGGACCGCGCTGCCCTTGGAGCGGTTGAGCATGCGGTAGTGAATCGCCGCGGCATCGGCAGCGCGGGCGATCAGGCCGTCGCAGGCATCAACCTCGCGGACCAGGTGGCCCTTGCCGAGCCCACCAATCGCCGGGTTGCAGCTCATTGCGCCGATCATGGCGAGATCGAAACTGACCAGTGCGACGCGCGCGCCCATCCGCGCAGCGACGGCGGCCGCCTCGCAACCGGCGTGCCCGCCGCCCACGACGATGATGTCGAACTGGTGCATGGCGGGCCCATACCGCAAGAATATGCGGTTGGGGAGGCGTTTCACGTGGAACATCGATGGCCAGGAGGCGGATGCTTGCACGATTCAACGCCAATGCAACGCGTCTACTTGCCGATGCAAAAGCGTCCGAACAACGCGTCGAGCATGTCCTCGGTGGTGGTTTGGCCGAGCAGAGCATCAAATGCCACGCGGGCGAGCCGGAGATGTTCCGCGACCAGCAGCAGATCGGTCAGCGACAGCGCGCCGCTCAGCGCCGCCTCGGCATCGCTGAGCAGGCGGTGCTGCCGGGCATTGAGCGCAGCCTCACCCGGCTTGGGCAGCGCGGCGCGGGCAGCGGCGACGAGATCGCTGCGCAGCGCGGGCAGGCCCTCGCCGGTCAGGGCCGAGAGGCGGTGGCGGGGGGCGGCCTTCGCCGGGGTAGCAGCCCGGTCGCACTGCGCGGCCACTTCCCACGCGCCCAGAGGACCGGCGCCTTCGGGGCCAAGCCAGAGCACGAGATCGGCACTGGCAAATTCAGCCTCGGCGCGAGCAATGCCGATCTGTTCGACCGGATCGCTCGCCTCAGCGTGAATTCCCGCAGTATCGCAGAACACGAACGGGATCCCGTCAAGCGCGACCGGGCGGGTGAGGACATCGCGGGTGGTGCCGACGGTGGGCGCGGTGATCGCCGCTTCGGCCTCGACCAGCGCGTTGAACAAGGTCGACTTACCGGCATTGGGCGGACCGGCGAGAACGACGCGGAAACCTTCGTGCAAGGCCTCGGCGCGAGGGCGGCTGAGCCAGCCGGCAATCTCGCTGCGCAGCGCGCCGATGTTCCACGTGAAACCCGGCGGTAACCGCGCGACATCGTCCTCGTCGCCGAAATCGAGCAAGGCCTCGATCTCGGCTGAACCGGTGAGCAATTCGCTGCGCCAGCGGTGAACGATGCGCGAGAACGTGCCGCCAGCCATCGCCAGCGCGCTGCGCCGCTGCAGTTCGGTTTCGGCGGAGAGCAGATCGGCCAGCCCTTCGGCCTCGGCGAGATCGATCTTGCCGTTGGCGAAAGCGCGGCGGGTAAACTCGCCCGGCTCGGCATGGCGCAGGCCGGGCATGGCGGCGAGCGCAGCTTCGACCGCAGCGACCACGGCGCGGCTGCCGTGGAGGTGGAGTTCGGCGGTGCTTTCACCGGTGGCGGTGTTGCCGCCGGGGAACCACAGCACCAGCGCCTTGTCGAGCACTTCGCCGGCAGCGTTGCGCAATGTGCGCAATACAGGCTGGTTGCCGAGCGGCGAGCGCCGGCGCGGGCCGAGCAGCGTCATCAGCGCATCGTGCGCCGCCGGGCCGCTGATCCGGATCACCGCAATCGCTGCCGGCGGGGCGCCGCTGGAGAGGGCGAAGATGGTGTCGCTCATGTGCGCCGGGCTAGCCTAACCGGCCGGACAAGTCAGTCCTTCTTGGGCTTGATCCCCATGTCCATGAATTGCTGGAACAGCTTCATCCCCATTTCGCCCATCGGCGTCATCTGCTTGATCACCGCCTGCATCTGTTCGACACTGCCGCCGCCCTGCATCGCCTTGAGCACGGCATCGACATAGGCTTCGTTGGCGCGGGTGACGTCGGGCAGGCCGAGAAAACGGCGGGCCTCTTCGGGGGTGCAATCGACCTCGACATTGACCTTCATCGCGGCACCTTTCTTCCAACTGCAACAAAGCTGGCACACGGCCTTGGCAAAGTCCATCCGCCGGGCCTATCCCGCCGCGATAACCAGTTGACTTGAGGAGCGAATACCATGGGCGAAATGATCCGCGTGCCGACGCTTGACGGCGCAGCCAGCTTCCCCGCCTATCTGGCACGCCCGGCCGCGGCGCCGCGTGGCGCGGTGATCGTGATTCAGGAAATATTCGGGGTGAACCCGGGTATCCGCAAGAAGGCCGATCACTGGGCCGCCCTGGGCTATCTGGCGATCGCGCCCGAAGTGTTCTGGCGCCAGGCCGAAGGGATCAGCCTCGATTCCGATGTGCCCGAGGAATTCCAGCAAGCGATCGATTACATGATGGCGCACGATTTCGATGCCGGGGTGCGCGACGTCGAGGCGGCGATCCGATGGATCCGCGGTGAGGGCGGTGTGCCTAAGGTGGGCCTGGTCGGCTACTGCATGGGCGGCAAGATCGCCTATCAGACCGCGGCGCGCACCGACATCGACGCCTCGGTCGGCTACTACGGCGTCGGCATCGAGGGCATGCTGAACGAGAGCCACGCCATCGCCAAACCGCTGATGCTTCATATTCCGACGGCCGACGGGTTCGTTCCCCCCGAAGCGCAGGCGGCGATCCACGCCGGGCTGGACGGCAATTCCCATGTGACGCTGCACGATTACTTAGGGCTCGATCACGGCTTCGCCGCCGAAGACGGCATGCGCCGCGACGAGGCGGCTGCGCAGCTGGCGGATGGGCGGACCGAGGCGTTCTTTGCCGAGCATGTCGGCTAGAACGGGAAAGGGGGGCCAACCGGCCCCCCTTGCGCTTACTGATTCATCGTTGCGAAAAAGTCTTCGTTCGACTTGGTGTCCTTGATCTTGTCGAGCAGGAACTCCATCGCGTCGATCGTGCCCATCTGCATGAGGATGCGGCGCAGCACCCACATCTTGGCGAGGTTGGCCTTGTCGACCAGCAGCTCTTCCTTGCGGGTGCCGGACTTGCCGACATCGAGCGCGGGGAAGATGCGCTTGTCGGAGACCTTGCGATCGAGGACGATTTCCGAGTTGCCGGTGCCCTTGAACTCTTCGAAGATAACCTCGTCCATCCGGCTGCCGGTATCGATCAGCGCGGTGGCGATGATCGAGAGCGAGCCGCCCTCCTCGATATTGCGCGCGGCACCGAAGAAGCGCTTGGGCCGCTGCAGGGCGTTGGCATCGACGCCGCCGGTGAGGACTTTGCCCGAGCTGGGCACCACGGTGTTGTAAGCCCGGCCGAGGCGGGTGATCGAATCGAGCAGGATCACCACATCGCGCTTGTGCTCGACCAGACGTTTGGCTTTTTCGATAACCATTTCAGCGACTTGGACGTGGCGGGTGGCAGGTTCGTCGAATGTCGAGGAGATCACCTCGCCCTTCACCGATCGCTGCATGTCGGTCACTTCCTCGGGTCGTTCGTCGATCAGCAGGACAATCAGGAACACCTCGGGGTGGTTGTCGGTGATCGCTTTCGCCATGTTCTGGAGCAGCACGGTCTTGCCGGTGCGCGGCGGGGCGACGATCAGCGCGCGCTGACCCTTGCCCTGCGGGCTGATCAGATCGATCACCCGCGCCGACTTGTCCTTCACCGTGGGATCGATCGTATCGAGCCGCAGCCGCTCATCGGGATAGAGCGGGGTGAGGTTGTCGAAGTTGACGCGGTGGCGGACGGCTTCCGGATTGTCGAAGTTGACGCTGATCAGCTTGGTGATGGCAAAATAGCGCTCGCCATCCTTGGGAGCGCGAATTTCGCCTTCGACCGTGTCGCCGGTGCGCAGGCCCCATTTGCGGACCTGATTCGGCGAGACATAGATATCATCGGGCCCGGCGAGATAGTTCGCCTCGGGCGAACGGAGGAAGCCGAACCCGTCGAGGAGCACCTCGATCGTGCCGATGCCGAGGATTTCCTCACCATCGTCGGCCACTTCCTTGAGAATGGCGAACATCAGGTCCTGGCGACGCATCGTGCTGGCGCCTTCGACGCCCAGCTCTTCGGCCATTTCGACCAGTTCGGCCGGGGTTTTGCGTTTGAGTTCTTTAAGATGCATTATTCGGGTTTCCGGGGATTGGCAGAGTCTGGCTGGCCGGCTGGCCGTCAACGGCAGGTCATGGGGCTTGGAGAAAGCAGACCTGTGGGCGGCAGCGTGCACCGCCTGATGCCGAGAGACGCGCCCGCAAATAGGGGGCGCGGCCGCATCCGTCAATCAGCCAGTGGATCAGCCCGGGCTGACCGGAGCGAGCGGCGCAAGCGACTTGAGCTGTTCGCCGAGATCCTTGAGCATCGCGCCGCGCGCCTCTGCCTCACCGCCGCATCGCTTGAGATCGGCCGGCAATTGCTGCTCGTAGCCCGGCTGGGCCACAACGCGGGCGAACGCGCGCCCATAATCCTCGCCAGGGTGGCGGGCATCGGCCTTGCCGAGAAAGTACATGAACACCGTGGACATTGCCTCGACCATATCGGGATCGGCGCCCTTGTCGTGCACAGCGCCCATCGCGAACGAAACCGCAACCATGCAGCGCAGATCCGGATCATCGACACCAATCGCCGGGGTGGGGGCGGCAGCGGCAAGCAGCGGCAGCAGCGCGAGTATCATGCGTAATCCCCCGTTTGGCCAGCTTCAGAACGGCTTGATCACGACCAGCACGACGATGAACGCCGCAGTGATTCCCGGAACTTCGTTGAGGAGCCTCAGCTGCTTGCCGGTGAGCCGCCGTTCACCCGCCGCCAGTGTCTTGTGATAGCCGGCGAGCCAGACATGATAGGCGCTGAGGACCAGCACTAAGGCGAGCTTGGCGTGGAACCAGCCCTGCCCGAAGGCCCCGCTGACCCACGCCAGTGACAGCCCGAGCACCCAGACCACGATCAGCGAAGGCCACATGATGATGCGGAGCAGCTTGCCCTCACGCTCGGTCCACAGGGCATTCTCGGGCGAGCCGGGGGCCGCCTCCTGATGGTAGACGAAGTAGCGCGGCAGCATGAACAGCCCCGCCATCCAGAAGATGACGAAGATCACGTGTCCGGCCTTGAGCCACAGGTAAGTCATCGCAAGCGCCTGAAACATAGGTTGCAGCATAGCCGTTTGGCGGCTTGCCGGGAACCGGTCCATGCACTGCTATTGCGGGCGAATTGCCGCGAAGGGAAGAGGCAAGGCTGGCAATTGCGCCCTGCAACCTGCCATGCGCCCGCTTGCCGGCGGTGTTACCAGCGGCTGGGGGGTACGTAGAATGGGAAACGCTTGACACGCCCGGTGACCAGTTTGGTCTTGAATTCACCGCGCATCTGCTCGGCGCCTTCGCTGGTGGTGCACACCAGATGGGTCCCGCCCGAAGGCAGCGGCTCGACCGCGCTGATCGCGACGCCGGCCTTCTTGCACTTGCCGACGACTTCCGCCTCGGTCAGCTGGACGTTCATCGCGCGGCTCATGACCGGCGCTCCCGCTGGGAAGCGCAATGGCTCTCGGAAATGTGCTGATCGGGGGTCATGCGCGCGCTCCACTTCCGCGGGAGCACACAATGTCTCTCAGTCACCGGGTGCGTAGATCGGCACGGCGATGAGCGGGCCTTAGGCGCAGCGTGGCAGGAAAGCAAAGCAATCCGGGAGCAGGAGCTATGGTGGCAGCGTGGCGCTATTGCCCACCCCGCTGCGACTAGGCCTTGCCTGACGGCAAGACCAAAGTCTCGCGCCCCTCCCGTAAACGGGAGGGGGTTAAGTCTACGTACTCCCCTCCGGTAAACGGGAGGGGTCGGGGGTGGGCATTGCGCCGATCACCGTTCCCAGTCGCGCACCACTTTGAGCAGGCGTTCGACATGTTCGATCGGGGTGAACTGGCCGATGCCATGACCGAGGTTGAACACATGCGGACGCCCGGCGAAAGCTTCGAGCACGCGGACAGCCTGAGATTCGAGCTCGGCCGAGCCGGCAAGCAGCAGCAGCGGATCGAGATTGCCTTGGACCGGCATATTCTCAGGCAGGCTGCGCGCGGCCCACAGCGGATCGATCGTCTCATCCACGCCGAGCGCATCGACCCCGGTTTCGCGGGCATAGGCGGCAAGCTTTTCGCCCGCGCCTTTGGGAAAGCCGATGATCGGCAGATCGGGGCAACGCGCGCGCAGCTGGCGGACGATTTCCGCATTGGGAGCGATGACCCAGCGTTCAAATTCGGCGGGAGCAAGGCTGCCGGCCCAGCTATCGAACAGCTGCACCGCTTCGGCCCCAGCGTTGGCCTGACCTTCGAGATAATCGACTGTGACCGCGATGATCGCATCGATGATCGCCTGAAACGCCTGTGGGTCCTGATAAGCGTAAGCGCGGGTCTCGTGCTGATCGCGGCTGCCTTCGCCCGCAACCATGTAGGTCGCGATGGTCCAGGGGCTGCCGGCAAAGCCAAGCATGGTCTGCTGGGGGGTGAGCGCCGCGCGGACTAGCGCCACGGTCTCGTAGATCGGCGCAAGACGCTCTGGCACGGCGCTGAGGCTCTCCAGCGCGGTATCGACGAGGCGGGGCGAGAGGTGTGGGCCTTCGCCGGCAAGGAAGGCGAGATCCTGACCCATCGCGTAAGGGACGATCAGGATGTCCGAAAACAGGATCGCACCATCGAAGCCAAAGCGGCGCAGCGGCTGGAGGGTGATCTCGGCAGCGGCGGCCGGATCGTAGACCAGCGCAAGGAAACCGCCCTTGCTTTCCCGCAGCGCGCGGTACTCAGGCAAATAGCGCCCGGCCTGACGCATCAGCCACACCGGACGGCGGCTCGCGTTGGTCCCGCGCAGGGTATCGAGGAGGAGACCAGGCATCGTTCGGGTCCAATCCAATAACTATATAGAGTCTTTAAATAAGGATTCTGAAGGCTGTTGGCCCTGTGGAAACCGGGAATTGCGGCTCCTGCCCGAATTTTCCCGGCCTGAACAGGGGGCAGCGCAAGGGCGACTCTGCGTGGATGCGCGTCAAGCCGGAGTTATCCCACCTATCCGCAGCATGTGGGAAACTGCGTCCACATGTCCACAACCTGGCAGGGCGCGCGCCGGTAGCGGGCAGCGAATGGCATGGCCAAGTTGTCAGACTTCTCCTCCCGTGGTTTATGCGTCGCTCTATCCACAGTGCGCCAGCGCACCGACGACAGGCAGCGATGACGACCCGGCTTCACCTGCACCTGCTCTCGGACTCGACCGGCGAGACTCTGGAAATGATCGCAAAGGCCGCGCTCGCCCAGTTCGATGATGCCGACGTCATCAGGCATTTCTGGCCGATGGTCCGCTCGCAGCAGCACCTCGACCGGATTTTGGCCGAGATCGCCGCGAATCCCGGGCTGGTGCTGTTCACGCTGGTCAACAGCGAGATCCGCGGCCGGCTGGAAGATCGCTGCCGCGCGTTGGGGCTGCCGACGGTGCCGGCGCTCGATGCCGTGACGGCCGTGCTCGAGGACATGCTGGGGCAGGAAGCCAAGGCGCGGCCGGGGCGCCAGCACATGCTCGACGATGCCTATTTCGCGCGGGTCGAGGCTATCCAGTTCACCATTGCCCATGATGATGGGACCGCTTGGGAGGACTGGGAGAACGCCGATATCGTGCTGGCCGGGGTCTCGCGCTCGTCAAAGACGCCGACCAGCATCTATCTTGCCAACCGCGGCTACAAAGTGGCGAACATCCCGATCGTGGTGGAAAGCCCGCCGCCGCCAGCACTGTTCTCGTTGCGGCGGCCGCTGGTGGTGGGGCTGACCACTGCACCCGAGCGGCTGATTCAGGTGCGGCGCAACCGGCTGCTGTCGCTCAACCAGGCGCCCGAGACGGCCTATGTCGATGCCGACCGGGTTGCGCGCGAGGTGCAGTATGCCCGGCGCATGTTCGGCGACAACGGCTGGCCGGTGATCGATGTGACGCGGCGCTCGATCGAGGAAACCGCCGCGGCTGTGATAAAGCTCTACAACGAGTACAAGGCTAACGGCGAGAGTGCCGATGCCGGGGCCAAGCCAATATGAGCGCAGGGGCGGCCGGCGGTTCATGCTGATTCTGGCTTCCCAAAGCGCATCGCGGCGGGCGATGCTCGAGGCGGCTGGGGTGCCGTTCATGGCGTTGCCAGCGGCGGTGGACGAGCGGGCGATCGAGGCCGGCCTGGGCGACGCGCTGCCCGCGGCGGTGGCGACGAGCCTGGCCGAGGCCAAGGCGCTGGCCGTTTCCGCGCAGCATCCCGGTCGGCTGGTGCTGGGCAGTGACAGTCTGGCGGTCTGCGCCGGACGGCGCTTTGACAAGCCGGCGGACCGCGAGGCGGCGGCGGCGCATCTGCGCTTCTTTGCCGGGCGGACCCTGACGCTGCACAGCGCGGCGGCGCTCGCGCGGGATGGGGATGTGGTGTGGCGACATGCCGCTGCGGCGTCATTGCGGGTGGCGGCGCTATCGGACGCCTTCATTGCCGACTATCTGACCTACGAATGGCCGGCGGTGGCGGGCTGCGTGGGCGTTTTTCGGATCGAAGGGCGCGGGGTGCAATTGTTCGAGGCGATCGACGGCGATCATTTCACCGTGCTGGGCATGCCGCTGCTGGCGGTGCTGGGCGCGCTGCGCGAGATGGGCGAGTTGCCGCGGTGAGCCGGCCTTATGCAGAGGTGATCGGCGATCCGATCGCGCAATCCAAATCGCCGGCGATTCACGGCTTCTGGCTGGCGGAACTGGGGATCGACGCCGAATACAGCGCATGCCACGTCACCGCCGCCGGCCTGGCCGACTATCTGACCGCACGGCGGCGCGATTGCGCCTGGCGCGGCTGCAACGTGACGATGCCGCACAAGCAAGCGGTGATGCCGCTGCTGGACCGCATCGATCCGCTGGCGGCACGGGTCGGCGCGGTCAACACCATCGTCCCCGAAGCTGGCGGGCTGGCAGGATACAACACCGACGTGCCGGGATTCCTCGAACCGCTCGCGCCGCTGCTGGCCGAAACGCACCTGTTCCGGATGGCGCGGGTGCTGGGTACGGGCGGCGCAGCGCGGGCGATTGTCGCGGGGCTGGCTGGACACGGTTTTGCCATCGTGCTGGCGGGGCGCGATCCGGCCAAGGCGCGGGCGCTGCTGGATGAGCTCGATCCCGGGCACGAGCATTATCCGGCCGATCTCGCGCATTTTGCCGCGCCGACCGATTTCGCGTTCGATGATCGCCAAGGGTGCTGCGATCTGGTGGTCAACGCCAGTTCGCTGGGGATGACGGGGCAGCCCCCGCTGGTGTTCGACTGGAGCCATGCCCCGCCGGGGAGCGTGGCCTACGACATCGTGACGTCGCCGCTAGACACCGAATTTCTGCGCGGGGCGCGGGCGGCCGGGCTGCGCACCATCGACGGGCTGACCATGCTGATCGGCCAGGCTGACCACGCCTTTGCGCGGTTTTTCGGGCAGCGCCCGCCGCGCGGCGGCGATGCCGAGCTGAGGAAGCGGATCACCGGTGGCTGATGGGCGGCCCTATATCCTTGGCCTGACCGGCTCGATCGGGATGGGCAAATCGGCTGTCGCGGCGATGTTCGCCGGGCTGGGGGTGCCGGTGTTCGATGCCGATGCGGCGGTGCATGCGCTGCAGGGCCCGGGCGGCGAACTGTTGCCAGAAATAGAGGCGGCGTTTCCCGGCAGCACCGGACCGGACGGGGTCAACCGCGGCAAACTGGGCGCGGCGGTGTTTGGCAACCGCGCAGAACTGGCCCGGCTGGAAGCGATCGTCCACCCGGCGGTGGCGCGGCTGCGGCAGGCATTTCTGGCGGAACATGCCGAGCGGCCGCTGGTGGTGTTCGATATCCCGCTGCTGTTCGAAAAGGGCGGGCAGGATCAGGTCGATGCGGTGGTGGTGGTTTCAGCCCCCGCCGAGGTGCAGCGCGAACGGGTGCTGGCGCGACCGGGGATGACCACGGAGAAATTCGCGCAGATCCTGACGCTGCAGGTGCCCGATGCCGAGAAGCGGGCGCGGGCCGATCATGTGATCGACACCGGCACGTCGCTGGCGGCAACGCGGCATGAAGTGCAAGCGCTGGTCCACCGGCTGACGGGCAGGGCATAGTCCACTTCCCCACTTGCGCGGCGCGCACGGCGGGCCGATAGGTTAGGCGATGCGCGAGATCATCTTCGACACCGAAACCACCGGACTCGATCCGAAAACGGGTGACCGGATGGTGGAAATCGGCTGCATCGAACTGGTCAACCGGGTGCCGACCGGCGCGATGTTCCATGGCTATTTCAACCCCGATCGCGACATGCCGGCCGAGGCAGAGGCGGTCCACGGCCTCTCCGCCAGCTTCCTCTCTGACAAGCCGCGTTTTGCCGAGCGCGCGGGCGAACTGCTCGAATTCCTGGCGGAGGCGCCGCTGGTGGCGCACAACGCCGGGTTCGACTTTGCCTTCCTCAATGCCGAGCTGAGCATGATCGGGCTGGCGCCGGTGTGCCACAGCCGAATGATCGACACGGTCAAGCTGGCGCGGGTGCGCCATCCGGGGGCCAAGCTCTCGCTCGATGCGCTGTGCACCCGCTATGGGATCGACCGCAGCCACCGCACCCGCCACGGCGCGCTGCTCGATGCCGAGCTCCTGGCGCAAGTCTATGTCGAGCTGACCGGCGGGCGCCAGATCGGGCTTGAACTCGCCTGCGGGCCAGTCGACGCGATCGATGCCGCGATGGCCGCGCCGCCGCGCGAACGGGTGTTCCGCCCGGCCCGGCCACATTCTGCGAGCGAGGCCGAACTCGCCGCGCACACCGCGTTTCTGGAGACGGTGAAAGCGCCGCTCTGGCTTGGCGGAACCTAAGCAGCAGGAGCAAGTACTATGGACATTCGCGTTTCCGGTCATCAGGTCGCCACGGGCGAAGCCTTGCAGACTCACGCGTCCGAGCGCTTGACCGCGACGGTCGAGAAGTATTTCAGCAAGGCGCTGTCGAGCCACGTCACCTTCAACCGCGCCCCGGCGGGCGCGTTCCGCTGCGACATCGTCACCCATGTGATGCAAGGGCTGATCCTCAAAGGGGCCGGAATCGCGCAGGACGCGCATATTGCGTTCGATCAGGCGGCGGACAAGATCGACAAGCAGCTGCGGCGCTACAAGCGGCGGCTCAACGATCATCACGAAGCGGCCGGGTATGCGGTGCGGGCGGAGGAGGCGGCCTATGTCGTGTTCGCCGAGCCCGAGCCCGAGGCCGATGAGATCGAAGCCGACGCTCCGCTGGTGATTGCGGAGACAACCGTGGATGTGCCCACGGCGACTGTCTCCGATGCCGTCATGATGCTCGATTTGCGCAATACCAACGCGCTGCTCTTCAAAAATGCTGGCACCGGACGCCATAATATGGTTTATCGCCGCGGCGACGGCTCGATCGGCTGGGTCGAACCGTCCTGACCCCTTTCCCGTCAGAAACCCGGGCCGGGGCGCGGATTTTCAGGTGCTTTCAGGAGGAGGGACCCGGTTTTTCCGGGGCAAGCGTTATATCCGGCATCCGCGCGAGGCGGGTGACCGAGGCATGACAGGCGATTTGAACAGGCAATGACCGCGCTTTTCACCCTCCTTCCCGACGCCGTGGGCACGATCCGCGCCGACAGCAAACCCGCCATCCTCCAGCTGCTCGCGCAGCGGTTCGCGCAAGTCTATGCGCTCGAACCGCATACCGTGCTCGAGCGGATCGAGGAACGCGAACGCCTTGGCTCGACCGGATTCGGCCGCGGCGTGGCTATCCCTCATGCCCGGATCGACGGGCTGGCCCGGCCGGTTGCCGCGTTCCTGCGGCTTGAGGCCCCGGTGGCGTTTGACGCCGCCGATGGCATGCCGGTCGATCTGGTGTTCGGCCTGCTTTCGCCGGAGCAATCGGGTGCGGCGCACCTCCACGCGCTGGCGGCGATTTCCCGGCTGATGCGCGACGAGCGGATGCACCGGGCGCTGAGCGAGGCGCCGGGTGCCGAGGCGCTTTATGGCCTGCTGTGCAATGTCATCGACCGCGACGCCGCTTAACCAGCAATCGGACACCGCAGGCGAGGCGAGTTCCGGGGCAACGCTGCACTGGCGGGCGCTGGAAGGCCTCTATGCATCGGCACCGATCAATCGCCTGTTCGAATCGCGGCTGAGCGTGCTGGGCGAAGGCGCGGCGCGGATTGCGTTCACCGTGGATTCCCGGGTGCACCATGCCGCCGGCGCGGCGCACGGGACGATCTATTTCAAGATGCTGGACGATGCCGCGTTCTACGCGGCGAACACGCTGGTCACCGACCGGTTCCTGCTGACCACCTCGTTCAACCTGCACTTTGTTCGGCCGGTCAAGTCCGGCGCGCTGGTGGCCGAAGGGCGATGGGTCAGCGGGCGGCGGCGGGTGTTGGTGGCCGAAGCCCGCCTGCTCGACGCGAGTGGCGAGGAAGTGGGGCGCGGCACCGGCACGTTCATGCGCAGCCGGATCGCGCTGTCGGGGCTGCCGGGATATCGCATTGGATGACACCCGCCTGCCCGCCGGGCTCGAGGTTTCCGGGCTGATCCGTCAGGTTCAGGCCGCCGGTGGATTCGCCGCGGTGCTGGCCAAGGGCGAGCCCGAAGCGGGCACGCTGGTGGTGGTGCTGACTGCCAATGGCAGCCCGCCCCGCGCCTTCGAACGGATGCCACAAGCCGATGGCAGCCGCCGCTGGGCGCTGGCCCGGGCCGAGTCGGACGAGGCACCGCACGAATTTGCCGAGTGGCTGGCGCGGCGACAGGCGCAGGACCGCGACTTGTGGATTGTGGAACTGGACATCCCGCAAGGCGAACGGTTCATCGGATTGTAATGTTGCGCGGGTTGACTCGCTTGCGCCGCACAAACAAAGGCCGCCTTCCACGCATGCGAAGGCGGTCAGCCGGGCAATAAGGTCCGGCGATTGGCACGCAGACGGGTGGCAGCCGGCGGGTTTCCCGGTGGGGGGCAATCGGGCGGCATGACTGCCCTGGCGCATCCCTCCGCACCCGTGCAGGCGCGCCAACCGCCGATTTAGATGGTCCTATGAGCCGCAAGCTCGATAAAGCCAGTGCCCTTGCCGTGGCGCTGACATTTACTGTTACGATCTTGAGCGCCGATGGTTCCGGCGCGATTGCTCAGGCAATCACTCCGCGGCTTGAGCCGCTGCCCGTGGCCGCTGCAGAGCCGGCCGCTCTCCCCCTCGCCGCATCGCCCGACGAAGCGCAGCCCGCGTTCGATACCGCCGATCTGCCCGCCGTTGCTGCGGCGCGTCCCACCCTTGCCGATCTTGTCGCCGATCAGCCCTCGACGGGCGAGATGTCGCGCGAGCTGGAATGCCTGGCCGGGGCGATCTATTTCGAAGCCAAGAGCGAAAGCCTGGCCGGCCAGCTGGCCGTGGGCAGGGTGATCGTCAACCGCGCGCGTTCGGGGCGTTTCCCGGCGTCGTATTGCGGCGTGGTGTTCCAGCGCTCGCAGTTCTCGTTCGTGCGCGGCAGCGCCATGCCCACGATCAACCGCGCCTCGCGCGGGTGGCAGACGGCAGCAGCGATGGCGCGGATTGCACACGATGGTTCGTGGACCAGCCCGGCCGAAGGCGCGCTGTTCTTCCATGCGGCCCGCGTTTCGCCCGGCTGGCGGCTGACCCGCATCGCGCGGGTCGACAATCACGTGTTCTATCGGTGAGTTGTTATGCCCCGGTTCGCCGGGGCATTTGCAACCTGCGCCGCCCCGAACCTTCGGGGCAAATCGTTGGTTGGGCGCGCTTCAAGCATCCGCTTGAAGCTTGCTGCACCAGCCCACTCCCCCACCCGGCCAATCAAAGCATACCATCTTGTTGGGTGGCCGGGTGGGGGAGTGGGCTGGTGCGCTAGTCCTTTGCGGAGGCGGAGGGCTCAACATCAAAGACTCCGCACTTCCACCCACATCGGCGCGTGATCGCTGGCCTTTTCCCGGCCGCGATGGTCCTTGTCGACCCCGGCGGCGACCAGCCGGTCGGCGAGTTCGGGCGAGAGCAGCGCGTGATCGATGCGGAAGCCATGATCGCGCTGCCAGGCGCCTGCCTGATAATCCCAGAACGTCCACACCCCGCCGCGCGGGTTGAGCGTGTCCAGGGCGTCGGTCCAGCCATCGCCCAGCAGCCGGGCATAGGCATCGCGCGATTCGGGCTGCATCAGCGCGTCGCTCGCCATGGCCGGCGGGGCCCAGACGTCCTTGTCCTCGGGGATGACGTTGTAATCGCCGAGCACCGCGGCAGCGACTTCCTCGGCCTCGATTTCGGCCATGCGCGCGCGCAGGCGCTCCATCCACCGCAGTTTGTAATCGAACTTTGGCCCGGGGACCGGGTTGCCGTTGGGGAGGTAGATCCCGGCGATGCGTAGGCCGAAGACATCGGCTTCAAGGTAGCGCGAGTGGAGATCTTCGGGATCGCCGGCGAGGCCGCGCTGGATCTCGACCGGTTGCTGCCCATCGGCGAGCATGGCGACGCCGTTGAAGCCCTTTTGCCCGTGCCAGATCGCGCCGTAGCCGATCTTTTCAAACTCGGCGGCGGGGAAGCCTTCGTCCTGAGTCTTGATTTCCTGAAGACAGGCGACCGCCGGGCGGGTCTCCTCAAGCCATTCGAGCAGGCGCGGCAGCCGCGCCTTGATTCCGTTGATATTGAAGCTGGCCAGCCGCAGGGTCTGCGCCATCACACCGCGAAGCTCGCGCCGCAGCCGCAGGCCGCGGCGGCGTTGGGATTTTCGACCTTGAACGCCGCGCCGCCGAGGCTTTCGGCATAATCGACCACACAGCCGGCGACGAGATCGAGGCTGACTGGATCGACGACCAACCGAACCCCATCGGTTTCGACCACGAGGTCTTCCGCATCGGGCGCATCGGCGAGGGCAAAGCGGTATTGGAAGCCCGAGCAACCGCCGCCTTCAACCGCCAGCCGGAGGATCGCCGGCTTGTCCTGCTTGCGGGCGATAAGCGCGACTCGCTGCGCGGCGCTGGGGCTGAGGGTGAGTGCGGTCATGCCCCGAATGTAGGGCGCGCGGACGGGTGCGGCAAGGCGCTGGCGCGAATAGCGGCGGTGGCCCGGCTCAACCCGCCTGAATGTAGCTGCGCAGCGCCTCGGCCTCGCGCTCGATCGCATCGATCCGGAATTTGACCAGATCGCCGATCGAGACAAATCCGGCGACACGCCCGTTATCGACCACCGGCAGATGACGAATGCGGCGGCGGGTCATCAGCGACAGCGCGGACAGCACCGAAGTCTCAGGCGAGACCGTGATGGCTGGGGCGGTCATCACTTCGCGCGCGGTGCGATCGAGCGCGGCGGCGCCTTCGCGGGCGAGGCAATAGAGCACATCGCGTTCGGAAAAGATGCCGGCAACCCGATCGCCTTCCATCACCGGCAACGCACCGATGCGGTGGACTGCAAGCAATCCGATCACTTCGTGAACCGACATATCCGCGGTGGCAGTGACGATAGTGGAGACGGTTCGGCCGGCGAGGACGCGGGCAATGGTCATGGCACCTCTCCCAAGGTGGTCTTATGGGTGACAACAATGCCATGAAACTGTCCGAATCGCCAATAGTGCGCGAATCCGCCCCGGCGCGCGGGCACATGCCCTTATTCCTCGTTGAAAGAGCGGCCGGGCCCGGCCATGGGGCGGCAATGACCATTCCCGTTTCCCCGCTCGACGATCCGGTGCAGGCGGCTTACGCGTGGGCCCGGTATCGCCGGATCATGCGCGCAATGGCATGGGTGACGCTGGCGGTGGTGCTAATCGCGATGGCGATTGTCTACCGCGCGAGCGGTTTCGTCTCGATCAACCTCTATATCGCCACCGCGCTTGGCGTGGGCGGGACGATGCTACTGGCGAGCGCCTTGATGGGGCTGGTGTTCCTGTCGAGCGGCACCGGGCACGACGCCGCAGTGATCGATTTCATGGCCGAAGACGCTCCGCGCTAACGCGTCATTCCGCAGGGTAGAGCCGGAAATCCTCGACCGGGGTGGCGCCGACGAGATGTTCGGCGACGATCCGTTCGAGCACCGCCGGGGTGCAGGAATGGTACCAGACGCCATCGGGCCAGACCACCGCGATCGGCCCGGCAGCGCAGATCCGGAAGCAATCGGCCTTGGTCCGGGCGATCCCGCCTTCGCGGTCAAGTCCCAGTTCCTTGAGCCGGCTCTTGAGGAATTTCCACGAGGCGGCGCCCTCTGCCCGCGTGCAGCATTCGCCCTTCTGCGCCTCGGCGCAGAGGAAGATGTGGCGGCGGACATCCGCGCCGCCATTGGTAGCGAGCGCGGTGCGGGCGCGAGCGAGATCGTCCGGATCGGTCATCCCGGCGATCTAGGCACGAAGTGGGCTGCTGTCAGCCCTTGCGGCCGACGATCCGGGCGATTTCGAGCGCGACCAGGCGTTCGACCAGCGGTGGCAGGTGCGTATCGAGCCATTCGGCGAGCATTGGCCGGAGCAGATCGCGGACCAAGCCTTCGAGCGAGGTTTCGCCCGAGCGGACGATTTGCGGCGCGACCCCCGGGGCCGCCATTGTCGCCAGCGCGGCGAGCGATTCGCGCATCGAGGAAACCGCATGGTCGGTGATCAGCGGTGCCGGATCGGCCGCAGCATCGCCGGCCAGCGCGGCTTCACCCAGATCGAGCACATCGTCATCGTCATCAGCATCGGCGGAAGCTGGCGGCGCGGCCGGTTCACGCACCCGGCGTTCGGCGCCAAGCGCGGCGGCGGCGCGATTGTCGCGCGCGATCACTTTCTTGATCGATTCGAGAATTTCCTCGACCGAAGGTTCGCCTGCTTGCCCCATGCGCATCATTTCCCGCCTGTGCCGGCGGCGCCATCGCTGCCAACCGGCTTGGTCCCGCCCATCCCGACACCGCCCGCACCGCCTGTGCTGGCCGCGCCCATGGCACCGAGCGGCGCGGTGTCATTCGGCGAAATTGACCCATCCTGTGCCGGCGTGTCAACCGTACGGGTCGCGCGCGGCTTGGGATCGCCATCACGCTGCCAATCCCAAATGATCCCCCGGACCCGCTTGTAATTGACGCCGGGATCGTAAAGCGGCCCGCCATCGAGCCCGAGATCGCGGGCTTCGGCGCGGCCCATCGCCGAAAGCAGGTTGAAGCCGGCGACGTAGGCATTGCGCCGCGCGCGGACGAGCAGGACCTGAGAGTTGAGCAGTTCCTGCTCGGCGTTGAGAATATCGAGGATGGTGCGATTGCCGACGCTGTTTTCAGCCCGCACGCCTTCGAGGCTGAGCGTGGCGGCATCGACCGCGGTCTGGCTGGTTTCCATGATCGCCTGCGCAGCCTGCCACTGCTGGTAGGTGGTGCGCACGACCGCGATCACCTGACGTTCAATCCCGATTTCCTGTTCGAGGGTCTGCCCTTCGCGGGCCTTGGACTGGCGCTGACGCGCCGCGGGGAGCCCGCCCTGGAACAGCGGAATACGCGCGCGGACCCCGGCCTGGGCCGAATTGAAGCGCTGGCCGAAGTTGAGCCGGTAGCTGTTCAAATAATCGGTGTGATCGAGGGTGGCAAAGACATCGACTGTGGGCAGGCGGCCGGCGCCGGCCGCCTGGCTATCAAACCCGGCGGCCTTGCTACGTTCGCGCGCGGCGAGCAGATCGGGGTTGTGATCGAGCGCGATCAACACCGCCTCCTCAGGGCTGGCGGGCAGGCCGGGCAGTGGCGGCGGCGGCTGGAGCGCGAGCGGCGCTTTGCCGACCAGCTGGATATAGGTTTCGCGCGCGCCGGCGAGGGTCGCCTCGGAACTGCGCAGATCGCCGCGCGCCTGAGCCAGCCGCGCCTGCGACTGGGCGACGTCGGTGCGGGTGAGATCGCCGATCTCATACCGGTCGCGCGTGGCGGTGAGGTTGACGTCGAGCACTTCGACGTTGTTGCGATTGAGCCCGACGATCGCCTGGTTGCTGATCACGTCCATGTAGGCCGCGACCGTCTGCGCAAAGACCTGCGATTCGGTGGCGCGCAGATCGTTCTGGCCGGCCACCACGCGGGTTTTCGCCGCGTTGATCGAATTGCGCACCAGCCCGCCCGAATAGACTGGGAAGTTGGCGCTGAGTTCGGTTTGAATCAGCCGGTCCGGCCCGGTGGTGCGGGCGATCGGGCTGTTCTTGAGCAGTTCGGTGTAAGTTGCCGTGCCTGAGAGCGACGGCAGCCCTTCTGCCTTGGCGATCGGCACATTCTCATCCACCGCGCGCTGCTGGGCGCGGGCCGCTTCGAGCGACGGATTGCTGCGATAGGCTGCTTCGAGCGCATCGCGCAGATCGTCGGCGTGCAGCGGCACGGCGGCGAGGGCGATTCCGGCGAGCAGCGCTGTCCGGGTCAAGGGGTTCATCCGGCACAGCGACACGATCAGAAACTCCAGCGTTTGGGGGCCGCGAATGCGGCAAGCACCGGTATCCCGAGCTCGGCCAGCGGCAGCAGCGCGACCTCGCCCGCAGTCTTGCGGCCAAAGGCGAGCCGGGTGACCCCGCGCTCCACCACCCCGGTCACGATCCGTCCGCCTTCGGCGAGACGGGCGGCGAGCCCGGCGGGAAGCTGTTCGATCGCGCCATCGACAAAGATCAAGCCGGCCGGTTCGCCTGCCTTGCGCGTGGCGGCGGCCTCGGCCGGGGTTAGCGTGACCGGCTCGGCGCCCATCGCGGCAACCAGCGCGGCGAGATAGCCGTTCGCGGAAACGACCAGAACCCGCTGCCCGGCGGTAGGGAGCGCTTCGCTCAGCATCCGGCCATGGACCAGCGGCGCGGGCAGGAAGCTGCCATCACCCAGCGCAACCGCGCGGTCGATATAGGCGCTTGAGCGAAGCTCGGCCGGAACGAAATCCTCCCGCGCGACGGCGGCGAAAGCGGCAAGGACCGCAGGTTCGTTGACCCCGCTGACGCGCAATTGGCTATCGATCATGGCGCGGCGCGCGCCGCTGCTGGAAGCCGACGGCCGATCGTCGAGAAGCGTCATCGCGTAAACCCTCAAGCCCGCCGGTTTTAACCCACCTGTATTGGATGGGCAATACACCGGCGCAATCCCCAGCCTTCTAGGCGAACGCCGGTGCCGCGCCAAGGGCTTTCGCAGGTGCGGTAGAGTTCGGTTTGCGCCATTGTGGCGGGGGTGTGGCCTCGTTGCACGGCGGCAGCGTCGCGGGCCTTTACGCGGGCGCGGACGAAGCCCTATGATCCGCGCGCAGCACGCGGGCAGAGGGAGCGCGAGGCAAATGGCCGACATGGTGACCATCTCCGAAAACGATCTGATTGAGAGCGTCGCCGACGCCTTGCAGTTCATCAGCTTCTATCATCCGATGGATTATATCCGTGCGCTGGGAGCGGCATACGAAGCCGAGCAGGGCCCGGCGGCGAAGGATGCGATCGCCCAGATCCTGACCAACAGCCGGATGTGCGCCGAGGGTCATCGGCCGCTGTGCCAGGACACCGGGATCGTCAACGTCTTCATCAAGTGGGGGCAGGAGTGCCGGCTCGATTCGCCGCGCGCGCTGCAGGACGTGGTCGATGAAGGCGTGCGCCGTGCTTATGGCAATCCGGACAACAAGCTGCGCGCCTCGGTGCTGGCCGATCCGGCGTTCACCCGCCGCAACACCCGCGACAACACCCCCTGCGTGCTCAACGTCGAGCTGGTGCCGGGACGCAAGGTGACGGTGGATGTCGCTGCCAAGGGCGGCGGGTCTGAGAACAAGTCGAAATTCAAGATGATGAACCCGAGCGATTCGATCGCCGACTGGGTGCTGGAAATGCTGCCGCAGATGGGTGCCGGCTGGTGCCCGCCGGGGATGCTCGGGATCGGTATCGGCGGGACCGCCGAATATGCCGCGCTGCTCGCGAAGAAGAGCCTGATGGAGCCGATCGACATGGCCCAGCTCAAGCAGCGGGGGGCACAAAATGACATCGAGGCGCTGCGGATCGAGATCTTCGACAAGGTCAACGCGCTGGGCATCGGCGCGCAAGGACTGGGCGGGCTCTCGACCATCCTCGACGTCAAGATCATGGACTGGCCGTGCCATGCCGCGGGCAAGCCGGTGGCGATGATCCCCAACTGTGCGGCGACGCGCCACGCGCACTTCACGCTCGACGGTTCGGGGCCGACGTTCCTTGATGCGCCGAAGCTGGATGAATGGCCCAAAGTGCAATGGGCGCCGGACAGCGCGGCCAAGCGGGTCAACCTCGACACGTTGACCGCCGAGGAGGTGAAGGGCTGGCAGCAGGGCGACCGGCTGCTGCTCAACGGCAAGATGCTGACCGGGCGCGATGCCGCGCACAAGCGCATTCAGGACATGCTGGCCAAGGGCGAGCCGCTGCCGGTGCCGTTCAAGGGCCGGGTGATCTATTATGTAGGCCCGGTCGATCCGGTGCGCGACGAAGTGGTCGGACCCGCCGGGCCGACCACTGCCACCCGCATGGACAAGTTCATGGACATGATGCTGGAGCAGGGCCTGCTCGCCTGCGTCGGCAAGGCCGAGCGCGGCCCGGCGGCAACTTCGGCGATCGCCAAGCACGAATCGGCCTATCTCATGGCAGTGGGCGGCGCGGCCTATCTGGTCTCGCGCGCGATCAAGGCGGCCGAAGTGGTCGGCTTTGCCGATCTGGGGATGGAGGCGATCTACGAGTTCACGGTGGAGGACATGCCGGTAACGGTCGCGGTCGATTCCTCCGGACAGAACGTCCACACCCTCGCCCCGCTGGTGTGGCAGAAGAAGATCGCCGAGGAAGGGCTGCTGGTGAAGTGAGCGGGGCGATGCGGGTTTCGACCAACGCCTGACCCGGTTCGACCAACCGACTGGCGCGCTGGCTATCGCGAGGGCTATGCGGGGATTTCAGCGCATGAACCCGCCCTCCATCCTTCCTGTCCGCTTGCCGGACCCGCGCGGTCCGGCTCCGCAGGTTCCGGCGCAGATCGTGCTGGCTTCGATCGCCGGGCTGTGGCTGTGCTATTTCGTGCTGGCGAGCCTGCGCGGGGCGATCGTCGGGCTGGAATTCCAGAGCGAGGTGTTCCTGCGCCGCCTCCTGGTCGCGCTCGCCTCGATGGCGGTGACGGCGGCGCTGTGGCCGCTGCTGCGCGCGCTCGACCGGCAGGCGATGGCGGTGCGGATTGCGGCGATCCTGCTGGCGGCGCTGCCTGCCTCGCTGGTGCTGGCGGCGATCAACCAACAGGCGTTCGCGGATATCGAGAGCAAACTGGTCGCCAAGCTGGGCGAGAAGGAGGGCATCCGCATTCGACGCGACGAGGCCGGCAACGTGCTGGTCGATGTCTCGAACATGCCGCCGATTCCGGTGCCGCCGGCCGCGCCTATGCCGCTGCCCGACGGATCGCTGGCGGTTCCGCAGGTTCCCCCGGTGACGGCGGCGGGCGCGGTGACAATCGATTCCGAGACTTCGACCGAGACGCGCTGGCGGCAACTGACCGATGTGGCGCTGGGCCGATATTTCCTGCTGCTGGCCTGGGCCGCGCTCTATGTGGCGCTGGTGGCGGCGGAAGAGGCGCGCGCCGCCGAGCGCCGCGAGGGCGAATACCGCCGTGCCGCCAAGGCGGCCGAATTGCGCAGCCTGCGTTATCAGATCAACCCGCACTTCCTGTTCAACACGCTCAACTCGCTGTCCGCGCTGGTGCTGACCGGCAAGGGCGAGGCGGCCGAACGGATGATCCAGACGCTTTCCACCTTCTACCGCCGCAGCCTGGCCGATGATCCCACCGGCGATCATCCGCTGGGCGAGGAAATCCGGCTGCAGCAGCTCTATCTGGAGATCGAGGGGGTGCGCTTTCCCGAGCGGCTGCGGATCGTGGTCGATGTCCCCGCAGAGCTCGCCGAAGTGGCGGTGCCGGGGATGATCCTGCAGCCGCTGGTGGAGAACGCAGTGAAGTATGCGGTCGCGCCGACCAGCCGGACCGTGACGGTGACCATCGCCGCGCGCGCCGAGGCGGGCCAGCTGGTCCTGACGGTGAGCGATGATGGGCCCGGCACCGGCGAGGGCCGGGCCAAGGGGCTCGGCATCGGCCTTGGCAACGTGCGCGACCGGCTGCGGGCGCGGTTCGGCGACGCAGCGGGGCTGGTGGCCGGGCCGACCGGGCAGGGCTTCCGCACCGAGCTGCGCCTGCCGCTGGCCGGATAATGTGGGGCTTGGCATGAACGAACCGCTGCGCACGCTGATCGTTGACGACGAACCGCTCGCAGTCGAGCGGATGCAGGTGATCTGCGCAAGGCTGGCCGGGCTGAGCGTGGTCGGCACGGCGGCTGACGGCGCGGCGGCATCGCGGCTGGTCGACGCGCTGGCCCCCGACCTGATGCTGCTCGACATGACGATGCCCGAACTCGATGGGCTGGGGGTGGCGCGCGCGCTGGCGCGGCATCCGCAGCCGCCGGCGCTGGTGTTTGTGACCGCCCACGATTCGTTCGCGGTCGAGGCGTTCGATCTCGATGCGGTCGACTATGTGCTCAAGCCCGTTGCGCCCGAGCGGCTGGAGCGGGCGATCGCACGCGCGGTGGCGCGGCGTCAGCCGGCCCCGAGCGGCCGGGCCCACCAGCCTTCACCGTGGATCGGCGAGTTCTGGGTGCCCCACCGTTCCGAATTGCTGCGGATTGCGGCGAGCGATGTCGACCGGATCGATGCCGAGCGAGACTATGTGCGGCTGCATGTGGGCGAGCGCAGCTATCTGCTGCTGCACACCGTTACCAGTTTGGAGGAGCGGCTCGATCCGGCGATGTTCATTCGCCTGCACCGTTCCACCATCCTGCGCCGCGACCGGATCACCGGGCTGCGCCACGACGGGCTGGGGGTGTGGTCGGCCGAACTTGCTGATGGCAGCGCGGTGCGGATCGGGCGGACTTATCTGCCCAAGGCCAAGGCGATGACGGGACGGTGAGCGGGATTTGCGGTTGAGCCCTTCGCCTCCGCGAACGGCCGGTACCGCAAGCTTCAAGCGGAGGCTGGAAGCGCACCCGACACAAAACACCCGGAGCGGGGGACTGGTCCGCTCCGGGTGCAGGAACTGCCGGTTGGTGTGGCCCGGCCGCTCCGATCTGATGGGTTGAGACCCGCTGCGGTCCGAGGATGTGCGCCTGGCCAGTTTCGGTTTTACGCCGGTTCAGCGATCATGCAGCGCAAGCTCGATGCCCCGTTCCTTGAGCCGGGCGGTGAGGCGGGCCTTGAGCTGGCCGCGCACGGCGGTCAGGCAGGCGCCATCGGGGCGGGCGGCAATGCGGCTGCCGGTGGCGGCCTCGGGCGTGCAATAGGCTTCGGCCGCCTTGTCGATGCGCGTGGAGAGTTCGGCCTGGCCGGCGGGGGTGGCGAGATCGAGATCGGCATAGCGCAACTCGGCTCGGGCAGTCTCGGTGGCGAGCGCCGGAGCGGCGGCGATCAGGGCGATAGCGGCGAACGGGATCAGGGTCTTCATGGTCGGGTCCTCATGCTTGCGTCCGGCTGGGGGCTCCGGATGAGCAGTGGCTTACCGCTACGGCAGCGCCGCCACACATCGCGTTCGACCGCGCGCATTGGTGAGCCGACCGGCGGCGGCGCGCGTCGACGAACCGCCGGCCCGGCCCGGCGAACGACATGGCGCGTTAACCGTTACGGTGGATTCGCCGCCATGACCGGCTACAGTCTGCCGCGACTCGATGGCGCTCCTGATCGTCTTCTTCCTTGGCATCGCCAATTTCGCGTTGCACCGGGCCGTGCTGGAAAGCGGCCACCCGATTCTTGTCCAGATTGGCTGGCTGTTCCGCTCGCTTGGCGGCCGGCTGAGCCTGATTGCGGAGTTCGCGCTGCTGCTGGGGACGATGCTGCAAGTGGCGAACGGCGCGATCGGCTGGGCCTTCGCCTATATCGGCTACACGGCGCTGAGCGCGCTTTCGGGGTGGCTGATCCTCTCGGGCCGGGTGTGATCGGCCTGCGGTTTTCGCTTGCGCCGGCCGCGCGCGATCTGCTTGGCCCGGGGCGATGAGCGCGCCGATCACCCTATTCCATATCAGCGACCTCCATTTCGGGCGGGAGGATCGCCGTGCGCTCGACTGGGCGGCGCAGGCGATTGCCGCCGAGCGCCCTGCGGCGGTGGCGCTGACCGGGGACCTGACGATGCGCGCCCGCCACCGCGAGTTCGCCGCCGCCAACGCGTGGATCGGCGGGCTGGCGGCGCCGGTCACTATCGAGCCGGGCAATCACGATTTGCCCTATTTCAACCTGATCGAGCGGTTTTTCGATCCTTATCGCCGGTTTCGCGCAATTCAGGGGCTGCTCGAGCGCGAGATCGATCTGGGCGATCTGCATGTGGTGCCGCTGCAAACGGTGACGCGGGCGCAGTGGCGCTTTCCCTGGGTTGACGGGTGGGTGCGCGAATCGGCGCTGGCCGCGACGCTGGCGGCGATCGATGCGCTGCCGGAAGGCACACGGGTGATTGTCACGGCGCACCACCCCCTGCCCGAACACGCCGCGAACGGGCAGACGCTGACCATCGGCGGCACCCGCGCGATGGCCGAACTGGCGCGGCGCCGACCGCTGGCGGTGCTGACCGGGCATGTCCACGATCCGTTCGACCTCACCGCAGAAACCGCGGGCGGGCCGCTGCGGATGATCGGCGCGGGGACTTTGTCGCAGCGGGTGCGCTCGACCCCGCCAAGCTTCAATGAACTGCGCATAGTCGGCCGCGACGTGAGCGTAAGGGTGCGCAACCCTGAAGCGGTCGCGACCGCGGCAATGCTGGTTGATGCCGTGCCCGAGACGGCGCTGCCGCCCCAAAAGGATTAGAAACGGCGTTGACCCCGGCCCTTTCAAAGGAGGGGGCAAGCCCGCTGTTCGGCGGGCTCCACTTCCCTTCGCCGCATCGCCTGCTAGACCGGTGACAGGGGCGGGGGGAAATTGGCGCGGATGAACGAGACACGGCAACTGACCGGCTGGCGCGCGCCGTTGCTGATCGTGCTGGCGGTGGTGGCCGCCCGCGCCCAGACTTTTGCCGATCCGGTGCTGGGGTTCGACGAGCAGTATTACCTGCTGGTGGCCGATCGTTGGCTGCACGGGGCGCTGCCCTATGTCGATATCTGGGACCGCAAACCGTTGGGGCTGTTCGCGCTCTATGCGCTGGCGCAGCTGCCGCCGGGCGATCCGTTCGTGCTCTACAAACTGCTCGCCGCCGGGTTCGTGGCAACAACCGCGCTGACCATCCGCCGCGCAGCGCTGCGCGAGGCGGGGCCGTTCGGGGCGACCGCGGCTGCGCTGCTTTATGTGTTCTGGCTCAACTTCATGGAGGGCGAAGGCGGGCAATCGCCGGTGTTCTACAACCTGCCGGTGCTGATGGCGGCACTGCTGATCCGCCGCGGACTGGAGCGGCGCGGACCGCTTGACCGGTGCGGGCTGGCGGCGATGTTGCTGATGGGGCTGGCGATTCAGGTCAAGTATACGGCGGTGTTCGAGGCAGCGTTCTTCGGGCTGGCGCTGGTTCGCGCGGCGCAGCGCGAGTGGGGCGTTGCCCCACGGCTGGCGGGGTGGGCGCTGGTCTGGGCGCTGGCGGCGCTGGGGCCGACGCTGGCCGTCTGGGCGACCTATGCCGTGATGGGCCACGGCCAGGCGTTCCTGTTTGCCAATTTCCTCTCGATCTTCGGGCGGCTGCCTGATCCGCTGCCCGACCGGATGGCCGGGCTGGCGGCGATCGCCGCAATCCTGACCCCGCTGGTCATTCTGGCGGCGCTGGCGCGGCGGCGCTGGCGGCGGCTGACTTTCATCCAGCGCTGGGTGCTCGCCGCAGCGCTGGGCGTGCTGCTGTTCGGCGCGTTCCTCTCGCCCTCATACGGGCTGCCGCTGGTGGCGCCGCTGTGCCTCTGCGCCGCGCCCTGGCTCGGGCGCTCGCGGGTGACGCAAACGGTGACACTGGTCCTGCTCGCACTCTCCTTCGTCGGCGGCACGCTGGCGGTGCGCCAGATCATCATCGGCAAGGGCAATCGGGCCGAGGCGCTGGCAGTGGCCGCGGCCGCCCGGCCGCAGCACGGCGGGTGCATCTGGGTATGGGACGGCTATCCGGCACTCTACCAGCTGACGGGATCGTGCGTGCCGACGCGCTGGGCGTTTCCCGGCCATCTCAACACCTCCGACGAGGGTTCGGTGCGCGCCATCGGCGTCGATCCAGAGGCTGAAGTGCGGCGCATCCTTGCCACCCGGCCCGAGGCGATCGTCAGCGATTCGCCGGCGTACCGGCTCGGCAATCCGGCCACGCGGGCGCTGGTCGAAGCCGAACTCTCGCGGTCCTACCGGCTGGTGGCGCGGGTGCCGACCGGGCCAGGCCGGGTGCGGCTGGTCTACCGCCTGAGGAGCGAAGCTGGCGTGATGCCTTGATCTCGCCCTTACTGCGCCTTATCCGGGCGCACTGCCCGACCGGAAGATCGAGGAAACAGGATGACCGGCCCGCTTTCGCTTACTGCTTTGGCAATGATTTCCGCCGCCTTTGTCAACACCGGCCCCGATCTTGGCAAGGCTGAGGGGCAGTGCCGGCCGAACGAGCAGGGCCCGGCCTTCATCGTTGACGTGATCGGGATGAAGGACCGCACCGGCATGCTCAAACTGGAAGTCTATCCTTCCAACGATGCGGATTTCCTGCAGGATGACAATATCCTGATCAACGCCGGCAAGGTGTTCCGCCGGGTCGAGAACGAAATCCCGCAGACCGGCGCCGTGGTGATGTGCATCCGCGTGCCAGGGCCTGGGACCTACAGCCTGTCGCTGTTGCATGACCGGGATCGCAACCGCAAATTCGGCTGGACGGTCGACGGGATCGGCTTCTCGGGCAATCCGCGACTTGGCTGGTCGAAACCCAAGGCGGCGGCTTCGCGCGCGATCGCCGGGCCCGGACTGACCCGGATCAGGGTGCTGATGAACTATCGCAGTGGGCTGGGCGTGGCGCCGTTGAAGGAATTCCGCAACCAGCGGTGATCGGCGCAACCGGCTGGCTGGTCGCGCCAATGGGGGAGTACCGCAGCAATGGCGGCTTTGCGCATTCTGATTTGCCTATACGCGCTGATGTTTGTGGTGATCGGCGTGGGCTTCTTCGTTGCCCCGGCAGAAACGGCCGCGCGGTTCGCCCTGATCGGGCAGGGCGCGCCCGGGCTGGCGGTGCTGCGGGCCGATTTCCCCGCGTTTTTCATCTGCACTGGCGGCTTCGCGATTCTCGGCGCGCTGCGGCAAGACCCGCGCCTGCTGGCGTTTCCGCTGGCCGGGCTGAGCATTGCAATCTCGGGGCGCGCGGTCAGCCTTGCACTTGATGGCTTTACGCCGGGGGCGCTGACGCCGATGGTGATCGAGGCGCTGGGGATCGTGCTGCTGGCGGTCGCCGTTCGATCGTTCGGCAGCCGCGCATAGCGGCGGCGCAACGAAAAAAGGGGCCGCAATTGCTCGCGGCCCCTCGATTCGATTTCGAAAGCCTTTGGCTTAGCGTTTCGAGAACTGGAAGCTCCGGCGAGCCTTGGCCCGGCCGTACTTCTTGCGTTCGACGACGCGCGGATCGCGGGTGAGGAACCCGGCGGCCTTGACCGCACTGCGCAGCAGCGGTTCGTACTTCGACAGCGCCTGCGCGATGCCGTGCTTGACCGCGCCGGCCTGACCCGAAAGCCCGCCGCCCTTGACGGTGCAGATGACATCGTACTGGCCGGCCCGGTCCGCGACCTGGAACGGCTGGTTGATGACGAGGCGCAGCGTCGGGCGGGCGAAGTAGACATCCTGGTCGCGGCCGTTGACCACGATCTTGCCCGAGCCGGGCTTGATCCAGACACGGGCAACGGCGTCCTTGCGGCGGCCGGTGGCGTACGAGCGGCCCTGCGCGTCGATCTGCTTTTCGCGGATCACCGCGAGCGGACCGGTGCGGACCGCCGGAGGAGCGGCATCGGCCGGGCCTTCGCCGCCGGTGACGGCAGGGCCGCCGGACAGCTGGCCGAGATCGGCGAGATCGGTGACGGAGTTATCGGACATCAGGCACCCACCTTGTTCTTGCGGTTGCGGCTGGCGACATCGAGCGGTTCGGGCTGCGTGCCGCCGTGCGGGTGTTCAGTGCCCGCATAGAGGTGCAGCGCGCGCATCTGCGCCCGGCCGAGCGGGCCGCGCGGGATCATCCGCTCAACCGCCTTTTCGAGCACGCGTTCGGGGAAGCGGCCGTCGAGCACTTTGCCCGCAGTGACTTCCTTGATGCCGCCGGCGTAACCGGTGTGCTTGTAATAGATCTTTTGCTTGAGCTTGTTGCCCGTGAGCCGCACCTTGCCGGCGTTGATCACGACAACGTGATCGCCGCAATCGACGTGGGGGGTGAAGCTTGGCTTGTGCTTGCCGCGCAGGATGTTGGCGATGATCACCGCAAGGCGGCCGACCACAAGGCCATCGGCATCGATCAGATGCCATTTTTTTTCGACCTCGGCCGGTTTGATCGACCGGGTCACCGTGCTGAGCGCCTTCATGGCTGGACAGGTTCCCTTGGTATGGCGTCATGCCGACCGGGCGGGGCCCGGGCGGTCAGGAAGGCGGGCCAATGGCCGAAGGGGGGGAAGGAGTCAAGGATTGTGCGGGATTGCGGAGAGGTAAAATAATACCGTCACGTCCGGGGGCGCAGTTCCGTGCTCAGGGGCCAGCGCTCAGGGGATCGCCGCCATCGTCCAGGTTTCGCTGCTCAGCCCGTTCGTTCCCGCCAGTTCGGTGACCACCTGACGCTGGAAATGGGCGAGCAGCCCGGTGGGCGTTTCACTGGCATTGATCGTAACGATAACTTTGCCCGCCGAGCCATCCGGCAAGGGCAGTTCGCGAGATTCGCGGCGCTCGCCATCGGCAGGGCGGAACAGGTCGGCCGGCCAGTTGCCACCCGCAGCGCGCGCCTGGGCCTGCAGTTTGGCGACCATCGCCAGCGCCGCCGCGCGATCCGCGTCGGTCAGATCGGTCTGCGCGGCGAGATAAGTGCGGGCCTCGGCCATCGTGCGCGCTTCGGCGGCAGCATCGTGATTGCCTTGCTGCGCGACGATCATGCCGGCGGAATCGAGCGTGAGCGGGAACAGGCCGCCGTCGCTACGGGTGCGCTCTACCTCGGCGAGGCCGGCAAGTTCGGGCGGAGCTTCAACCTCGGCGCCGATCAGATCGCCTTCCACCCGGTATCCGCTGCCTTGCGGCACGAAACGGATCGCGTAGCGGCGGCGCGAGACGATCTCGTTGCCGTCGGGCAGGATTTTGCGCAGTTCGCGGGTGAGCAGCAAAGGTGACTGCGGGGGCGCAAACGCGCTGGTGGCCGATTGGGCGGGCGCGGCGCAAGCGGGCGCGGCAGCAGCGAGCGCAGCGAGTGCCGCGCCCTGCATCATCCGCGCTGCCAACCGCCCGCGATTCACCCCGCCAGCCCCTCCACCCGCGCCGCTGAAATCGGAGATGCCGCGCGACAACAAGCATTTAACAGACAAAATCTTGCCACAACCTTGTCAGGCAAGCCGGCGCCGATCACCGCGCCCGCCCCAGCGTATGCGCGCCCCACACCGTGGTGGCGACCAGCAAGGCCCCGACCAGCTGATGCAGCACCGCCAGCCACAGTGCGATCCCGCTGAGTACAGTCGCGATGCCGAGCAGGATCTGCAGGCCAAATGCGGTGTGAAGCGCCACCGAAACCGGCCGCGCCCCGATCCTGCGGAGCTGGCGCCCCAGCACCACCAGCACTGCCACCACCGCCCAGGCCCACCAGCGATGATCGAAGTGGACCAGATAGGGATCGCTGAGCACGGCGCGGAGCATGCCGCCCGACCAGTCCACCCCGGCGGGGAACCATTCGCCCTGCATCGTCGGCCAATCGGCCGCGACATGCCCGGCGCGCAGCCCGGCAACCAGTGCGCCCAGCCCGAGCTGGAGGAACACCATCGCCAGCGCGAGTGCGCCCAGCCCGCGCAGCCGGTGCGGCCGTTCGCCGCGCACCGTGGCCCTCAGGTCCAGCGCGGTCCAGACGAGGCCGGCCAGCGTGGTCATCGCGACCAGGAGATGCACTGCGAGGCGGAAATGGCTTACCTTCACGTCATGGACGATGCCGGACTGGACCATCCACCAGCCGATCGCGCCCTGCAGCCCGCCAAGCGCGAGCAGGGCCACCAGCCGCAGATGATAGCCGTGCGGAATTGCCCCACGCACCCAGAACCATGCCAGCGGCAGCGCGAATGCGAGCCCGATCGAGCGCGCGAGCAGGCGGTGGATCCACTCCCAGAAGAAGATGGTTTTGTAAGTCGCCAGCGTCATTCCCGCCGGGCCGTTTACCTGAATAAATTGCGGGGTCTGACGGTACTTGGCGAATTCGGCCTGCCATGCCGCTTCGCTCAGCGGCGGCAGTGCGCCGCTGACCGGGTTCCATTCGGTAATCGAAACGCCCGATTCGGTAAGCCGGGTGATGCCGCCGACGACCACGATCGCCGCGACCAGCAATGCAACGGCGAACAGCCACCGCGCGAGTGCCAGAGGCCGTGCGCGTGACAATCCGACTGCATGGTCGAGCCCCAAGCTGGCCACCATTCCCATGGCGCGAGCGATGCGCCGGGCGCGCTAAAAGCGCAAGGGGATTGTAAAGCGGACCGACGCAGTTGCCCGTCAAGCCATGCAGTCACGCTTGAATGATGTTACAACGTATCATACATTCGGCACCGATGCGTGACACCCTCCTTCTGATTCGTGACCGGCTGGATGGCGTGGGTGTTATCCTGTCCGGGCTTTGTGCGGTTCACTGTGTACTCGGGCTGGTGCTGGTGACGGTGCTGGGGCTGGGCGGCGGGGAGGACGGGACCGGGCGTCCTGCGGCGGCCGCCCGGCGGGGGATCACTTGGATTTCGCAGTGCCCCGGGCTGGTTTCTTGGGGTCCGGCTTTTTGGGCGCGGCCTTCTGGGATCCAGGCTTGCGGGGGGCGGGCTTGTTTGTCGCGGCCTTCACGGCAGGCGGTGTGACCTTGGGGGCCCCGCGCGGCACGGCCGTGATCAGCACGGATTCGAGCGCCGCAAGGGCCTCGGACTGGCAGGCCTCGCCGGCCTTCACAGGGCCGGCGGTGCTGCCGTCAACGAATGTCGCGGTGTAGCTGCAGTCAAACGCTTCGGCCGCGGCGCCGCGCAGGCGCAGGCGGAAGCCGAGGAGGGGGAGGGCCATGCCGCGGCTGCCGCAGTATTGACCGCCATCGACCCAGGGGGACAGCCAGTCCCGCCCGAGGACGGCCTGGTATTCGATGTCGGCGACGTCAAGCCCGGTGGTGGGGGCGATGGCGAAGCCTTCGATCCAGCGGCCGCTGCCGGGTTCGCCGAGGCGATCACCGAGCATACCGCCGACATCGCCGAGGCCCTGGATATGGGCGATCATGTCCATCACGCGGGGGGCGGCGGCTTCGGCCGGCGCGGGGGCCGCGGCGGGCTGGGCGACGGGGGCGGCGGTGTCGGTCAGGCGTAGGACCTGGAGATTGGGGGCCGTGCCATCGGGCGCGTCGGGCGCCTGATAGACGGTGATGAGCACATGGGCGGGGCTGCCGACCACGCGGACGAGGGCGGCGTCACCGAAGGGGCCGAGCCAGCCGTCGTCACGGAAGGTGGAGATGGTGACGGCCTCGGGGCGGCTCGACTGCCCGGGGGGCAGGGAGACGCGGACGCCGGGCAGGCC
>CANGQZ010000010.1 GCA_947455865.1 Sphingomonadaceae bacterium
AAAGCGACCGGGGCCGCACTGTGGGAGGGCCGCGCCGACGTGCTGACCCGCGAAGGCGATGAAAAGTGGAGCGACGGGGTGGTGGCGGCCAAGCTGGCAGCAGCCCTGTTCGACGGGTTCCCCGGCACATCAGGCGAGGGCTATTCCGGACGCTGAGGCGCTGCGATCAAGCCACCGTTTCCGCCGCGATTACCGCAACGAAGATCACCAGCGCGATGAGCGAAAACAGCAGCAGCGCCGCGGTGCGCAGCAACGCGCCGATCCGCGAAACGCCGTAGGCGCCGCGCAGCTGGCGGTACATGTGCAGCGGCGGGGCAATCCCGAACAGGGCGGCAAAGCCAGGGGCGCCGAGCGCGCCAGCGATCATCACGAACACTGCCAGCAGGGTCATGAAACTCAGCGAATAAGTGACGAACACGGCGTGATCGTAGAGATGGAAGCGGTAGCTGAACGGGAACAGCAGCCACAGGAACGGCACCGAGATCGGGATCATCGCCCAGCTGTACTTGTAGGCGTGGCTCTGCAGTTTGTAGGCCGTGAGCGCCGGGTTCGCGCCGGCCTTTTCGATGGCGTTATCCAGCACGGTGATTCCGATTGTCGGCAGCTTCTCGTCCGACCTGCCAGCTTTGATCCGCCGCATTATCGCGATGGCGCTTTGCGCGTCGGAAATCCGATCATCGACATCGGCGGTATCGCCGCCGCTGCGCACGATCTGGGCGCGCTCTGCGGTCAGTTTGGCGAGTTCCTGTTCGCTTTCGGCCAGACCCGAGACAATCCCGCTGGCAGCCTGGCTTTGCGCCTCGGCCGCGAATTCGGGCTTGCCGGCGGTTTCCTGGATCACCGCGAACATCAGGAACACGCTGAACAGGAACAGTGCGAGCGGCGAAACAAAGCTGGCGCGCTGGCCGGCAATGTAGCGGCGGGTCAGTTCGCCCGGGCGCCACACCACCATCGGCAGCGTACGCCAGATCTTGCCCTCGAAATGGAACACGCCGTGCAGCAGATCGTGAAAGAACGCGCTGAGCGTGCGGTGGACGTGCGCGGCCTGTCCGCAGGCGTGGCAATGCGCGCCGATCAGCGGGGTGGCGCAGTTGAGGCAGGCGCTTTCATGGGTATGGCCGGGATCACTCTCCCCGTGCGCCGGCTCGACCGCGCGCGCGGTGAGCGCGCCTTGCGCGATTTCGGCGACACCTTCGGCATGCCTCATCAGCTTGACCCCCGTAGACAAGCCAGCCTAACGGCGAATGCACGCAAGAAAAAGGCCCCGGGGTGCCGGGGCCCTTTCGCGTCAGCCGGGGCGGAAAGCCTCAGCCTTCGTAATCGCCGCCCAGCGACGTATTGCGCACCGGCGCGGCAGCGGTGATCCGCAGCGCTTCGGCCTGCTGGCTGAGCGAACCGATATCATCGACCTCGTCATCATCCTCGGGCTGGACGCGCTGCAGCGAGCCGATCACCGATTCCTTCAGGAGGGCGGGACGGACGGTTTCCTCGGCGATTTCGCGCAAGGCAACGACCGGGTTCTTGTCACGGTCCCGATCGATGGTGAGTTCGGCGCCGCCCGAAATCTCGCGCGCGCGCTGCGCAGCGAGCAGGACGAGATCGAAGCGGTTGGGGATCTTGTCGACGCAATCTTCAACGGTTACGCGCGCCATCGGGCACTCCGGGAATTGAGGCAGAAGCTTGGGAAGAGGCGGCAGCTAGGGCGGACCGGGGGGAAAGTCAAGGAAATGCCCGTCAATCCGCGTAGCGGTCCGCCAAGGCATCGTCGGCCAGATCGCTGAACTTGGTGATGCGCGGTTCGAAGCGCAGGCGTACCTTGCCGGTGGCGCCGTGCCGCTGCTTGCCGATGATCAGTTCGGCGAGGCCATAGACCCGCTCCATCTCCGCCATCCATGCCGCGTGGGCATCGTGGGTTTTGGCATCGTCGGTTTCCACCGGACGCTTGGGCTCCTTCGCGGCGACATAATAGTCCTCGCGGTAGACGAACCAGACCATATCCGCGTCCTGCTCGATCGAGCCCGATTCGCGCAGGTCCGAAAGCTGCGGGCGCTTGTCCTCACGCTGTTCGACCGCGCGGCTGAGCTGCGACAGCGCGATCACCGGGACCGAGAGTTCCTTCGCCAGCGTCTTCAGCCCGCGCGAGATTTCCGAAATCTCGTTGACCCGGTTGTCGCTGGCGCGGCCGGTGCCCTGCAGCAGCTGGAGATAATCGACCACGATCAGCCCCAGCCCGTGGCGACGCTTGAGCCGGCGGGCGCGGGCGCGCAGCGCGGCGATGCTGAGCGCCGGGGTATCGTCGATGTAAAGCGGCAGTTCGGCCAGTTTCTGGCTGGCAAACGACAGCGCCTGAAAATCGTCACGGCTGATCTTGCCCATCCGCAGCGCTTCCGAGCTGATCCCCGACTGTTCGGCGAGGATACGGGTGGCGAGCTGATCGGCGCTCATTTCAAGGCTGAAGAAGGCGGTAGCGGCGCCGACCGACTTTTCCGCCGGGATGCCGTCAGCCAGATCGCGGCGCAGCCGGTCCGCCGCGTTGAAGGCAATGTTGGTGGCAAGTGAGGTCTTGCCCATGCCGGGGCGCCCGGCGAGGATGATCAGATCGCTGTCATGCAGCCCGCCGACTTTCTCGTTGAGCGAGGTGAGCCCGGTGGTCTTGCCCGAAACGTGCCCGCCCGAGAGCAGCGCCTGTTCGATCATGCCGAGCGCGGTCTTGGTCGCGTCGGCGAAATGCTGCGCCTCGCTGCTGGCCGAGGCCCCTTCGGCCACCTGATATAGCGCGGCTTCGGCCAATTCGATCTGCGCCAGCGGGGCGACGCTTTCCGACGTATCGAGCGCGGCCTCGACCAGGTTGCGCCCGACGCTGACCAGTTCGCGCAGCAGCGCCAGATCGTAGATCTGCTCGGCCAGTTCGCGCGGGGCAAGCAGCCCCTGCCCGTCCGCAGTGAGCCGCGCGAGGTACGTCACCCCGCCCAGCGCCTTGAGCGCGTCGTCCGCCTCGAAATAGGGTTTTAGCGTGACCGGGGTAACGATCGCCTTGCGATCGAGCAGTTGGGTGATTCGCTCGTAGATGCGCTCGTGCACCGGTTCGAAGAAATGCGCCGGGCGCAGCGGGGTGTTAAGTTCCTCGATCACCCGGTTGTCGATCAGCACCGCGCCGAGAAACGCTGCCTCTGCTTCGATATTGGCGGGGAGTGCGCGCAGCGGCGGGGCACCGGGGGCCGCATCGTGCGTGGTGATAAGGAAGGTATCGTCAGCCATGAAGCGGCGATCCATGCGCCGGTTGGGGCGGCCTCGCAAGCCGGCAGCAGCGGGCAATTAATCCACAGCATGTGGATTGTCGCGCCGGCAACTCAAGGCTTGCCCGCGCGCCCGGCATTTGCGAAAGCTGCCGCCCCCATGGCGGACCCGCGCATCTCGCATATTGAACTCGACGAGGCGACGATCCTGTGGCGCAACGCCGATATCGAACAGGAACGGCGGATCGCGATCTTCGATCTGGTGGAGGAGAACACCTTCAAGCCGCTGCGGGCCTTTGCCGCTGGGCATGAAGGGCCGTATCGCCTGCGCCTGTCGGTGCAGGACGGGCGGCTGCAGCTGGATGTATCGGGCGAGGACGGCGCGCTGCTGGAAACCCAGATCCTTGGGCTCGGCCGCTTCCGGCGGCACATCAAGGACTATTTCGCGATCTGTGATTCGTATTATCAGGCGATCCGCAAGGCCACCGCGAGCGAGATCGAGACGATCGACATGGCCCGCCGTGGAGTTCACAACGAAGCGGCCGACCTGCTGCTCGAACGGCTTGAAGGTAAGATCGAAACCGATTTCGCCACAGCGCGGCGACTGTTCACCCTGATCTGCGTGCTGCATATCAGGGGCTGAACCAGAGGCGGGACGCGGCAACCATGGCACGAGCGAAGGGCAGCGCATCGCGCTGGCGGCTGCGACTGGCCGCAGTGGCGCTGTTGCTGGCACTGGTGGGCGGGGCGATGCTGTGGTGGCACTTGCGCCACTGGACCCCGCCGCGCGCCGCCTTCAGCTCGCAGGGGGTCGAAGTCGGCACGGCCGAGGGCCCGATCGACTGGACCGCGCTAAAGGCGGTCGGCGCGGACTTTGCCTATCTCGATGCCAGTGTCAGCGTGTTCGCCCGTGATCCGACCTTCGTGAAGAATCTGGAGGACGCGCGCGCCGCGAAACTCAAGGTCGGCGCGGTACACCTCTACGATCCGTGCCAGCCAGCCGACGAGCAGGCGGCCAACTTCGTGACGGTGGTGCCGCGCGATGTGGCGCTGCTGCCGCCAGCGGTCGAGCTGGACCGGCTGGCCGACGATTGCCCGGTCAAAGTGTCCGACGCGGCGGTGGAAAGCGAGCTGATGACGTTCCTTAACCAGATCGAGGCGCATAGCGGCAAGGCGGCGATCCTCAAGGTTTCGCCCCGGTTCGAGACCAAGTACCATGTCGCGCGCGCGATCGACCGCAACGTGTGGCTGGTGGGCGACCGCTTTCAGCCCGACTATGCCGGGCGGCCGTGGACGCTGTGGACCGCCAATGCCCGGCTGATGACCGACGCCAGCGAAGCGCCGCTGCGCTGGGTGGTGCTGCAGCGATGAGCGGCGGCCCCACGCAGGCGGCACTGATCGCCGCGGCAAACGCTGCGATGGCGCACGCCTATGCGCCTTATTCGGGCTTTCGCGTCGGCGCGGCGCTGGGTTTTGCCGATGGCTCGGTGGTGATCGGGGCCAATGTCGAGAACGCGAGTTACGGCCTCTCGCTTTGTGCCGAGACGGTCGCGGTGGCGACGGCGATGGCCGGCGGGGTGCGCGGCGGACTGGTGGCGGTAGCGGTGACGGGCGGCCCCGGCGGCGCGCCGGGAAGCGATCCGGTGACACCGTGCGGGCGCTGCCGCCAAGTGCTCTGCGAACTTGCCGAATTGGGCGAGACCGATCCGGTGATCTGGTGCGCGGGCGCGGACGAAGTTCTCGAAACCCGGCTGTCCGCACTGCTGCCCCACGCCTTCGGGCCGAGATCGCTGCGCTGAGGCTGCTTTTCGCGAGGCTGAACATTCTTGGTTAAGTATTTATCTCTAGTTCAGCGGCGGGGGTGAGCCGCGCTGCGGCGGCCCGGCAATGAACAGGCAGCCGCACACAGGGCCATGATCCGCACCAAGACGACCTTCATTCTCGGGGCAGGGGCTAGCGCGGAACTGCACATGCCCGGACCGGTGGAAGTGCTGGAGCGGATCGCTCAGGCGCTGGACTTCTCGCGCACTGGCACCAACCAGCTGACCCGCGATACGGCCGCGATCCTGCGCCACATAGGCAAGCTGGCGGAGCGGATGAACCGTACCGAGGAAGCGCTCTACCGCGCCGGACAGCGGATCCATCAGGCCGCCAAGATCGGCCGGTCGATCGAACAGGTGATCGAGCAAAACAACGACGATCCGCTGGTCGAGGCGTTCGGCAAGCTCGCCATCGCGGTGTTCACCTTGCAGGCGGAAAGCCGTTCGTCGCTGCGCGCCACTCCGCAGCCCAATGCCGCACTGCCGCTGCAGACCGGGGATTACTGGCTGATCGAGCTAGGCAAGCTGCTGACTGCCGGGCTCCCGCGTTCGAAGGTTGAAGCGGGTCTGGGCGATATCTCGATCGTATCGTTCAACTATGACCGTTCGGTTGAGCACTTCCTGCCCTTTGCCCTCGCCACGGCTTACGGGATGACCTTGCAGGAAGCCCAGCGGATCGTCGCCACGCGGCTCCGATTCTTCCATCCCTACGGCTTGGTCGGCCGCCTGCCGTGGCAGAGTGGCGAACTGCCCGATGTCGATTGGGGCAACGAGCAGCCGTGGAACATGTCGGCCCTGTCGGGCCAGCTGCGCACGTTCGATCAGGCGATGGCGGATCGCAAAGGGGTGGCCGACTTGCGCGCATGCGTGGCGCAGGCCAAGCGGATCGTGTTCCTCGGGTTCGACTTCTCGCCCCGCTCGCTCGATCTGCTGATCGACGCCAGCCTTTCGCATAACCCCGAGATCGTGGTCTCGGTCAACGGCATGTCCGGCCCCAACCTTGCCGCCGCGATCCGGCTCCTGAAACGCAAGACCGGCAACGAGCGCGACGACCGGCTGATGATCTGCGAAGGCCGCTGCCTCGATGTGCTGAAGGACTACAGCCTGATGCTGGAAACCTAGAGCCAGTATCTTGGCGAATGCGGACATGGACTCCGCTTGCGAACTCGGCTCTTGTCTTCGCTCTCTCGGCGCAAAACCGGATGCGAGGACAGACCATTGCAGCAGATCACGATCAAGGCGCCCGGCGGGCTGGACAACCTCACGCTTGCCGAGGTGGCGGATCCCGCCGCGCCCGGGCCCGGCGAAATCACGGTCAGGGTCCGTGCGAGCTCGCTCAACTTCCACGACTATATCGTGGCGAGCACGCCGGGATCCGCCTTTGATGGCCGGATTCCGATGGCCGATGGTGCCGGCACGATCGAAGCGATCGGCAGCGGCGTTGATGGCTTTGCCGTCGGCGATCAGGTCGTCTCGTGCTTCTTCCCGGACTGGCAGGACGGTGACGCGCGGCCGTGCGATTTTGCGCGCACGCCGGGCGACGGTATCGATGGATTTGCCCGGGAACGGGTGACCCTTCCGGCAAGCTGGTTTACGCACGCCCCCCGCGGATGGTCACACGAAGAAGCCGCGACGATCACCACCGCCGGCCTCACCGCATGGCGTGCACTCGTAGTCGATGCGCAGATTAAGGCCGGTGACACGGTGGCCGTGCTCGGAACGGGCGGCGTATCGATCTATGCCCTGCAGCTGGCGAAGGCCATGAGGGCGAAAGTTATTGCCACCTCATCCTCTGACGCCAAGCTGGCCCGCCTGCGTGATCTCGGCGCAGATCACGTCATCAATTATCGCACGAACCCGGCGTGGGGCGAGGAAATGCAGCGGTTAACCGGCGGCCGCGGGGTGGATATCGTGGTTGAAGTCGGCGGCCCGGTCACGCTGGCGCAGTCGATCATCGCCGGACGGCCGGGCGCACATATTGCCCTGATCGGCGTCCTCACCGGCCTCAGCGGCGAAGTTCCCACGGTGAACCTGATGGTGCGGCAGCAACGTCTGCAGGGATTGATCGTCGGCTCGCGCAAGCATCAAGATGATTTCGTCCGGGCCCTCGATGTCATGGGCCTGCGTCCCGTCATCGATAGCAGCTTTGCCTTAGCGAACCTCGCCGATGCCTTCCGCCATGAGGCCAGCGGCACGCATTTCGGCAAGATCTGCGTTACGATCTGACACCGGGAACGATGGATCAGGGCAAGCGACGATCATCGGCAATGTCGGCGCAATTGTCGTGTCCGGAACGGCTGCTCCTGAATCCAATTTCATGTTTTCAGTGACGCACCGGTCAGCCGGGCGAGCTTCACGTGTGCCGCGTTCGCACCTTTGCCGCCCCCTCCGGATCCCGATGCGAAGCTGCCAGCCGCGCTAAACCGATCCGTCGTTCACCAACGTCACGCTATCCTTGCGCGCCAGCACCCACAGGCTCAGCCCCGCCGCATGCGCCCGTTCCACCGCGAGTGAGGTCGGCAGCGAGACGGTTACCAGCGTGGTCGCGCCGCAACGCACCGCCTTTTCGACGATCTCGTAGCTGCACCGCGCGGTCGAGAGCACGAAGCCGCCTGCGAGTTCCCATTCGGCGCGTGCCATCGCCCCGATCAGCTTGTCGAGCGCGTTGTGGCGGCCGACATCCTCGCGCAGTTCGGCGATCCGGCCCGATGGGGTGCACCATGCCGCAGCATGCGCCGCGCCGGTTCGGCGATTGAGCTCCTGCCGCTCGGGTAGTTCTTCCAGCGCGGCGAAGATTGCATCGGGGTCGATGGCCGCATGCGGTGCCACCGGGGGCAGAGGCCGCGCCACAGCCGCCAGATTCTCGATGCCGCACAGCCCGCAGCTCGATTCGGCGACCCGCGCGCGTACCCGCTCCGTCAACTGGGCGATCCCTAGCCCGGCGAGAGTCGCGCGCACGATCCAGCCTTCGGCCACTTCGGCGATGCCGAGTTCGCCAAGATCGTCGGCCGATGCGATCAACCCTTCGCTCAAGGCAAAGCCGGTAGCAAAATCGGCGAGATTGGCCGGGGTCGCCATCATCACCGCATAGGCCAGCCCGTTGAATTCAAGCGCCACCGGCGCTTCGGGCACCCATTGGCGGGAGAGGGCCGTTCGCGTCCCGTCAGGCGCGATCGCGACGGCTCCCATCCGCTTAGTCATTCAGGCGCGGCTTCAGGCCGGCCGGTGCAGCGCGCACCACTTGTTGCCGTCAGGATCGCGCAGATAAGCAAGGTACATCTTGCCGAACGCGCCATCGCGCCAGCCCGGCGGGTCTTCGCAGGTGGTGCCGCCGTTGGCGACGCCGGCCGCGTGCCAGGCATCGACCTGCTCGGGGCTGTCCATCGCGATACCCACCGTGCCGCCGTTGGCGTGGCAGGCCGGCTTGCCGTCGATCGGCTTCACCGCCAGGAACATGCCGCCGTTATGGGTATAGAACAGGCGGTCTTCCATCGGGTACACCCCCGGAGCAGCGCCCAGCACCCCGAAGGTCGCATCGTAGTAGATCTTGGATTTCGCCAGATCGTTGCTGCCGAACATCACGTGACTGTACATTTTAAGACTCTCCCACTCACCATTCCATTGGCCGCCCCGCGGCCTGCCGACGTTCTAGGCCATCGCGCCGGGCGGTCAACGCCAGTCCGATAGCATCGCCGCAATTTTGCAGGGCTGCGGTTCAGCTTGCCCGCGCTATGGAGCAGCGATGGCTTTGCTGATCCTGACCGCCGCGCTCGCGCTGGCCGCCGCTCCTGCACCCCCGCGCCCGCTGAGCGCCGATGAACACGCCGCACTGCGCTGTTCTGCCGCGTTCGCGCTGGTATCCGCCGGGCAGGTGCGCGGCGATCCGGCGGCCGCGCAATACCCGCCGCTCAAGCTGCGCGGGCGCGAATTCTTTGTGGTTACCGCTGCACGGCTGATGGATGATGCCGGGCTGGATGAAGCCGGGATCAAGGCCGCTGCCGAGGCCGAGGTGGCGGCGCTGCGCGCCGATGGCACCGCGCCGCTGATGCCATTCTGCCTCGCCTTGCTCGATGCGAGCGCGCCATCCGCGCCGCCGCAAGGTTATGCACCGGAAAAAGCCGCGCCCGGCGGTTGATCTTGCGGCCCCGGCTGCGCCATGGACCCCATCATGTGGCAACTCTATCAGTTCCCGCTCTGCCCGTTCAGCCGCAAGGTCCGCCTGCTCCTGTCGGAGAAAGGCATCGGCTATGAGTTGTGGCGCGAAAACCCGTGGGAGCAGCGCGACGAATTCGTCGACATGAACCCGGCCGCGCGCACCCCGGTGATCCGCAATACCGAACGCGACATCACGCTCGTCGACAGCCGGGCGATCTGCGAGTATTTCGAGGAAACCGTCGACAAGCTCCCGATGATCAACGGTACCGCCGCCAACCGTGCGGAAATCCGCCGACTGGTCGCGCTATTCGATGAGAATTTCTACGGCGATGTCACCGGGCCGCTGATCCACCAGCGGATGAAACAGCGCCTCGTCTACCGCCAATCACCGGATAGCCGGATGCTGCGCGAATCGATGAAGCTGGCGCACGAGCACCTCTATTACATCGATTATCTGGTCGACACCCGGCCGTGGCTGGCAGGGGCGACGATGAGCCTTGCCGATTTGGCTGCGGCTGCGCAGATTTCGGTGGCAGATTATCTCGGCGGGCTCGACTGGTCGGGACACGAGCAGGCCAAGAGCTGGTATTCGGTGTTCAAGAGCCGGCCGAGCTTTCGTCCCCTACTGGCCGAACGGATGGAAGTGATCCAGCCGCCCAGCCATTATGCGGACGTGAACTGGTAATCACCTGCGTCCGGTATTACCCGGCAAGCCCGCGCTTATCGCCGAAACGGCCGTGCTTGCGGAAACGGACCATCCAGCGATCGAGAAACAGGCCGAGCGGGCGCGCGGTGACGCCCAGTGCCTTGAGCCCGGGCAGGCCGGTGCCGACATTGCCAGCCTTAAGCAACGCCAGCTGATCGCGGCTGATGGGCGTGCCGGGCAGCACCGCGATCAGGCCGGAAACCGCATCGGGCAGTTCAATGAACTGGCGATTGCGGCCTTGCGCGGCGGCGATCTGCTGGTTCAAGCCGAGCATCGTCACCACTTCGGGGCCGACCAGTTCATAGGTCCTGCCACCGAACCGCCCGGGCTCGGCAATGGCGGCGGCGACGGCGGCGGCGGCATCGTCAACGAACACCGGCTGCAGCCTTGCCTCCGACGCGAACACCGGCAGCACCGGGAAGCCGGCGATGAGACCGGCGAACAGATTGATGAAGGCGTCATCCGGCCCGAAGATCACCGAGGGGCGCAGCACCGTTGCCGCAGGGAACGCGGCGAGCACTGCAGCCTCGCCCTCGGCCTTGGTCCTTGCATAATCGACCGGAGAATGGGTGTCGGCCCCGTTGGCCGAAACCTGCACGAACGCCGCCGCGCCCTCCGCCTGCGCTGCGGCGGCCAGTGCGGCAGGCGCTTTGACGTGAAGCGTGTCGAGGTTGCCGGCAAAGGCTCCCACCAGATTGACGACCGCATCGGCCCAGGAAACGATCAACGGCAGCCGTGCCGTATCGGTCAGATCGCCGCGAACCAACTGGAGCTGGCCCAGATTGGCGAGCGTCTTCAGGCGATAGGCGCGCTCGGGATGGCGAGCGACGATCCGCAGACGCGCGCCGCGGGCCAGCAGTTCCTGCGCAATGTGGGCGCCGAAAAATCCGGTGCCCCCGAAAAGAACCACCAGCTTGCCTGAAAGTGCGGTGTTGTCGATGTCAGCCATGGCTGCCTACCCTGCAAAATTCACCAGATCATACCGCATTGCGGCGAAGCCCGCCCATTGCACGAAGTGCCGTGTGCGGCAATGCCCCGGCGATCGGATGCCAGTCTGCGCTAGATCGGCCCCAGCCCGAAATCCTGCCGGGCGCGATTGATGTAATCGCGGCATATGTCGCTCATCTTTAGGATGTAGACGGCCGGCGGCGCCAGATTGGTGTTCTGCGGGGCGCGGTAAGCGATGGTGATGAGTTCGGACAGGCGGGAGGCGGTGATCTTCTGTTCGGCCAGGCAGGTCGTGCGACCGCGCTTGGCCAGGGCGTTGACCAGCGTATCGTCCAGAAACGTGTAGTTGAGGCTATCATTCAGCCCCTGCACGAAGCCGATCCGCGCTTCGGGCGTGAGTGCGGCCCAGCCGTTGGCATTGTTGACGTAGCCGCTTGCGCCGGCGGACGATGGCAGAGCAGCAGCGAGTGTTAGTGCGGCAAGGGTGGCGGCTTTGCCGGCCAGCTTGAGCCAATCCATAATGGCAGATTTCCCGGGCTATTTTACCAAGTGCTGCACCGACAGCCGGGGTGAAACAAGCCAAGGTCGGTCCGCTTTGGTGGAGATCGCCCCCATCGGAGCAGAAAAAGGGCGGGGCGCTTGTGCGCTCCCGCCCTTCGTTCAGGACACTATCGAGATTGCGTCAGAACTTGATGCTGGCCCCCACGCCGCCGCCAACGGCGTCTTCGGAGAAGCCAACATTGGCCCCGAAGCCAACACCGCTTTCAGTGACGAACTGCGCCTTGATCGCACCGGCCACTTCGCCCTGGAACACGCCGACGCCGGCGGCGATGCCCTTCTCACCGTTGGCGAGGTTAAGCGGCGCCGCGTTCATCGCGAAGCCCATCGCCACGCCTTGATAGGCCTTGGCGCGGACGTCGGCGACATTCGCCGCCAGCAGGTCGATCCGGGTGTTGGTGGCGAACAGCTGCGCGCCGGACACCGCCTCGGTCGAGGTGGCCGACAAGGTTGCCGGGGCCAGGCCCGAGATCTTGTTGGTGGTGCCGTTGATCGCGACCGTGCCAGCCTGGATCGTGCCGGTGCCAGTGATGATGTTGCCGGCGGTGGTGGTGTAATTGCCGGTCACTGCCACGTTGCCGCCCACAGTGGTATTGCCGGTCACCGCCAGCACGCCGGTGGTGGTGGTGCCGCCCACGGTGAGGTTGGTGCCGACGCTGGCGGTCCCGCTCGATACCAGTGCCGCACCGCTGACCGTGCCGGTCACCGTGGCATTGCCGCCAATTGTGGCATCGCCAGAAGTGGCAAGGGTGGTGGTGCTGATGGCGCCGGTGTTGGTCACGCCCGCCGAGGTCAGCGTGCCGGTAAGGGTGGTCGTGCCGGTCACGCCCAGATTTCCGCCGACTGTAGCCGCGCCGGTGGTGGCAAGAGTCGTGGTGCTGACCGCGCCGGTGTTGGTGATACCGTTTGAAGTCAGCGTTCCGCCAACGCTCGCGGCGCCGGTGGTGGCAAGGGTCGTGGTGCTGACTGCACCGGTGTTGGTGATCCCGTTCGAAGTCAGCGCGCCGGTGAGCGACGTGGTGCCGGTGACACCAAGGTTCCCGCCGACAGTGGCCCCGCCGGTGGTGGCGAGTGTGGTGGTGCTGACCGCGCCGGTGTTGGTCACGCCCGCCGAGGTCAGCGTGCCGGTGAGCGTGGTGTTGCCGGTGACCGAGAGATCGCCGGTCACTGCCGTGGTACCTGTTACGGTAACATTGGTTCCGTCAAGCACGATGCTGGTCGCCGTGCTGCCGTCCTGAATGGTGAGTGTGGTGTTGCCGGTAACATCATCAGCAGTCACTGATTGCGCAATTGCAGGTGCCGCATGCAGTGAAAGTGCCGAAACGGCTGCGCTTACCAGTAGTATATGCCGGGTGCGGTTCGAATGCATAGGACGTAAAAGCATTGATTCCCCCTCAAGTGGTGCCGGACAGATTGGGTTGGCTGTCCACTCGAAGGCTAGATCGATGGTTAACTGAAGCAATCAGGGTAACTACTTATGAAACATCGGGTTTTAAAGGCTAAGGGATTGTGACAGTTTGAGATCGGCGAAATCTCTTGGATTTCGGTCAGGCCGGGGGTGTCGGAGATTCCGCCAATTTCGCGCAATGCCCCGAAATTTTGCGTTCACTTCGGAGAGGATCGTTTCGCTAACGGACCTTTCGGGCATCGGCGCGCTTCGCAGTCTGCGGTTAGCTTGCCATTCAGACCTGCGCGCCTACATTGGATGACAGAAAGGATCCGCGCGCATGAACGAGGAACAGCCCAACGGAAATCCCTGGCTCAAGAGCCTGCTGGTCTGGGGCGGCATTTTCATGGCCTTGCTGCTGGTCGTATCGATGTTCGGCGCGCGCACCGATGCCGGCGGCACGCCGGTGCCCTATTCCGATTTCCGCGGCAAAGTGTCGGAAGGCAGCGTCGCCGACGTGCAGATCGGCACCGAGCGGATCACCGGCCATTACAAGAACGGCGATCCGTTCAGCACCGTGCCGATCCCCAACGATACCTCGCTCCCCGCGCTGCTGCAGGACAACGGCGTACGGTACGCCGGCAAGGCGCCCGAAGAGCCCAACGTGCTGATGTATATCCTCATCAATTCGCTGCCGTTCATGCTGATCCTCGGCGTCGCGTTCTTCGCGCTGCGCCAGGTGCAGAAGGGCGGCGGATCGGGCGCGATGGGCTTTGGCAAGTCCAAGGCCAAGCTGCTCACCGAACGTTCGGGCCGCGTCACCTTCAACGACGTTGCCGGCATCGACGAGGCGCGCGAAGAACTTGAGGAAATCGTCGAGTTCCTGCGCGATCCGCAGCGCTTCTCCAAGCTGGGCGGCCAGATCCCCAAGGGCGCGCTGCTGGTCGGCTCGCCCGGCACCGGCAAGACCCTGCTCGCCCGCGCCATCGCGGGTGAGGCCGGGGTGCCGTTCTTTACCATTTCGGGCTCGGACTTCGTCGAGATGTTCGTCGGCGTAGGTGCGAGCCGGGTGCGCGACATGTTCGAGCAGGCGAAGAAGAATGCGCCGTGCATTGTGTTCATTGATGAAATTGATGCTGTAGGCCGACATCGCGGTCATGGCCTCGGCAACTCGAATGATGAGCGGGAACAGACACTTAACCAGCTTCTGGTCGAGATGGACGGGTTCGAGGCCAACGAAGGTATCATCATCATAGCCGCGACGAACCGGCCCGACGTGCTCGATCCGGCGCTGCTGCGCCCGGGCCGGTTCGATCGCCAGGTGGTCGTGCCGATCCCCGATATCGACGGGCGCGAAAAGATTCTTGCCGTGCACATGAAGAAGGTGCCGCTCGCCCCCGATGTCAACCCGCGCACCATCGCGCGCGGTACGCCTGGTTTCTCGGGCGCGGATCTTGCCAACCTGGTCAACGAGGCCGCCCTCCTCGCCGCCCGCCGCAACAAGCGGTTGGTCGCGATGCAGGAGTTCGAGGACGCCAAGGACAAGGTGATGATGGGCGCCGAGCGCCGCTCGATGGTGATGACCGACGACGAGAAGAAGATGACCGCCTATCACGAGGCCGGCCACGCGATCGTTTCGGTCAACGAACCGGCGTCCGACCCGATCCACAAGGCCACGATTATCCCGCGCGGCCGCGCGCTCGGCATGGTCATGCGCCTGCCCGAGCGGGACAGCTACTCGTATCACCGCGACAAGATGCACGCGAACCTGTCGGTGGCGATGGGCGGCCGCGTGGCGGAAGAACTGATCTTCGGCCACGACAAGGTCAGTTCGGGCGCTTCGTCGGACATCCAGTATGCCACCAGTCTGGCGCGGAACATGGTCACCAAGTGGGGCATGTCGGAAAAGCTCGGCCCGCTGCAGTACGAGGAGCAGTCCGAAGGCTATCTCGGCTACGGCGCGAACCAGCGGCTGATGATGTCGGATGAGACCAACAAGCTGATCGACAGCGAAATCCGCGGTCTGGTCGATGATGCGCACGCCCGCGCCACCGGCCTGCTCAAGACCAACGAGGACAAGCTCCACCTGCTCGCGCAGGCGCTGCTCGAATACGAGACACTGACCGGCGAGGAGATCCGCCAGCTGCTCGAAACCGGGCAGATCGATCGGCCGGATAGCCCGGCCGGCGGCACCCCGCGGCCAACCGCGCAGCGCGGCTCGGCGATCCCCAAGGCTGGGCGCCGGCTGGGCGGCGATACCGCGCCGCAGGGCGCCTGAGCGGAGCGGCCGCGACTGCGGCAATGGCCCGCGCTTGCAAATCGTCTGCCCGCGCCGCAAGTTCGGCGCGGGGGCGAGGAGAGGATTGGCAATGCGCGTGAACCGCACTTTCGCACTGCTGCCGCTGGCCCTGCTGGCCGGCTGCGTGGCCCCGGTCGGCCCGGTCGAGGTTACCCGCTTTCATGTGCCCGATACCGCCGCGCTCGGCCACGGCACGATCGCGGTCGAGGCGGCACCCGGCATGGACCCGGCATCGCTCGAACTGCGCAGCTATGCTGCGGCAGTCGGGCAGGCGCTGCAGCGGATCGGCTATAACGAGGCAGTCGCCGGCAGCGGCACGCAAATCGCCGAAGTGCGGATTGCCCGCCGCAGCTTTCGGCCCGAGCGCAATGGCAACCCGGTCAGCGTCGGGGTTGGCGGCTCGACTGGCAGCTATGGCTCGGGCGTCGGGCTCGGCCTCGGCTTCGATCTTTCCGGCCGCCCGCCGGAGATGACCGAAACCGAACTTGGGGTGATGATCCGCGACCGGGCCACGCGCGCCACGCTGTGGGAAGGCCGCGCCGCCTTCACCGTCCGCGCCGATTCGCCGCTCGCCACCACCCAGCTTGGCGCCGCCCAACTGGCTTCGGCGCTGTTCCGAGATTTTCCCGGCCGCTCGGGCGAGACGGTGCAGATCAAGCCCGATGCAGTGCCCGCCGCGAAATGAGCGATATCCAGGTTCACGCGCAGTTCGATGCGGGCAACATCGCCGTGCTGGGCATCGATGGCGGCGAAGCGCGGCTGACGATCCGCAAAGACAACCAGTCCGATTTCTTCCAGTGGTTCCACTTCCGCGTCAGCAACGCCGCTGGGCGGATGCTGACCCTGCGCCTCACCGGACTCGCCGCCAGCGCCTATCCCGATGGCTGGACCGGCTATCGCGCCGCCGTCTCGGAAGACCGCGAATACTGGGCGCGCGCCGAAACCAAGTGGGAACGCGATGTGGCGGGCGGCACGCTCACCATCCGCTACCGGCCCGAAGGCGATTCCGCCTGGTTCGCCTATTTCGCGCCCTATCCGCTCGAACGGCATTACGATCTGATCGCCAGCGCGTCGCAGAACGAAGGCGTCACCACCCGCTGCCTCGGCACCAGCCTTGATGGCCGTCCGATCGATTGCATCGAACTGGGCGAGGGCGAGTTTCAGGTCTGGCTCTATGCCCGCCAGCACCCCGGCGAGACGATGGCCGAATGGTGGATTGAGGGCGCGCTGGACTGGCTGACCGATCCCGCCGAGCCGTGGGCGCGAACGCTGCGCGAAAAATGCCGGTTCCACATCGTCCCCAACGTCAATCCCGATGGCTCGGCGCGCGGGCACCTTCGGACCAACGCTGCTGGGGTCAATCTCAACCGCGAGTGGCATGAGCCCACGCCGGAACGCTCGCCCGAAGTGCTGGCGCTGCGCGGCGCGATGGACGAAGCCGGTGTCAACTTCGCGATCGACGTCCACGGCGACGAGGCGATTGCTTCGGTGTTCCTGGCCGGGTTTGAAGGCATTCCGGCGTGGACCGAGGCACAGGGCGCCGGCTATACCCGCTATCGCACGATCCTTGAGCGGCGCACCCCCGATTTCCAGACACGGCTTGGCTACCCGGTCGCGCGCGCCGGCCGGGCGAACCTTTCGATGAGCACCAACCAGCTGGCCGAGCGCTTCGGCTGCGTGGCGATGACGCTGGAAATGCCGTTCAAGGACAACGCCGATCTGCCGTGCCCGAAGCAGGGGTGGAGCCCAGAACGCAGCAAGCTGCTGGCGCGCGATTGCCTCGCCGCGCTGGGGGAGTGGCTGGAGGGGTAGGGCAGCTTTTGCTGACTACCAGCCGAAGGTGGCCGTTGCGGATGCGACGACGTTGCGGATGTCGCACGGCCCACGTAATCTCGGCAGAATGAAGCCACTTCCGACGAGCGCTGCTAGGCGGCGTGCTCGAAGTCAGCCAGTCAGAACCTTCATCGCATTGAGCGTGGTCGGAGGGCTGCTGAATTTCATAAGAAACGCTTTGTACGGCATCCCCCTTGTGCCAATTCGGACAGGGCTTACCCCATTGATCATGCTATCGTTACTTGGCGCGTGCTACTTTGTTGTGGTGGAAGGCCGGTTGCTGCTCCGCAGATTGCGAAGCCGCTAACCCCAACAGTCCGTCATTCCCTTCGCGCGAAATGTTCTGGGCAAGCTGACCTTTATCCCAAAGCCGGGGCTGTCTGTGCCGGCTAGCGCGAAATCAGGAACACCGCATGCTCCGCGCGCAAGTTGGCGGCGGCGGCGCTCGTCAGCCGATCTCCTTTCAAGAACCACGACTGTTCCATCGTGATCCCGCGCTCCTTCACCAGCGCGCGGAAATCGTCGACCGTCAGGTGGTGGATGTTGGGAGTTTCGTACCAGGCCACCGGGATCAGCCGGGTGACCGGCATCCGCCCGCCGAACAGCAGCGCCAGCCGCACCCGCCAGTGGGCGAAGTTGGGGAACGAAACGAAGGCCTTGCGCCCAATTCGCAGCAGTTCATCCAGCACCTTGTCGGGGCGCTTGGTGGTCTGGAGGGTCTGGCTGAGGATCGCATAGTCGACCGCGCGGTCAGGGTAGAACGAGAGATCGGAATCGGCATCGCCCTGAATCACCGAAAGCCCGTTGGCGACGCAAGTGGCGACGTCGTGCGGATCGAGTTCCATGCCGCGCGCATCGCACCTCTTATCGCGCAGCGCGGCGAGCAGCACCCCATCACCGCAGCCGACATCGAGCACGCGCGTGCCCGGGGCGACATGTTCAGCGATGATCGCCAGATCGGGGCGCAGCGCCGCGCTCACTGGCTGAGGAACCCGGCCATCACCCGGTCGAGCGCGGGCACTTCGAGCAGGAAGGAATCGTGCCCGAACGGCGCAGCCAGTTCCATGAAGCTGACCGGCAAGCCGGCGGCGTTGAGCGCGTGGACGATATCGCGCGAGTTCTCGGTCGGGTAGAGCCAGTCGGTATCGAAGCTGACGAGGCAGAACCGCGCGGTGGCGCGGGCGAACGCCTCCGCCAAGCGCCCGCCGTGTTCCTCGGCCAGATCGAAGTAGCTCATCGCGCGGGTGATATAGAGGTAGGAGTTGGCATCGAACCGTTCGATGAAGCTCTCACCCTGATAGCGCAGATAGCTTTCCACCTGGAAATCGGCATCGAACCCGAAGCTCTTGGATTCGCGGTCTTGCAACCGGCGGCCGAACTTGGCACTGAGCGTCGCTTCCGACAGATAGGTGATGTGCGCCGCCATCCGCGCCACCGAAAGGCCAGCATCGGGCGCGCGGCCGGTGCCATAATAGGCCCCGCCCTGCCAATCGGGATCGGCCATGATCGCCTGCCGGCCGACCTCCTGAAAGGCGATGTTCTGCGCGGGCATGGCAGCGGTGGCGGCGATCACCATCGCCCGCGCCGCCCGTTCCGGCCAGTGCGCGGCAAGACTAAGCGCCTGCATCCCGCCCATCGAGCCGCCGACCACGGCATGGAGCCGGTCCACTCCGAGATGATCGAGCAGCGCGATCTGGGCGCGGACCATGTCGCGGATGGTGATGACCGGAAAGCGCATCGCATAGGGCTGGCCATCGGGGGCGAGGCTGGCCGGGCCGGTGGTGCCCATGCAGCTGCCCAGCACATTGGCGCAGATCACGAAGAAGCGGTCGGTATCGATCGGCTTGCCCGGGCCGACCATCCGGCTCCACCAGCCGGGCTTGCCGGTGATTGGGTGCGGGCTCGCCACGTGCTGATCGCCGGTGGTGGCGTGGCACACCAAAACGGCGTTGTCCCGCGCCGGGCTGAGCGTGCCGTAGGTTTCATAGGCAATGCTCACCGCGCTCAGGCTCAACCCGCAATCGAGCGGGAGCGGCTGGGCCAGATCGAGCACGCGGCTCGCGGCAAGAAGCGGAGTGGAGGGCATTGGCGGGGCGGGATTGCCGGGAAAGCCCCTGCGCTGTCAATGGCGCGGCGCGGGGCAGGCGCTGCACTGGCGGAACGGGCCATTGCGGGGCTGCGCTTCCGCTCCTAAAGCGGCGCGCCATGACCAGCCTGCCCGAGAGCCCTGCCCCCGTTCCAAAGCCGTGGATTGCCGCGATCCATCCCTATGCGCCCGGCAAGTCGGCCGGGGCGGACGGGCGGCCGCTGATCAAGCTTTCGGCCAACGAAAACCCGCTTGGCACCAGCCCGGCGGCGCTGGCGGCGCGCGGCGCGGCGGCCGAGGCCAGCCGTTATCCCGATCCCGACAGCAGCGAGCTGCGCGCGGCGATCGGCGCGGTGCACGGGATCGATCCGGCGCGCATCGTGATGGGCACCGGTTCCGACGAACTGCTCAACCTTGCCGCGCAGGGCTATGCCGGGCCGGGCGACGCGGTGGTCTATGTACGCTATGGCTTTTCGGTCTACGATATCGCGGCAAGGCGCTGCGGGGCGGAGCCGGTGGTCGCGCCCGATGCGGATTATGGCACCGATGTCGATGCCCTGCTGGCGCTGGTCAATTACCGGACCCGCGTGGTTTTTCTGGCCAATCCGAACAATCCGACCGGCGGCTTCCTGCCCCGGGCAGAGCTGGCACGGCTGCATGCCGGGTTGCCGGCGGACGTGCTGCTGGTGGTCGATCAGGCTTATGCCGAATATGTCGCGCCCGAAGATGACGACGGCGGGCTGGCGCTGGCGGCGGCGCATGACAACGTGCTGGTCACGCGAACCTTTTCAAAGATTTATGGGCTGGCCGGCGAGCGCGTCGGCTGGGGCACCGGCGCGCCGGGAATCGTCGATACGCTCAACCGCATCCGCGGGCCGTTCAACGTGACCGCGACCGGACAGGCGATGGCGCTGGCCGCGCTCGGCGATCAGGACTTCGTGACAAGAGCGCGCGAACACAACGCCAGCGAACGCGCCCGGTTCGTTACTGCTCTGGAATCGCTCGGCAATTTCGGGATCAGACCGCTGCCGAGCGAGGCCAATTTCGTCCTGATCCGCTTCACCGGCGCATTGAGCGCAGAAGCGGCTTACAACGGCCTTGCAAGCGCGGGGTATATCGTCCGCTGGCTGCCCGGACAGGGCCTGCCCGACGCGCTGCGCATCACCATCGGCACCTCGCCGCAGATGGACGAAATCGCCGCGGTGCTGCGCCGGCTGGCGGAAGCGGCATGAGCGGGTTTCGCCATGTCGCCATCATTGGCCTGGGTCTGCTTGGCGGATCGATCGGTCTCGCGGTGCGCGAGTTCCTGCCGGGGGTGGTAAGCACCGGCTACGATGCCGATCCAGCCGCCCGCCAGCGTGCCGCCGAGCGCGGGCTGACCGGCATGGTCTGCGCCAGCGCGGCCGAAGCGGTGGCCGGCGCGGACCTGGTGATCCTGTGCGTGCCGGTGGGCGCGATGGGCGCGGCGGCGGCGGAGATCGCGGGCGCGCTCGCCCCCGGCGCGGTGGTGAGCGATGTCGGCTCGTCCAAGCGCACCGTGGCCGAGGCGCTGGCGGCGGCGCTGCCCGGCGCGGCGATCATCCCGGCGCACCCGGTGGCGGGGACCGAGCATTCGGGCCCGGACGCGGGTTTTGCCGCGCTGTTCCGCAAGCGCTGGTGCATCATCACCCCGCCGGACAACGCCGATCCGGCCCAGGTCGCGGCGCTCACCGCGTTCTGGGAAGCGCTGGGCGCCAAAGTGGAAACGATGAGCGCGGGGCACCACGATCTGGTGCTGGCCGTCACCAGCCACTTGCCACACCTCATCGCCTATACCATCGTCGGTACCGCATCGGACCTCGAGGAGGTGACGCGAGGCGAAGTGATCAAGTATTCGGCCGGCGGCTTTCGCGATTTCACCCGCATCGCCGCCTCCGACCCGACGATGTGGCGCGACGTGTTCCTGTCCAACCGCGATGCGGTGCTGGAAATGCTCGACACCTTCAGCGCCGACCTCGACGCGCTGCGCACCGCCATCGTCAGCCGCGATGGCGACGCGCTGTTCGAGCACTTCACCCGCACCCGCGCGATCCGCCGCTCGATCATCGCCGAAGGGCAGGACGACGCCCGGCCCGACTTCGGACGCAGCGATCACGCGGGGGGGTAGGTTGGCGTTGCGCGCGGGCACGCCGCGCCGTGATTGCCGGCAGAAACGATATGGAACCCAATGACAGCGCCCACCACAACCCACGATCCGCGTGACCACTTTGCCCATTGCGTCCAGGTGCTGGGCGGGGTGACCACAGCCGCGCGGCGGCTCGGCATCGACGAACGGGCCATCCGGCGGTTTATCAACGGCGAGCGGCCGGTGAGCAGCGGTTTGCTGGAAGATACCGCCAAAGCCCTGCGCGTTTTGATCGCGGAAGCGACGGCTGCGGAGGGGCAGATCGCGGCGCGGTTTGGGGCCTCGGGCGCGGCGGCTTCGACCGGCTCGGCCTGAGCGGGCGTGGGAATGTGCTTCCCTAACTCACCAGAAACAGCACCCCCGCCGCCGTCATCACCAGCGTCGCCGCCCAGCCGCCGAGCTTGAGCGCGGGGCCTAGCGTCAGCCGGCCCATGATGCGCGGGTTGCTGGCGACGAGCATCGTCATCACCATCAGCGGCGGGGCGAGGAGGCCGTTGATGACGGCCGTCCAGTACAGCGCGCGCATCGGATCGATGTTCAGCAGGTTGAGCGCGATGCCGCCTGCCACGGCAACCGCGATCGCACCGTAGAACGCCTTGGCCTCGCGCGGCTTGCGGTCCAGCCCTTCGGCCCAGCCGAACGTTTCGGACAGGGCATAAGCGGCCGAGCCGGCGAGCACCGGCACCGCCAAGAGCCCGATGCCGATGATGCCAATGGCGAACAGCAGGAAGCTGAACTCGCCCGCGATCGGGCGCAGCGCCGCCGCTGCCTGATCGGCCGAGGTGACCTGGGTGATGCCATGGGCGTGGAGCGTGGCCGAAGTGGCGATGACGATGGCCAGCGCGGTGATCGCGGTGACCGCCATGCCCAGCACGGTATCGTTGCGGATATGCGCCAGCCCCGGCCCGGCCTTGCGGGGGAACACGCCGAGCGGGTAGGTGTGCCGGCGGTGCTGCTCTTCCACCTCTTGCCCCGATTGCCAGAAGAACAGGTAGGGGCTGATGGTGGTGCCGAGCAGCGCAACCACCGCCATCGCCTCTTCCCGCCCGAAGCCGAAGCTGGGGACCAGCACGCCGCGCAGCACATCGGCAAAGTGGATGTTCGCCACGAACGGCACCGCGATATAGGCCAGCAGCGAGAGCGCGGTCCATTTGAGGATCTGTTCGTAGCGGGCGTAGCTGAGGAACACTTCCAGCACGACGGCGACCAGCCCGAATGCGACCACCCAGACGAACACCGGGATATGCCATGCCGCCGGGATCAGCAGGTTGAGCGCCGCCGCCATTGCGCCGAGATCGGCCCCGAGATTGATCGTGTTCGCCACCAGCAGCAGCAGCACGGCCAGCGCCAGCACCGAACGCGGATAGTGCCGGCGCAGGTTGTGCGAGATGCCGTGCCCGGTGACCGCGCCGATCCGCGCGCAGATCATCTGGATCGAAACGAGGAACGGATAAGTGAACACCATCGTCCACGCGAGGCTGTAGCCGAACTGCGCACCGACCTGGCTATAAGTGCCGATGCCGCTCGGATCATCGTCGGCCGCGCCGGTGATGAGGCCGGGGCCGAGCACTTCGCCCCAGCTTCGATGATCGGGCTCGAGATGGCGGGAGGGTTCTTCGCTCATGGGTTGAGCGCGTTGATTGCGGCGTGGACTTGTGCCTCGATTTCGGCGCGGGGCAGCCCGGCCGGAATCCGCTCACCAAAGCGCACAGTGATCGTGCCGCGCCGCTTCCAGCGGCGGCGATAGGTCGCCCCGCTATCGACCGCGACCGGGACCACCGCCAGCGAGAGCAGCGAATAGACCCCGGCGAAGCCCGACATCAGCGGCGGATGCGTGCCGTGGGGTACGCGGGTGCCTTCGGGAAAGATCGCCAGCGGGCGATTTTCGGCCACCAGCGGGCGGGCCGCCTTGACCATCGCCCGCAAGGCGCGCGCGCCCTGATCGCGCTCCACCCCGATCAGGCCATAGGACCGCGCCGCGCGGCCCCACAGCGGCAGCTGCAGCAGTTCTATCTTGGCGAAGACGCCCGGATAAGTCAGCAGGTTGGGCAGATCGATCGCCTCGAAAAAGCTTTCGTGCTTGAGCGCGACCAGCACCGGCCCATCGGGAGGCATGCCCTCGATGCGGACCGCAATTCCGAGAATATGGGTAACGCACCAGCGGTGGAGACGGGTCCAGATATGGACGCCGTGGACAACCCCGCGGCCGGGCAGAGCCAGCTGGACCGTGACCAGCAGCGCCAGCACCCCGGTCATCCCGTAAAACACCGCGTAAAAGACGAGGCTGCGCAGCACCTCGCCCGGGCCCGCCCGGTTCATCCGCCCCATAACCGCTGGACCATCCGTGCGACGAGCTTGTGATACTCAAGGAACAGCGCGGCGAAGCTGGGCTGGGTGGGCACCCCATCCTCGATCACGGTGACGCCGGCAGGCGCGACTTGCGCCAAATCGAGCGCGGCGCGGCGCATGTGCCAATCGGCCGTGACCAGCCGCACCGAGGTGAAGTTGTTGGCCGCGATCCACCGCGACGCCTCGCGGGCGTTGCTGCGGGTATCGACCGATTCGTAGCCAAGCGTGATGCAGCAGGCGAGCAGGGCCGGGGCGATGCGATATTTCACGGCGAGTTCACGCGGGCGAACCTCGCGATCGACCCCGGAGACCAGCATTCGCCGGGCGAGCCCGGCGTTCAGCACTTCGAGCCCGTGATCGATCCGCCCTTCCGAGCCGGTGAGCACGACCACCGCATCAGTTTTCACCGCGCCGGCCGGTTGCGGCAGAAACACGGCGAACGCGAGGAAGCCCAGCGCCCAGAGCAGCAGAATCGAGGATGCGACGCGGCGGATCATCTGGACGTGATCATAGCATGCCGCGCAGTGCCCGCATCACCGTCCAGCGCGCGGTGAGCATCGCCACCAACACCGCGACAATCGGCACCAGCAGCAGCTGCGCCCAATCGAGCAGGCCGAGCGCGGCGCCGCTGACGATCCCGGCCTGCAATGCTGAAAAACTGCGTGCGAGGACGAAAATAGCGGCGACCGCGGCGAGGAAGCCGCCGACCGCGCCCCACGCCGCATCGATCGCGATCGAGCGCTGGAACAGCCGGGCGATCTGGGTATCGGTGCCGCCGAGCAGGTGGACGATCTCGATCGTATCGCGGTTGTTGCCAAGCGCGGTGCGCGCGGCGAGCAGGACCGCCGCGCCGGTGGCGAATGCCAGCATCACGATCAGCGCCAGCGACAGCCATTGCAGCGAGGCGATCGCGCCGAACACTGGCTTCAGCCAGGTCGACTGGGCATCAACCCGCGCGCCGGGGGCGACTTTGCGCAGCACTTCCTGCAGCTTGGCGAGCCGGGCGGGCGCGAGCGAGCCGGCCAGCCGCGCATCGATCAGCGCCGGCACCGGAACATCGGCCGCCTCACCGGCAGCTGTGCCGAGCCACGGTTCGACCAGCGCATCGAGTTCATCCTGCGGCACGAGCTGCGCGGCGCGCACGCCTTCGACCCGGCGCAGCAGGGCTAGCGCGGCATCGGCCTGACGCGAGCGCTCTTCGGGCCGGGCTTCAACGATCTGGACGGTGATCCCGCCCGAGAGTTCGACTGCTGCGGCCTGCGCGGTGTTGCGCAGCGCGAGCCCGCCCGCCCCGGCTATGGTCATCAGCGCGACCATGATCGCCAGCACCCACGGGATCGGGCCGGAGAGGCGGGCCTGCGCGACCAGCTCGGCCTGGCGGCGCCCGCCGGCAAGACCGCGCCCGAAGAGGCCGCGCGAGAGGAATTCGGGAAGGCGCAGGCCGCCGCCGTTTTCGCTCACTGGCCTTCGCCTGCAACGGGCCGCGCCGCGGTGGCCGCACTATCGCGCGGCGGATAGCCAGTGGGGTCCGAGAGGCGGCCCTTGTCGAGCCGCATGATCAGGCTATCGGGAACCTTGCGCAGCAAATGGACATCGTGGGTGGCAACCACCACGGTGGTGCCAAGGCGATTGAGCGCTTCGAACAGGCGCAAGAGCTTGATCGCCATTTCGGGATCGACGTTGCCGGTCGGCTCGTCCGCCACCAGCAGCTGCGGACGGCCGATCACCGCGCGGGCGATCGCCACGCGCTGCTGCTCGCCGCCCGAGAGCGTGGCCGGCCGCGCGGTCATCCGGTCAGCGAGGCCGACCCATTCGAGCATATCGGTGACCGGTCGGGTCAGCTCGCGCTCGGTCGCGCCGGCCACGCGCAATGGCAGCGCGACGTTGTCATAAGCCGAAAGGTGCGGGACCAGCCGGAAATCCTGAAACACCACCCCCAGCCGGCGGCGCAGCTGGGGCAGGCGTTCGCGCGGCAAGGTAATCGCATCGGTGCCGAACATCCGGATCGCCCCGCGCGAGGGGCGCTGGGCAAGATAGAGCAGTTTGAGCAGCGAGGTCTTGCCGGCGCCGCTGGCCCCGGTGAGAAAGTAGAAGCTGCCGGGATAGAGCGTGAACGACAGATCGCTGAGCACCTCGCGCCCGGTTTCATAGCGCAGCCCGACATTGTCGAACTGAACGATCTCCCCCTCGCCCGCGGCGTTCATCGGCTGATACTTGTCGTCACGGCGCTGATGGCTCCCCGGCCAGATGCGACCGACCCCGAGCAGGCTATAGCCACCTATCGATGTGGAAAAAAGAGGCGCTTACGCACACTTGCGCCGCTGCGGCCTTGTCCCTGCCGCGCCAAGCGTGCTTTATCACCGCACAATGATAATCGCCTGCCCAGCCTGCGCGACGCGCTATGTCGTCCCCGACAGCGCCATCGGTGTGGACGGGCGCACGGTACGCTGCGCCAAATGCCGCCACAGCTGGTTCCAGTCCGGCCCGGAATTGCCCGAGGCGCCGGCATCTGCTGCTGCGCCGGCTCCTTCCCCCCAACCTGCTCCGGCAGCAGCACCGGCTCCACCGGCAGCTGCCGCCACCGAAGCCCCTGTCCCGCCTTCGCTGCGCGACGAGGCGCGGCCCGCGGCAAGCTATACCGACGACAGCCTGGCGGGCGATTTTGGCGAGGCCCCGTCGAGCTTCGATCACGCCCCGCCGTTCCGGCCGCGGCGCAACTGGCTCAAGCTCTACACCATCGCCGCCGGGGTATTCGCGGCGGTCTCGTTTGCGGGGATCGGCGCGGTGGCGTGGTACGGCCTGCCCGACTGGGCACCGCTGGCCCGGCCCACGTTCGCCGAGGCGCAGCCCGATCTGGTGCTCGAGTTCCCGCCGAACCGGCAGGACCGCCGCACCCTGCCCAACGGCGCCGAATTCTTCGGAGCGAGCGGCAAGGTTACCAACGTGGGGCGCGAGCGACGGTCGGTGCCGCCGATCCTGGTGGTGCTGCGCGACAGCAACAACCGCATCGTCTATTCGCTCGATGTGGTGCCGGCCAAACGCCAGCTTGCCCCCGGCGAGAGCGTGACCGTCAACGAAGCCGTGACCGACGTGCCGCGCACCGCCAAATCCGCCGAAATCGGCTGGAAACCGGGCTAAGCGCGGCCAGAATCAGCCGGTCAAAGAATCGCCGACGCCGACCATCTTGCCCCGCGTGATGTAGACCGGCGTACCGAGCTTCGTGATGCCGAACAGCTTCTTCGCGAACGGGGCGGGCACACCGACGCAGCCGTGGCTGGCATAGCCGTTCTCGACCGTGGTGGCGTGGATCGTGATCCCATCGTTGGTCAGGCGCATCATGTAGGGCATCGGCGCGCCGTCATAGATGTTGGATTTGTGATCGGCGTTCTTCTCGGTGATCGGGAACAGGCCGGTGGGAGTGGGCTTTTCCTGTGTGCCGAGCAGCACCGCGGTCGCCGCGATCTCATAGCCGCCGCGGAACACCGAGAGTACCCGCGCATCGAGATCGACCGTGATAACCAGCGGCCCGGCGGGCACGCCGGCCTCATCCCAGTGCCAATCGCCATAACGGATCGGGCCATCGATCGGGAGGATGCGCTTGATGACGAAGCGCTCGTCCTTGGCCGGCGCGGCGCTGGGAGCGGGGGCAGGCGCGGCAGCGACCGGCGCGGCCGAGCCGACCATTTCGGGGGCAACCTCGATCGCCAACGCGGGATCGCTCGCCGCAGCAGCGGGCGGCGGCCCTTTGCCGGCGATCAGGCTCGCGCCAACCAGCCCCAGCCCGGCCGCCACCGCCACCAGTCCGATCCAGCCCCGGGTTCTCAACTGCATAGCCGCCTCTTGTGACCTCACCGTGCCTTGTCGCGCAAGTGCCGGCGAGTCGCCAGCGGCGCGGCGGCGGCGTCCCGTGGCGGGACTTGGGGGCCGGCAAAGGTTAAGGGTTGGCGGTTAAGGGGTGGCGGGGCGGCGGGCGAAAAGCCAGCGCCACTCACCCTCGATCACCACGTCGTCCGCCCCGCGCACGATGGTGTAGGCGAACGTCACCTTGCCCTGCGGCTTGACCGCGTGCGGGCGGACCTCGGTGACTTCCAGTTCAAGCCGGACGGTGTCACCGAATAGCACCGGCGCCTTATAGCGGATAGTCTGCTCGATGATCGCAAGGCCGGTGCCCGCTGAAAGGCCCAGCCGCTCCATCAGCCCGGAGGCGATGGCGATGGTGGCGAGCCCCGGCGGAAACGCGCCGCCGAACAGGCCATGCTTGGCGGCATAATCATAATCGACGTGCATCGGGTTCATATCGCCGCTGAACATCGCCCAGAACAAGCCATCCGCCGCAGTGACCGTGCGGCCCTGCGTGACGATACGCTCACCGACGGTGAAATCCTCAAGGTAGCGGGCGGCAGGCCCGATATAGCGCGGTTGGACAGTCATGCGCGGCGTCCTTTTTCCCGTGACAGCGCCGGGGTTGCCCGTCGCAGGCAGGTTAGCGCAGTCACAGTGACAAGTGCAATTTTATTGCAATCGATTAATCATACAGATGATGCCGCCATATTTAATGGCGGAAAAATTTTAATTTATCAATTCGAGTCAATCTCATGATTCACTACCGACGTTTTATTTCGATGCTTTGGTGCAATAATAATTATTGCCGCCTAATGAGATACTGCAAATTACATATTGTCTGTAGAGTCGAAGCCATAGCCATAAAACAATTCGCGTTCACGCCCTGATTGAGCCTGTTCGAAAGCCAGTCCGGTGCGGACGGCGTATGAGGTGAATTCGGCGCGGCCGTCTTCGCTGGCCGCGTCGATCAAATGGCACACAGCGGCACTTAAGCTCGCAATTACATCACGTGACGGTACGTATCGGTCACTTCCACCGAGTACAGCCTTGAGCGCGGTTGCGGCCGACATCGTGGCGGCGCCACCATCGGCTTGGGCCGCCAAACCGGAACCAAGCTCGAAAATGGCGGCTTGATCAGTTGCCATCAATGGGCCGAGCTTGTCCAACTGGCCGGAGACGATCTTAAGGTGGCCAATGCTCAGTTGCGTCAGTTCTATTGCCAGCTTGGCTTGTTCCGGCAAACTAGGGATTATGACCGCCTCCAGGGCCCGGGCGATGCTATCCAGCCGCTCTTCAACCGTGGGCAGGATCATAATTCCTCCAGCAGCAATCGAGTCAACTCAGATGCAAACATCGGAGTCGTAGCACCCATGTAAGTAAGCATTACATCTTGATGGCTGTGTTTACGCCGCGCCACGGATAATCCGCTTGCAGCAACGACGATATAGGTTTTGAGCACAGCCAGTATCTCATAGAAACGAAGCGTTGCACGGTTTACTATCCTACCACTCGCCTCTTCATAAGCCACAATGAAATCTTCACGTTCATACAAGTCAACAGCAAAGAACTTTTTGTCCTCAAATACACCAAATAGGCGCATTAAAATCCAAGCTAAATCTTCATGATAGTCACCAATTCGCGCCAGCTCCCAATCAAGGATAGCTGTTATTTCCGCACGATTCTCATCAAAGAGATAGTTCCCCGTCCTGTAGTCACCGTGCGTAAACACTAAATCGCTGCAGGCGGGCAGCTTTTTTTCCAACCATCGCCAAGCGATGGTAACAACTGGTCGTTCCTCGATCTTGTCCAGCCGCCATATCGCATCCCAGAAACCGATTGACCAGCGCGCGGCCTGATAAGGATCGCTATCCGGAACGTCGAAGCCGGGAAGGGGCAGCGACCGCCAATCGTAAGCGTGAATCGCCACAAGATATGTCATGAATTGACGCTTCATCCGGCTGCGAAGCGGCTCGCCCAGGCGTGTTCCAAGCCCCGAAACACGATCTTGCGAAACCGATGGCTTGGTCACCCCACTGACAAAACGGGTAATCATTGCCGGCCGATTGAAATACGCCCCTGCGTGATCCAGCAAAACAGGCTCTGGTACCGGCACCCGCCCCTGCATCGCCGTCAATGCGGCAAATTCGCGCCGGCAATCAGTTTCGATGATCGGGCTTTTCGGATCGGTCCGTAGAACATAACGGCAAGATTTTTCGCCCCCGCCAGCCTCTGCGCGGTGATGCCAGTCGAACAGGAACTGCTCTTTGGACGCGCCGCCGCCCAGCCGGTTTACCGAACCAATCCGACCCTGCCACCCTTCGGCCACCAACATCCGCTCTAGGCAGACCGTTACATCGGCAACCGAAGCTAGTTGATATGGGGGTAAGGCCTGCGCGACCCGCCGACGTTCGACAAGACCTGCCCAAGCCGGCTCCATATCGAACTGCCGCCGCAAGATTGCCGTCGGTTCAACTCTATTCATCAGAGTGTATCACACGCGCACGTGGTTAGTCGGCCAGGCATCGAAATAGATGCCGTAACCGGGCTCGCTCAAATCGGGGCTCCACCACTTGGCCATTGCTAAGGCAGATGCACAGTTGCCATAAAGCTGCCAAGGATGATTGCAAACCATTGATCCTCGGATAATATGTTTCAGGTCGTCAACATCGATAAACTCTATTTCCGAGTAAATTGGCCATATGCCATTACGAATTGTGCGAACTGATCCGCCCTTCAGTCCGCGAACTCGGCCGTTTAACAATGCATATCCATGACGAAAGGTATGCTGTTCACCAATTTTTGCGTTTTGGTCGAAATGAAATATCGAATGTATAACATAATCTTTGCTAAAATGCGCATTGATCCATGCCATCGGATGGTAATCATTCTCCCATCGCTCTCCCCAACTATGGTCCATCGTCGAGATGCAGTCGATGGGGTAGTCAACTCCATTGATCGTTAGAGTTCCAGTAGCATGAACGCTCATGTCAAAATGGGACGCGTAAGCGGATCCAAAGCCGGAGTTTTGAATTGCGGTTGCCGCATCGATCGCGGCCATCGGATCCATTTCGGGGTCATGGATATCGTATGGAGGCATAAGCGCGTTCATGCGGACATCGATCTGGACGCCGGACGAATCATATTTCAAGTGGTAGGCCGAAAGCGACAGCGCCTCGTAGGAGAGCCCTCCCGGCAAAGAAAAGCGGGACGCTTTCACCGGGATCGGATTGTAATTAGTCACGTCAGAAAATAGGCAATCCTGAAACGAATCCGACCAACGATCTATGATCTCAACATGATATTCTGTTGCCCCTACTCCTGCGCGATGGACGTAGTATATCCAAGCAAGGGTATTGTGTTCGGGAATGTAGAAAAAGAAGTATCCTGTTTCTGCCCAGCTGTGAGAAGGATTGGCAGGAGTATGGAACTCTATATCACGGTCAGATATCATTTTGCCTCACCCAGCAATAAGTGGCTGCAGGCTCAGCTCGCCAGGCAGCCCACACCTACATCAAATGTAGGCATATCGGGGGGGCTTGCGCGGCGCTTTCGGATTTTTGCGAGTCTATCCAAATCTTGCTACCTTCCCAGAATAATGTCCGTGCGGTCACGGGGAAGGGAGAGGTAGGCATTACATTACCGGCACTTGATGGCGTCCGCGCGCTTTCGTCTGCCACGCACACGGAGCCGCTGGCGCGCGCCAAACACGCCGATACAGATATCTGCACTTGGGCCATCGGGCCGGACTCTTATGAGCACGAAGCAGTTCCGGATATTCTGATCGGCTTGCTGACCGACGGAGACGTCGCTTGGCGCTCTGCTGCGCTCGGCAGGCACGGGATCTTCAGGCATGGTTTTGCTGCCGTAATCCCGGCAGGCACTCGCCTGCGCATGGCGCCTGCCAGGCCGTTGACCGCCACGACCCTCCATATCTCGCCAGAGCGAGCCAATTGCATTTTCGCGATTGATGATGGTAGCCGCCTCCTGACGCAGGCTTCGCTTCGGATCGGGTGGAATAATCCTCTGGTCAGCTCGAGCCTTGCTGCCTTGGCCGATGAAATTCGCCAACCGAGCATGAAAGGGTCGCTGTTTCTTGATTCTGTTATTGCGCTGGTGCTTCATCAAGCACTCTACGCACCTAGCGGGGATGGCGACCTCGCCGAGCAAAGGCGGCTTTCTGCAACAACCTTGCGCCTTATCGAAAATCATGTGCGCGACCGGCTGGATGAACCTATAGGACTGCAGGATCTTTCACAGATGGCGGGCCTCAGCCAGTTCCATTTCAGCAAAGTGTTCAAAGCACAAACGGGACTTACCCCGCATCAATATGTGGTCAGAGAGCGCATCGCGAGAGCCAAGACGTTATTGAGTGACCGGCAGCGGTCGATCACGGAGATCGCCCTCGCCGTAGGATTCTCCAGCCATTCCCACTTTTCGTCAGTGTTCAGGGCATACGTCGGTGTACCTCCACGGACGTTCCGGCAATCACGATGATCAAGCGGGTAACCGGCGGTTTTCGGCTCTATGCCACGCCGTCATGCAAACTGCGGTGATGCAGAATTCAGGCTTTCGATGGCTTGTAACCCAAACATCAGAAAATGGGCGCGGATCGACCCTACCCATGCGCCCCGAACTCATTGGCAATCGCCGTTGTGATGCGCAGCATCAGGCCATACGTCCGCTCGATCCGGTCGATGTAGTCGGTCTGGATCTGGGTGTAGCCGGTGGCGGCGCCGTCGGGGTAGTCGCTGGGTTCGTCGACCGAGAAATCGCCCACTGCCGGGAAGCTGGTGGGGAAGGCGCGGCGGAGCTGTTTGAGGGCGTCGTCGATCCTGAGGGTGAAGACCATTTCGAGGACGTCTTCGCGGCTGATGTCGTTCGCGCGGCTGAAGGCGGGGATCATCACCGCGCGCAGGAACATGTGCTGGAACAGCGCCAGCCGGATCGCCTGGAGCACGCCCATCGCCCGGCGCATGTGCTCGCGATCGGGCAGCGGGGCGGTATCGGGGAGGAGATCCAAGAGGCGGTGGAGCTTCATTGCATCGACCCGCAGCCGCGAGGCGAGGCGGCGGAAGACGCCGGTGCGATCATCGACCGTGAGGTATTCGGCCAGCGCAAGGCAGGCCTGCGAAATGTGCTGTTCATCGCCGCGATAGGGCCGGCTGGCCCAGTAGGCCGAATTGAACAGTTCGCCGTGGGCCGCGACCGTCTTGATCGAGGCGAGCGCATTCGAGGCGCGCAGCAGGCGCACCATCTGGCGCCCGCGCTCGCTGCCGGCGAGGAGCGCGGCGAGTTCCTCGATATTGCCATCGGCCGCGGTGCCGAACCCGGCGATGACGTTGACCGGGTAGCCGAGCTGCTGGAGGATCGCGTTGTGCGGGATCGCGCGGATCTGGCGCAGGCTGAGCTGGCGATCGGCGGCTAGGTCTGACTGGCGGCGGGCCTTGCGGCTGCCGGTATCGTTGAGCAGGCCGAGCCCGAACGCGGTGACCGCGCGCGAATAGGTCGCACTGTTGAGGTGCTGCTG
>CANGQZ010000011.1 GCA_947455865.1 Sphingomonadaceae bacterium
ACGCTTAACGCCACCGGCGCTCGCTATGAGTTCGAATGCTACGACACCAGCCACCTGTATAACCTGCATTATTTCTGGAGCGAGGGGCTGGTTCAGGCGCCGCTGTTCATCCAGACCTGCTTCGGCCTGCTCGGCGGGATCGGCGCGCACCCGGATGACGTGATGCACATGAAGCGCACCGCGGACCGGCTGTTCGGCGACAACTATCGCTGGTCGGTGCTCGGTGCCGGGGTGTCGCAGATGAAAGTTGCGGCGATGGCGGCTTCGATGGGCGGACACGTCCGCGTGGGGCTTGAGGATTCGCTGTGGCTCGGCCGCGGCCAGCTCGCCCCGACCAATGCCTCGCAAGTGACCAAGGTGCGCCAGATCCTCGAAGGGCTGGGGCTGGAGATTGCCACGCCCGACGAGGCGCGCGAAATCCTCTCGCTCAAGGGTGCCGACAAGGTCGGATTCTGAGACCGATACAACCGCCTTACACCGCCAATGCAACGCCCCCGCAAGGACACGCAATGACCGCTACACACCCGGCGCTGACCCAGTTCCGTATCGAACCGCAGACCAATGGCCTGATCCACTTCGTGTTCGATTGTCCCGACCGGACGATGAACGTATTTTCCAACAAGGCGATTCACGAGCTTGCCGCCTTCGCCGAGTGGCTTCACCGCGCGGACGATGTGCGCGGGGTCGTCGTGCGTTCGGGCAAGGGCAACGGGTTTTGCGCCGGGGCCGACCTGACCGAACTGGGCGTGGCCTATGACATGATCGTCGCCGCTCCGCCGGCCGATCGGTTCGACATCGCCTTCACCCATTTCTTCGCACTCAGCCACGCGATCCGCCGGCTGGAGACCGCGGGCAAGCCGGTGGCCGCGGCAATCGCCGGGGTCGCGCTCGGCGGCGGCTGCGAGTTGGCGCTGGGCGCGCATTACCGGGTGGTGACCGACAGCAAGCGGGCGATGCTGGGCCTGCCCGAAAGCGGCGTCGGGCTGCTCCCCGGCGCGGGCGGAACGCAGCGGATGCCGCGGCTGATCGGAATCGAGCTCGGGCTGGAAGTTCTGCTGGAAGGCCGCACGCTGCAAGGTCAGGCAGCGCTTGATGCCGGTCTGGTCCAGCGTGTCGTTGCCGAGGGCGAAGAGGTGGCGGCGGCCGAGGAATGGCTGCTGTCGGGTGCCGCGCACGCGGTCCAGCCGTGGGACCGACCCAATGCGGCGATGCCCGGGTGGGACGAACTGGCCCCGGCGCTTGACCGGCACCGCACCCGCCAATTGGCACGGATGCTCGGCCACGAACCGGCGGCAGAGGCGATTCTCAACTGCGTCGCGCTGGGCCTGACCCAGCGCTTCGATGGCGCGATCCGGGCCGAGATGGCGCAGTTCACATGGCTGATCCAGCGGCCCGAGGCGCGCAACCAGATCCGCACGATGTTCCTGGGCAAGCAGGCCTATGACAAGGCGGGGCGCGATGGCGGGCTGCCCGAGGCGGTGACAGCGGCAGCGGACGCGCTGGGTGCGGCGGTGGCGCAAGCCGTGGCGGTTAGCCCGGACCTGCGCCGCGCCGGGTTCCTGCCCGGCGAAGGGCTTGGCCCGGCGCAACTGCGCGCGAGCGACGATTTCTGGTTCCGCAGCGATCCGGCACTGGCGACGGCGGTGGCCGAACTCGGCGGCGCGGCTGCCGCGCTAGTGGCACCTCTCGCCGGGAACGAGCAGTTGATGCTCGACCATGTGGTGGTTCGGGCGGGCACGGTTCCGGCTTATCTTGGCGGGGCCACCGGCCTCGCCGCGCTGGCCGGCTGAAGGTCCGCCGGGTGCGCGTCACCGTCATCGGTGCGGGCGCCCTCGGGACCTATTTTGCCGCGCGGCTTGCGGCGTGCGGCACCGAGGTGAGCGTGGTGGCGCGCGGCGCGCGGCTGGCGGCGATCCGCACCGACGGGCTGCGCCTGACCACCGCCGAGGTGACGACCGTCCTGCCGGTCCCGGCGACCGCCGATCCGCGCGAACTACCCGTGCCTGACCTAGCGGTGATCGCGGTCAAGACCCAGGCGCTGGCCGAGGCCATCGTTCTGCTGGCCCCGCTGGCTTCGCCGCGGCTGGCGGTGCTGACATTGCAGAACGGCGTGGAGGCGCCCGATCTGGTCGCCGAGGCGCTGCGGGGGGTGCAAGTGCTGGCCGGGCGGGTACACGGGTTTTTCGAACGCAAGGGCGATACCGTGCGCCATCTGGGGGTTGCACCGGCGCTGGCCTTCGGGGCGCTCACCCCATGGGCCGAGCCGGCAGCGGCGCGGCTGGCGGAAACGCTTGCCGCCGCCGGGATTGCCTTCACCCGGCCAGCGGACATGGCTGCGGCCTTGTGGGAGAAGCTGGTGCTGGCGAGCAGCCTTGGCGGGCTGGGCGCAGCGCTTGAAATGCCGGTTGGTGCCATCCGCGACAATCCGGCCCATGCCGCGACGCTGACGGCGGCGATGGAGGAAGTGGCGGCAGTGGCGCGGGCGCGCGGGGTGGCGCTGCCGGCCGATTGCGTCGCGCGCACCCTGGCGTTTGTCGGCGGGTTCCCGGCCGAGGCGACCACTTCTCTGCACCGCGATCTGGCCGCGCGGCGGCCTTCAGAGTTCGATCACCTGACCGGCGCGGTGCCACGGCTGGCGGCGGCAGTGCGCGTGCCGGTGCCGGTTCACACACGGATTATCGCGCAGCTGGCGGCGCATGGCATGATCTGACCCCTTGCCCGCCGCGTGCGGCTGTTCCAGACAGCGCGCGAACTTTTAGCAATTCGCCCTGCCCCAAGAGGATCGCCGCAACATGGAAAACCGTCCGCTCGGGCGCACCGGAATCATGGTGAGCTCGGTGTGCCTTGGCACGATGACCTGGGGCTCGCAGAACAGCGAGGCCGAGGCCCATGCCCAGATCGATTTCGCGCTCGATCGCGGAATCAACTTCCTCGACACCGCCGAAATGTATCCGGTGACGCCGTGGTTGGCCGAGACCAAGGGCCGGACCGAGCAGTATATCGGCACCTGGCTGGCGCAGGGCGGCGGGCGGCGTGAGCGGATCGTGCTGGCGACGAAGGTGTCCGGTCCGCCGCGGGTGCAGATGGCACGCGACGTGCCGCAGGCCCGGCTTGACCGCAAGGGCATCACCGCGGCGCTGGAGGGCAGCCTGAAAAAGCTGCAGACCGATTACTTCGATCTGTACCAACTGCACTGGCCCGATCGCAACGCGCCGATGTTCGGCGAGCGCAGCTTCCAGCGGCTGGCCGATGTGCCCGAGACGGTGCCGATCGAGGAAACGCTGGGCGTGCTGGCCGATCTGGTGACTGCCGGAAAAATCCGCGCCTTCGGCGTTTCCAACGAGACCGCATGGGGCATGAGCGAGTTCCTTCGCCTCTCCCGCGAGCGCGATCTGCCGCGCGTGGCCTCCATCCAGAACGCGTACAGCCTGCTTAACCGCACCTTCGAAATCGGGCTGAGCGAGTTCGCGCTGCGCGAGGAGGTTGGCCTGCTGGCCTATTCCCCGCTCGCCGCCGGGCACCTTTCGGGCAAGTATCTGGGCGGCGTGCTGCCGCCAGGTTCACGCGCCACGGTGGCCCCGCAGTTCGTGCGCTATGACGTGCCGCAGCAGCCGGACGCGACCGCGCGCTATGTCGCGCTGGCCCGGGCCTTCGGGCTGACACCGGAGGCGCTGGCGCTGGCGTTCGTCCGCTCGCGCCCGTTCGTGACCTCCTCGATCATCGGGGCGACATCGCTCGCCCAGCTTGAGGCGAACATCGACGGCAGTCTGGTGACGCTTTCTGAAGAGGCGCTGGCCGGGATCGAGGCGATCCAGCGCCGCTATCCCGATCCGTGCCCGTAAAGATTCTTCACAGGAACGCGGAGAGGTTCAGCGAGACGTAGCGGGTGGTCCGCTCGGGGATGGCGTTGGGCGCATCGCGCAAGAACCCGCCCTTGAACAGCAGCACCCCATTCGCTTCGAAGCGCAGGCGCTTGGGCACCAGCCAATAGCGCACGCGGGCATCGATCTGGTGACCGCCGAACGTGCCCGAGTTGCCGGCGGGATCGCGCACCCCGGTGCTGGCGAAGGCATCGGCGGCGCTGGCGAGCCACAGCGCGTGATACGTCAGCAGGCCATCGACCCGTTTCGACGGGGTCAATTCCAGCCGCGCGCCCGCCGCGACGAGATTGGTGCGGGTGGCCGCATTGTAGAGCCCGGCCGGCGAGAAATCGGCTCGGCGCATGCCGAACAGGGTATCGAACCGGGTATATGTGCCGCCGGGACGATCACCGCTGCCCCGATCGAACTCTGCCGCGAAGCGCGGCTGCCAAGGCGCCTTGAAGGTATAGCCCAGCCGGGCGTGGACGAAGCTGGCACTGACCGGGACGAGCGGGGCGACCGCGGCGAGCGAGGTCGCGGTTTCGCCCCACTGGTACATCCCTTCAAGCTCCCAGTCCCACGATCCGGCGCGCGGATCGGCGATGGCGCGCAGACCGGCGGTGTTGAGCGAGCGGTTGCGGGTGGGCCGACCCGGCGCATCACGTTCGCCATAATGCACGAAGCTGACCTCGGCAGTGATGGCCCGGGGCGCGGCGGAGGCGTTGAGCCGCTTGGAGACGAGGCCGGCCCAAAGCACTTGCGAGAAGCTTTCCTTGTCCCATTCGATCCGGGCGTGATCCATCCCGGTGAAATCGTCCGGCAGGCGGGTTTGCGGCAGGACGTAGAACGCGAGTGCTTTGACCCCGCCGGGCGCGGTGAGATCGGCGCGCAGCCCGGTGAAGCCGTTGGTGGTGTTGCGATAATCATCGCTGGCAACCAGACGGCGGCCGCCCAGATCGAGGGTGAAGCGGCCGGCCTGCAACGCGAGACGGGTGCCCTTGCCCAGCGCCGCGCCGAAATCGGCGGCGACATAGGCCTGCACCGGTTCGAGCGCATTGACTTCGCCGGTGGACAGCGGGGTGCCGGGGTTGGCACCCCAGGCGCGGCTATCCCACACTTCGACCACGAACTTGAGCGGATGGGTATCGTATTCGGCGCGGACGATGGTGCGCAGATTGACCAGTTCGTCTGCCGCATTGAACCCGGCGCGCGCCTGCCCCCCGATCGCTTCATAGCGCAGGCGGGTGTTGGCGGTGAGGCGAAAGCCATCCTCTTCGGCGGCCTGCGCGGGCGAGGCGGCGAGCAGCGGAGCGAGCGCGAGGCCGCGCAGGACAAGGCTGCGCCGCTGCCGGGTGGCCGCAAGAAATTCTGGCATCGCGGGAATCATCCGTTGCTGGCTATAGTCTATCGCATCAATAGAGTTTAACCCGCCGGGTGTCGAGCGATTCCTCGCAGCCATTCGGCCGGCGGTGGCTGGGCAGGCCCCGCAAACCTTGCACCGATACCCACGCGTCAACGCCCGGTTCGTGCTCCTGACCAGGAGAGCCGACGATCCCCCCGCGCAATTCGACCAAGCGCCCGCCGGCGCGTTCGCCATTGGGCTACGTCCCGCGGTTGCCGCACCCTTCGTGGCGCACCGCGCTGGCCGGCGATCCCGCCGATACTGCGGGCGGCGAGCGGTTGACCCCGGATGAATTCTGGAGCCGTCTCGGGCTTTGACTTGCCGCACGCTGCAGCGCCGGATAAGCTTCGGTAAACCGGTTTACCGAAGTTCCGGGAATGGAGAGCGCGTGCCATGTGGGTCTATCCCGAAATCCGCGTGCTGGGCGACATCCCTCGCTATCACGCGCGCCTGCGCGGCAGCGAAACCGCGCTGGTCTGCGGCGGTGAGAGTGTCAGCTTCGCCGCACTGGATGCCCGCGCCAGCCAGGTAGCCAACGCGCTGCTGGCGCTCTCCCTGCCGGCGGAGGCGCAAATCGGCTGGTTCGGCCGCAACTGCAGCGAAGTGGCCGACGTACTGTTCGGTGCAGCCAAGGCCGGCCGTGCATTCATGCCGATCAACTGGCGGCTGGCCCCGCGCGAGATCGGCCAGCTCATCGCCGATTCCGCCTGCGGGGTGCTGTTCGTCGAGGCCGAACTGGTGCCGGCGATCACGGCTGCGCTCAGCGATGTGGCCGAACCGCCGCGGGTGGTGGCGTTTACCCCCGGCGCGGCGGATTGGCTGGGCGGGTTCGCCGCCGGCGCCGCCGACACCGATCCGCTCGCCGCGGTGAGTGAGTGCACGACGGCGCTGCAGATGTACACATCGGGCACCACCGGATTGCCCAAGGGGGTGGAGCTGGCGCATTCGGCCTTCAATTACATCCGGCTGTGCGAACATCTCGATCCGGCGGCGACGTGGGCGGCGGGCGAGACGTTCCTGATGTTCATGCCCAATTTCCACATGTCGGGCATCGGCTGGCTGATCCAGTCGCTCTATAACGGGATGTGCGTTTCGATTCTGCCGCAGTTCGAACCAGCGCCAGTGCTGGCGGCGATCCGCGCGACCCGCCCGGAACTGACCATCGTTGTGCCGACCGCACTGCAGGCGCTGCTCGATCATCCCGATGCGGCCGGAACCGATTTCACCTGCTTCAAGCTGGTCGGCTATGCCGGCGCGCAAATGCCGCTGCCGCTGATCGAGCGGGCGCTGGCGGCGATGGAGTGCGGCCTGATCAACCTTTATGGCGCAACCGAACTGCTGAGCGCGGTGTTGTGGCTGCGCCCCGAGCAGCACGATCTGGGCGACAGCGAGCGGCTGAAATCCGTCGGCACCGTGATCCCGCTGACCGAGATCCGGCTGCTCGATCCGGAAGGGCGCGAAGTGCCGGACGGCACCGTGGGTGAGATCGTGGTGCGCGCGCCATCGGTGTTCAAAGGCTATTGGCGCAATCCGGAGGCAACCGCAGCGGTGCTGAAGGACGGCTGGTATTACACTGGCGACGCCGCCGTGCGCGATGCGCAGGGATTCTATCAGCTCAAGGACCGGATCAAGGACATGATCGTGACCGGTGGCGAGAATGTCTATTCGTCCGAGGTCGAGGCGGCGCTGGTGCGCCATCCGGCGGTGGGCGAAGTGGCAGTGATCGGCCTGCCCCACCCGCGCTGGGGCGAGGCGGTGACGGCGCTGGTGATCCCCGCCCCCGGCGCGGACGCGAACGCCGAGGCGCTGATCGCTCACTGCCGCGGGGAAATCGCCGGCTACAAGGTGCCCAAGACGGTGCTGTTCGTAAGCGACCTGCCCCGCACCCCGAGCGGCAAAGTTCAGAAGGCGGTGCTGCGCCGGCACTATGCCGGCGCAGCGTCCTGACGCTCAGGCGACGAGCACGGCCTTGACGCAGAGGCCCTTGTGCTGATCGTCGATCGCGGTGTTGATCTCGGCCAGCGGGTAAGTGCGGATCATCTTCTCGAACGGGAACTTACCCGCCGCGTTAAGCGCGATCATCTCGGGAATGAGCACGGCCGGATCGGCATCGCCCTCGGTCACGCCCTTTACCGAAAGGCCCTGCGCCATCATCGGGATCATCGGCAAGGTGATCGTGGCTTCGAGCGAGGCCGGCACGCCGACCCATGCGAGCTGGCCGCGCAAGGCGAGGCAGCCGACCAGGCTCTGGATCACGCCCGGGATGCCGGTGCTGTCGAGCGCGCGATCAACCCCGCCGGGGAGGATGGCGCGGAGCTGTTCGGCGACATCGCCCGCCGCGGGATCGATGACGTGGGTGGCGCCGAGTTCACGGCCCAGTTCGCGCCGGGCGGCGACCGGCTCGACCAGCACGATCGTGGCATAATCACGGGCAGCGGCGGCCATGACCCCGCTGAGCCCGACCGGACCGCCGCCGGTGACGATGATCGAGCTGCCGGCCGGGGCAGCCAGCGTGTTGAACACCGCGCCGGCGCCGGTCATCATCCCGCAGCCGAGCGGGCCGAGATTGGCGAGCGGCTGAGCCGCGCCGGTGACCTTGACCACGTTGTTTTCGGCCGCCAGCGCGTAAGTCGCGAATGAGGACTGGCCGAAGTAGTGGCTGCCGACCGGCGCGCCGGCCGCATCGGTGAGCGCCTTCGAGCCATCGGGCCGGCACCCACCGAAGTTGCGGCCCATAAATTCGGTGCAATAGCCCGGCTGATGGTCCGAGCAGCTGGGGCAGTGGCCGCAGAAGGCGAAGCCGAGCACGACTTCGTCACCCGGGGCGAGCGAGGTAACGCCCTCACCCACCGCTTCGACCACGCCCGCACCTTCGTGGCCGAGCACCACCGGCATGGGGGTCGGCAGCACCTGATCGCGCACGACGATGTCGGTGTGGCAGAGGCCAGTGGCGACGATCCGCACTAGCACTTCGCCAGCGCGGGGGGCTTCGAGTTCAAGCGTTTCGATCGAAAACGGCGCGCTGGTTTCGCGCGCGACGGCGGCGGTGATTTTCATGTCCACTCCCGTGATTGTGGTTTCAGGCGGTTCAGCCGGATTCGCCCGGCCATAACGTGTAAAGTCTATACGCGAATTGCGCCCGGATCACCAGCCGTAGCTGTCGATGAATTGCTGACCATCGACCAGTTACGGCAAAGATGCGGCTGTAATATAATCCTTTTCCCAAAGCACCTCCGTTGCGCCCGGTCAACGGACCAACCATTGACCGAAGCCTATATCCCTGTCATGATGAGCGCAACGGGTAACTGGTTAACAAAGCCCGCGCGGCAGACATAGTGCTGCCTTGCTTTGAGGAGAGCGCAATGGAAGCCGAAGCCCGCGCGCGGACCGATGTCCGGCTGCCCGATGATGTGGCCGCGACCGTCCTTTCGCCCAAATCCTATGCCGACGATTCGGTGATCTATCCCACGCTGAAATGGGTGCGCGCCAATGCCCCGCTGGCGCAGGCAGTGGTGCCGGGGTTCGATCCGGTGTGGATCGTGAGCAAGCATGCCGACATGATCGCGGTGGAACGCAACGCCAAGCTGTTTCACAGCGGCGACGAAAATCCGATCCTCAACGATCAGGCCAATGACGCCTTCATCCGGTCGCTTAACAACGGTACGATCCGTTCACTTTCGTCGCTGACCTTCATGGATCCGCCCGAACACGGGGTGTACCGCAACCTCACCATGAACTGGTTCATGCCCGGCCGCATCGCCAAGCTGTCCGACCAGATCCGCGAGATTGCCCGCGCCTCGGTCGAGAACCTGATGCAGATGGATGGCGAATGCGATTTCGTGAAGGATTTCGCGCTGCTCTATCCGCTGCGCGTGGTGATGACGCTGATCGGGGTGCCGCCCGAGGACGAGCCGCGGATGCTCAAGCTGACGCAGGAGTTTTTCGGCACGCACGATCCGGAAGAACAGCGCGCCGAGATCGTGACCGATCCGCTGGTCGCCGCCAAGATGTGGAAGGCGGCGATCGACGACCTTTACGACTATTTCCGCGCGCTCAGCGAAGCGCGCCGGATCGAGCCGCGCGACGACGTGATCTCGCTGATCGCCAATGCCCGGATCAATGGCGAGTACGTCCCCGACGCCGAAGCCAACGGCTATTATGTGGCGCTGGCGACCGCCGGGCATGACACCACCTCGTCTACCTCGGCGGGCGGTATGCTCGGCATGATCCGCCATCCCGGGCAGTTCGAACTGCTCAAAGGCAACCTCGATCTGGCCGGTGCGTTCGTGGAGGAAGCGGTTCGCTGGTCCTGCCCGGTCAAGCACTTCATGCGCAGCGCCACCGCCGATACCGAACTGCGCGGGGTGAAGATCGCCAAGGGTGACCGGCTGTTCCTGTCGTACCCCTCGGCCAACCGCGACGAGGACGTGTTCGACCGCGCCGACGACTTCGTGATCGACCGCAAGCCCAACCGCCAGATCGCCTTTGGCTATGGCCCGCACATGTGCCTGGGCCAGCACCTCGCCCGGCTCGAAATCAAGATCCTGTTCGAGGAACTGATGCCACGGCTGAAGTCGGTCGAACTGGCGGGCGATCCCAAGTGGGTGCAGACCAACTTCGTCGGCGGGCTGAAATCGCTGCCGATCCGGTTCAAGAAGGCTTGATTGTCGGTGCGCTCGCGACATCCGTCGCGAGCTTGGCGGCACCAGCGGAGGCTGGAAGCGTACCCTACAAAACGTCGGCGATTTCGGGGAGTTCGGCGCGGTCCGGGTCGAAGCCGATCGCCTTGAACCAGGTCCGCTCCAACTGGGCGTTGCGACTGCCATAGTCGAACAGTGCATCAACCGCTGCTTGCGGCAGCGGCACATGGTCCGGCCCGCCGAGAATGGCGTTGTCAATCACATGGCCGAGCGCAGTGTAGGCCGCTTCCAGCCCGTCGATATTGCCGCGGTCCGCCGCGCGGGCGCATTCGGCGGCTTTGGCTAGTTCGCCGGCGAAGGGTTCGGCGACGATCCCGGAAAGCTTATCCGCGAGGCCGATCAACGCATCGAGCGTGACCTGCTCGAAACGCAGCGCATTCTTCCACTGGCCGGTGATCATCCGCAGATGGCCGGCCACGAGCATCGCCTGATCGCGGGCTAGGCGTTCGGACTTGGGCAGCGCGGGCAGGACCACCTGCTCGATCGCCTTGATCATGTTGGCGATACGGACATCGATATTGGGCAGCATGGCTCAGGCCTCCCGGATCAGCTGGACCATCTGGGCGAGAAACACGGCACCGGCCGAGGCCAGCCATGTCAGCACCAGATCCTGATGATTGTTGCTCTCGGTCGCGGCGCGGATCGCCTGGCCGAGGTCCATCACCGCGCATTTGTAGGCGTTGAGCACCTCGTAATAGCGCAAGCGGTCGGGATCGACGCGGTTGCCCGACGCTTCCTCATAGCGGCGCAGGAACTCCGGCCGCGAGATCAGGCCCGACACGAGGAATTCCCCGTTCTCGTCCAGCATCCCGAACAGCCGCTGGCAGGCCCACGCCAGATCTTCGTGGAAATCGCCGATGTGGGCGAGCTCCCAGTCGAGCACGGCCGTGAACTTGCCGCTCGGTTCTTCGAACATGAAATTGCCGATGCGCAAGTCACAGTGACAGATCACCGGATTTTCGCAGACCGGCGCGTTCTCACGCAGCCAGCGCTCGGCATAAGTGATTACCGGAACCGGCTGGATCAGCCCGTCCCACCACAGCTTCGACCAGGCATTGACCTGCCAGATCGCGGCCTGACGGGTGCCGGGGGTCGGCTCGGCGAAATAGGACAAATCGGAATTGCTGCGGTCAAACCCGTGGATCGTTGCCAGCGCGCCGATGAACTGCGGCGCAAGCTTATCGGCCCAATCACCATAGTTCGAGCCCATGCCGGAGACGCCGTGGCCCTTGCTGTCGGTCGGCTCGGTCACCCCGTCAACGAAACCGAGGATGATCGCCGGCTGACCCAGCACCACCCCGTTGACGTCTAGCCCGCGCACCGGTGCCACCGGCAGCACCGAACCCAGGGCATCGTGGAGCTGTGCTTCGCGCCCGCGGCAGGTTTGTGCAATCGCCTCGAGCGGGTCCATCCGCAGCACGAGCCGCTCACCAGCGGCATCACCGGAATGGCGCAGCAGATAGGCGAACTGTTCCTTGGAAGCCCCGCCGGCCATCCGCTGGACATCGGAGATCGCGATTTCGCTGAGGCCCTGAGCAGCATAGAACCGCTGCAGCATGGCGACGATTTCGGCATCGGTCTTGGCCGAATAGGGCCCGGTGGCGCGATCGCGCACGGTGCGATCGAGGATTTCGCGCACGCGCGGTTCCATGTCGTCACGGTTCCAGATGTCCACGCCGTCCGCCGGCGCGGCGCGCAGTTCGGTCTGCGTCATCGTCATTGCTGCACTCTCCCATCGGGGCGATCGTTGCCGCCAGCCGTCGATTCTTGTGCGTAATGGTTCAACCAATCGCGAGGTCTGTCAAGCCCCGCCGTTGCTCGCCGTTGTCGGCAGCTGTGCGCGATCGATCACATACTGGGTGGTCAAGGCGAACTGTTCGCGCAGCAGCGCGACGGCAGTGGCCGCATCGCGTGCCCGCAGCGCCGCGACGATGGCCCGTCGAGGGGCTATCACATCGACTTCGGTCACCAGCCGATAGATCCGCAGCAGGTCCTTCATGATCATCGCCAGCGAATCGATCAGCATCGCCAGCACCACATTGTGCGACATCCGCCCGAGCAGGATGTTGAATTCCAGCACCGGCCCGATCGAAGACACCCCGTCGCGCAGCGCAATCGCCGCCTCGGTCTCGTCGATGTTGCGTTCAAGTTCGTCGAATTCCTCGGGCGTGGCATGGACGACCGCCAGTTCGATCGCGTGGACGAGGAGATTGATCCGCACCGCCACCAGATCGGCCAGCGGCATCCGCCCGAGCATGATCATGTCGCGGATCGACTGGCTGACCCCGTCGCCGGTGCTTTCACGGATGAACGCGCCGCCCGATGCCCCCTTGGTGAAGCGCAGCACGCCCGACATTTCCAGCGTGCGCAGAGCTTCGCGCACGGCGTGGCGGCTGATCCCGTACTGGTCCGACAGCGTCCGTTCGGCCGGGAGCTTGTCCCCCGGGGTCAGCTTGCCCGCGCGAATGTCGTCGAGGATCGTATCGCGCAACCGCTCAAACTGACGGATCTTGCTGACTGCCTCGCTCACCCTGTGAATGCCCTCTGCCCGGCGGGGATCAGGCCCCGCACCCTTGTTCTGACCTGCTTCCGTTGTCTGACCCGCCCCGAGGGCAATGGCAAGCCGCAACCGCCCGCTCAGGCCAGACCCAGCACATCGTGATCGTCAACCGCCGCCGCCAGCCGCTCGATAAACACCAGCGAGGTGGCCGGCGGCTGCATGTCTGGCATGCCCTCGGCCGGTTTCAGCGTCATGGTCCAGAAGGCAAGCGCGGTTAGCAGCGCGCGGCGATATTCGACAAACCCCGCTTCGGCATCGAGCACCACGCCTGCCGCCGCCATGCGCGCGATGTAGCGCGCGAACAATTCGCGCTCCCACAGCCGGCGGTGCTCCACCGTCAGCGACGTGGTCAGCGTGTAGACCAGATCGCGCGACCAGTGGCCGCGGTGCGTCGCGCCCCAATCGGCCAGCCCGATCTTGCCGGCGGTGGTGACATACCAGTTCTTGAGGTGGGTATCGCCGTGGCACAGCGTGGCCGGCAGATCCTTTTGCCGGTCCAGCGTGGAGAGGGTGGCAGGCCAGATTTCGGTGGCGCGCGCGCGGAGAGCGGGCGGGATGATATCGCCGGCCTCGCGCAGGCCGATGGCGCAAGATTCCTCGAGCCGCCAGTGTGACAGATTGCTGAAGCGGGTGTGCCAGGTGGGCAGCGCCGCCAGATCGGTTTCCAGCAGCGGCGACTGGTAGAACGGCGCGTGGATATCGGCCAGCAAATCCACCTCTGCCTCGGCAAAGGCGCGGTCCACCACCGTGGTCTCATCGCAGAATTCGGCGTAGCCGGCGAAATCGTCGAGCACGACGATCGAGCGGAACGTCTTCGGATCGTAGGCGGCGTGGCGGGCGTTGGCGGTCTCGATCGAGAGATGATGGCGCACGCGCTGGAAGAAGGTCACCTCGCACAGGATCGCGCCCGAATGGCCCATCAGCAGCCGGTTGTTGAGGCCTTGCGCCGCTTTGCAGAACACGGTTGGCGGCAGACCGGCGGCTTCGCCGGCGGCGTTGTAGGTGAGGAAAATGCGGCGGCGGTTGTTGGCCCCATCGTCCGGCGTATCGAGACGGTGGGCGGTGACCGCCGCGCCGGGAATGTCCCGGCACAGCACATCAGTGAGCCAGGCCGAGGTGATGCATTCGTAGCGCGCAGGGATCTCCTCGGCGCAGGTGACCGGCTGCGGAGCGGCTTCCTCGGCCGCAAAGGCGGCGGCGATGCGATCGGCAAGTTCGCTCATGCGCTGGTCGCTCCGGGTTCCGCTGTATCGGCGATCTGCGTGCGCAGCCCGGCCTTGTTGACCTTGCCGGTGGTGGTCATCGGCAGGGCGGCGACATAGCGGAACGCATCGGGGAGCCACCAGCGCGCCACGAAGCCGGCCATGAATTCGCGCAATTCTTCGTCGCTGGGTGGTTCCGCGCCGTCCTCAAGCACGCAGACCAGCAGCGGCCGCTCCTGCCAGCGCGGATCGGGCATGGCGATCGCCGCCGCTGCGCGGATCGCCGGATGGGCCAGCGCCGCAGCCTCGAGCAGGGGCGAGCTGATCCATTCGCCGCCGGACTTGATCACATCCTTCGCGCGATCAACGATAGCGAAGGTGCTGTCGGGATAGATCCGGGCAATATCGCCGGTTTCCAGCCACTCGCGCGCGGCCGATTCCGGTTCGCCCAGATAGCGCGACAGCACGGTTGGGCCCGAAACCTCAAGATTGCCGGGGGTGACGCCGTCGTGCGGCAGCACCGTGCCTTGCTCGTCGACAATGCGCACCCGCGCGTGAAAGCCGACCCGGCCCTGCCGCGCCACGAACAGTTCGGCCTGCGCTTCGGCATCGAGCCCGGCAGTGCCCCACGGCAGCGCCCCGCGCGCGGTGCCGGGGCACTCGGTCATCCCCCAGCTCTGGCGCGGCCGGATACCGTGCGCCAGCAGCGCCGCAGCAGTGGTGGGCGGCATCGGCGTGCCCGAAACGAGCGCGGTGTTGAGCATGGTCGTTGCGATGCCGCGCCGATCGAGCTCGCGAATCACGTCGTTCCACACCGTGGGCACTCCGGCGGCCATCGTCACCCCTTCGGCCAGCACCAGATCGACCACGTTGGCCCCATCAAGCCGGCGGCCGGGCAGCACCAGCTTGTGCCCGTTCATCGGCGCCGAGAACGGCATCAGCCACGCATTGGAATGGAACATCGCGGCGATCGGCAGGACGCAGGTGGGCTCGCCCTCGATCTGGCCGCCGTACATCTCGGCCATGGTCATCGCCATCGCGGTCAGCGTCAGCGAGCGGTGCGAATAGGCCACGCCCTTGGGCCGGCCGGTGGTGCCCGAGGTGAAACAGACCACCGCCGCGCGGTTCTCGTCGAAATCGGGCCAGCTGAACCCGGCATCGTCGGCCGCGATGATATCGCGCAGATAGACCAGACCCGGGAACGCGGCGGCATGAGCGGGCTCGCCATCGCCCATGAAGATCCAGCAGCGGATCGGGGTATCGAGCGCGGCCAGATCGCGCGCCAGATCGGCCGTGCCGGCATCGAAGCAGCAGACATCATCATCGACCAGCGCCGCCATATAGGCGAGATCGTCTGCGGTGAGGCGCGGGTTGAGTGTGTGCAGCGGCGCGCCCAGCCCGGTTACCGCATAGTGCAGCAGCAGGTGATCGAGCGTGTTCCAGGCCAGCGAGGCGATCCGCCAGTCGGGGGTGACCCCGAACTTGAGGAGCCCAGCCGCCAGACACCGTGAACGGTGCAGCACCCCGGCCCAGTTGCTCCGTTCTGCCGGCCCTTCGAGAGCCTGCGCGACCACTTCGATGTGCGGATGGAATGTGCCGGCATATTCGACCAGCCGCCACAGGTTGAACTGCTGCGGCATCATCTGCCCGGCCATCGGCCCGCGCGGCGGCACGACAAGCTGGCTCATGCGGGCATCCCGGCTGACACTGACGAACCTCTCCCCGGCAGTTATCCTGCCTTACCTATGGTTGAACCAATTAATCGGGGCACCTCGCCAGTCAACCGGATTCTCGCCGGGCTGCACACGCGGGCTTCCCTCCGCAGCGGTTTTGGTCCATCGCTTTTTGCGGGGTGGAGATACGCAAACAACGCGATTCCGTTCTGCGCCGCCGGCAACGGCCGCGCTCATGCAAGGGAAGAGGCAGGCGGATATGGCGAGCATGACAGTGGCTCACCCAGCGCGGCAGGATGCCGCGGCGATTGACCGCACGGCGATAGAACCTCGACTGCTGTGGCTGCTTCAAGACAAGCACGAGCGGCGCAAGGCCGGGATCTATATCCCCAAGACAGCGGACGAAATTGCCGCCGGGCTGACCGGGCTGTTCGCGCAGCTGGGCATCGCGGCGAGCGCGCACAACGTCAAACGCATGGGTGGCGGCGCTTCCAAAGAGCAGTTCGTGTTCGACGTGACTGGCGACATTCCCCCGCAATTCCGCCGCTGCGTGCTGCGGATGGACCCGCGCGAGGGCATTATCGAAACCTGCCGCCGGCGCGAAGGCCAGATCCTGCGCGCGGTTTACGATACGGTGCCGGTGCCACCGGTGCTGTGCGTGGACGATGGCGGGGCGATGGGCCAGCCGTTCATGATCACCGGGTTCGTTGGCGGGGTGGCCAAGCCCTCGGTCTCGGCGAGCGGCCCGTCCGGCCTTGGCGCGGTGATGCCGGCGCCGCTGGCGAAGGCACTGACCCCGCAGTTCATCCAGCATCTGGCTTCGGTCCACGCGGTTGACCACGCCTCTGCCGGGCTTGACGATTACGAAGTGCCGCGTCCCGGCACCACCGATGCGGCGCTGTGGCAGGTCAATTACTGGACCAAAGTGCGCGAGATGGACGGTACCGATTCGCTACCGCTGCTGACCCTCGCCGAGACCTGGCTCTACGACAACCTGCCGATCTGCGACGATCCGGTGCTACTCCACGGCGATCACCGGCTGGGCAACTTCCTGTTCGACGAGGAGAGCATGCAGATCACGGCCGTGCTTGACTGGGAGCTCGCCCATATCGGCGATTTCCATGAGGACATTGCCTATAGCTTCGAGCCGCTGTTCGGCCAACGCGGCGGCGATGGCCGGCTGATCGTCGGCTCGATGGTGCCAACCGATGAATTCGTGGCGCAGTACGCGGCGCTGACCGGGCGGGTGATCGATCCGGTCAAGCTGCACTGGTATCAGGTGCTGACCAGCTACAAGCTGATCATGATGAACCACACCTCCTCGATCATCGCCGCGCGTGACGGGACCAATCACCAGAACGCGCTACTGGCGTGGCTGGCAGCGGTGACGGCGGGCCTCTCCGCGACGATGGTTGAACTGCTGGCGGGAGACTTCGCATGACCCCCAATCCGGTGATCCGCCTGACCGGCGTGGTCCAGACGCTCGAACATGTGGTGTTTCCGGCGGTCGACCAGAGCAATTCGCTTGCAGTGGAGCAGTGCGGGCTGGTGCTGGCGCAGCTGAAGATGCTGATCGGCCACTTGCCGTGGATCGGTGCCTATCACCAGCTGTGCTTCGACGATGTGGCCGCGACTGCGGAAGCACTGCCCGCTGGCGCAGGCGGACCGGCGACGATGGGCGCCGCGGCGGCAGTAGCCGAGGCGCTGGCTGCGGCGCGGGCGCAGGGCGATCCGTTGGCCGGCTTCCACCAGATCGGCACCGCAATCGACGACCTGCTGCGCGCGGTGGCGCAGGACGGTGGGGCGGAATATCGGCGCAGCGCCGAGCGCACGATTTTCGCGTTTTCGCAGCGCCAGTCGCTGCGGTCGCGCAGTTGGTTCCGCGAGGCCGGGTTCGATCCGGCGCCGAGCAGCGTGCCGGACTATGCCGAGATGATCGCCGGGGCGAGCGCCTGACCGCCTATTCGGCGAAATCCGGCTGCGCTTCAGGATGCGCGGCACGGAACGGTTCGAGGGCGCGGCAATGTTCCGCCACCCGGCGAATCGCGGGATAGGGTCCCAGATCGACGCCGAAGCGCTCGGCCGAATAGACTTGCGGGACCAGGCAGCAATCGACCACCGTCGCGCTGTCGCCCCACGCAAACGCGCCGCCGCAGCGCGCGATCTGCGGTTCGAGCGCGGCAAAACCAAGGCCGATCCACTTCGCGGTCCAGGCGAGGACGTGCTCCTTCTTCCCGCCCAGATCGCTGCGCAGGGCGTTGAGCACGCGCAAGTTGTTCAGCGGATGGATATCGCAGCAGATCTGCGCCGCGAGCGCGCGGACTTGCGCGCGTTCGGCAGGGGCTTTCGGCAGCAGCGGCGGATTGGGATAGACCTCGTCGAGCCATTCGAAGATCGCCGGGGACTGGGTGAACACCATGCCCTCGGACTCGATCGCCGGGACCAGGCCTTGCGGGTTGAGTGCAAGGAATTCGGGATCATGCTGCGCCCCGGCGCGCAAATCGTGGGCGGCCGTTTTGTAAGACAGCCCTTTGAGCGCGAGGCCGATCCGCACGCGGTAGGCCGCGCCCGAGCGCCAGTAACTGTGCAGGGTAATCATGTTCCCATCCTTCAGTCCGAACCGGCGGAACCATGCCGTGAAGTTGCCCGCGCCGAAAGCCCGGCCGCGCATTGGGGGATGGCCGGGAGCGGCATTCCGGCCTATATTCGGGGCCATGCCCAGCCATGCTCCCGAACCGTCCGGCGCGCCCCTAGCACAGGCCGCGCTGCCCCAGGCCTATGTCGAAGGCCTGCGCGATGCGTGGGAGGGCGAGCTGTTCGGCGACCTACTGCTGCGCGGGCTAGCCGAGACGCTGAACCTGCCCGAGGAACGCCGCGCGATCTTGCGGACGCTCGCAGACATCGAGGTCGCGATGGCGGAGCGGCTGGAGCCGCTGGTGGCCGGGCTGGTGCCCGCGGACGTGCGCGCGGGCGCGCCCGGGCGAGCGGCAGCGCGGGCGGCGGCAACGCTGGCCGATCTGCCCGACATGGCGGCGGTGCTGGCACGCGGCGCGGTGAGCCTGCCGGCGGCGCTGGAGCGGTTCGAGGCACTGCTGGCCGATGCGCCGCAGGACCACCGCGCGGCGATCGACCTGCTGGTGGCGCATGAGGTTTGCCTGATCGACACTTACGCAACCGACGATGTGGCCGAGCAGGAGCGGCTGGTGGGGGCGATGATGGGGCGACTGGGGATCGGGTGACGGCCCATTTGGATTGATTTCTGAAGCTTTCCAGAAGCGAGCGCCTTCGTGCTCATTTGAGCGGGGGTTGCATCGCCGGTTTGGCGGCTTGTGCCCCTCCACCATCCCCCAGCGAGGTGAGGGAGAAACTAGCCCAGCGATTCGCCTTCGCGGCCGGTGGTGGGTTTGAGGCCAAGGCCGCCGGTGGCGGCGTTCATGGCGTGGCGGATGGCGGGATCGGCGTCGGCGAGTTCGTTGCCGAACATCTCTGCAGTGGAGCGCAGCGGGGTGAGCGGGCCATCGGCCAGCAGCGCGGCGGCGTGGGCCTGCCAGTTTTCCGGCGTGCTTTCGGACAGGCGGACGGTGGGATAGGCGGCCATGCTGACCCGCCCGGCGCGCCCACCGCTGACCTGGAAGGCCTCGTTGGTGACGGCGGTATGCTGATGGACCAACCATGCGACCAGCGCAGCGACGTGTTCGGGCTGAAAGTAACGCTGAAGCGTGGCAGCGATGGCGGGATCGTCGATCGTGCCGGTGATCCGGGTCCATGCCGAGGGGAGGATCACGTTGGCGGTGATCCCGGCATCCTGTCCTTCGATGGCGAGGCTGCGGGTGAGGCTGAAGATCGCGCCCTTGGCCGCGCCATAGCTCGACAGGCCCGCATTGCCGAGCATTCCGGACGAGGCGGTGGTGACGATGCGGCCGGTGCCCGAGCGGACCAGCGCCGGCCAGGCGGCGCGGCACACCTCGACCGTGCCGCCGAAGTGGATATCGAACACTGCCTGCCAATCGGCCGGATCGGCCCCGGCAAAGGTGTCGCTGCTGATAACCCCGGCATTGGCGATGACGATATCGAGCCCGCCGAACGCGACTAGCGCCGCATCGACCATGGCCGCGCCGCCGCCGATCACGCTGTGATGATCGGCGATGGCGGTGCCGCCGGCGGCGCGGATTTCGGCGACCACAGCATCGGCGGTGCTCGCGCCGCCATCAGGGCTTGCCAGATCGTTGACCACCACCCGCGCGCCCCGGCCGGCGAGCATCAGCGCGTGGGCCCGGCCCATGCCGCGCCCAGCCCCGGTGACAAGGGCGACCCGCCCGGCGAAATCGAGCTGCGACATCTGCGGCAATTCCTCTGCTGCGCGGCCCACCGGAGCCGTCCATTCCCAACGCCTGTCTAGGCGATTGCAGTGCGGATGTGCAAAGGTGATTGCGCCGGTAAGTGGCGGCGGGAAGGTTTGCGCCGATGATGATGGGCGAAGTCGCTCGGATGGTGACGGCCGAGCACGAATGGACCGCTGCCGCGGTGGGGCTGGTCGCGCTCTATGGCTGCATCAGCCTGTTCCAGACTTATGTGCTGATCTTCGGGCGCGATCTGCGCGGGTTTCGCGCGAGACTGCAGAGCCGGGCGCGGCTGTGCCTTGATCGCACCGGGTTCGTCGGCGCGCTGATCGCCCGGCACACGCTGCTGGTGACGATCAATGTGCTGGCGCTGACGCTGTCGCTCAACCTGCTCTCGGCGATCCGGGGGATGGACGACCATTCGGCCGCCTATGCGCTGCTGACGCACAGCCTGCAGGCGCTGGCGGTGGTTTCGGTTGGGCAGGTGATCGTGATCGCGACGATCTCGCTCGCGCTGTGCAACGCGGTGATCCGGCTGGCGGAGGAGGAGCGGCGCTAGGTGAGTGGGGCGGATCGATAATCCGTGAGGCGTTCGAATTCTAGCCGTCTGGGTTCAGCGCGGCGAGGTGGGCCAGCGCTTCGGCCTCACCGATGACTTCGGCGTACTTGGCCTGAAGATCGAACAGGTTGGCCTCGTGCGGGGCGGGGTGGCGATCGCCGCAGGCATCGCGCACGACGAACGGCAGGAAGCCGTGCTGGCAGGTATCGAGCGCGGTGGCGCGCACGCAGCCCGAGGTCGAGACCCCGGTGATCAGCAGCGTATCGACCCCGAGCGCGGTGAGCGTGGACGACAGGTGGGTGCCGAAGAACGACGATGCATAGCGCTTCACGATCATATGTTCGCCCGGCAGCATCGCCAGTTCGGGCGGATAGGCGGCGAGCGGGTTGCCGGCTTCGAACGCCTTGAGCGCGGGGATCTTGCGATAGAATACCCCACCATCGGCCCCGCCGGGCATGTATTCCACGGTGGTGAAGAACACCGGGATCTCGGCGGCGCGCGCGGCGGCGAGCAGGCGCTGGACGCTGGCGAAGGCGCTTTCGACCCCGGCATAGAGCGGCGAGGCAGGATCGAGATAGGCGACGACGAAATCAATCACGATCAGCGCCGGACGCTTTCCGAACGGCAGCCGCCCGGCGAAAGCAGCGCCATAGTTGCTGGCGAGATCGTCCTCGTCGCGGCCCATCAGATCACCCCGGCGGCGGCGAGCGCCTCCAGTTCGGCCGGGGCCATTCCGAGCAACTCGCCATAGATCGCGGCATTGTGTTGGCCGACCACCGAAGGGGCCGGACGGCGCACGCTGCTGGGAGTGGCGGAGAGACGGGGGAAAGTGCTCTGCATCTTGAGCGGCCCGCGCGTTTCGGTTTCAACCTCGATGATCGCCTTGCGCGCCTGAAAGTGCGGATCGGCGATCATGTCCGGCGCACGGTAGACCCGGCCGGCAGGGATCGAGTGTTCGATCATCAGCGCATCGACCTCGTCCATCGTGTAATTCGCGGTCCATGCGTTGATCAGATCGTCGAGTTCGGTCTGGCGCTCACCGCGCGCAAGGTGGGTGGCATAGCGCGGATCGTCGCCCAGTTCGGGCTGGCCCATCGCTGCGGCGAGGCGCTTCCACAGCGAATCCTTGTTGGCCCCGATCATGAACGGGCCGTCCTTGCAGCTATAGACATTGGACGGGGCGATGCCAGTGAGGATCGAGCCCGAGCGTTCGCGGATCAGGCCCATCCGGTCATACTCCGGGACGAGGCCTTCCATCACCTGAAGCACGGATTCGTAAAGCGCGGCGTCGATCACCTGCCCCTTGCCGGTGCGATCGCGCACATGGAGCGCGGCGAGCACGCCCATCGCGCCATAAGTGGCGGTGAGGGTATCGCCAATCGAAACACCCATCCGGCTGGGCGGCCGGTCTGGCTCACCCACGATGTAGCGCCAGCCGCCCATCGCCTCGCCGATGCCGCCGAAGCCGGCCCGATCCGAATAAGGGCCATCCTGCCCATAGCCCGACATGCGGGCGATGATCAGGCCAGGCTGTTCGGCCAGCAGCTTGTCGGGGCCGAGCCCCCAGCGTTCGAGCGTGCCGGGCTTGAAGTTCTCGATCAGCACATCGGCACTGGCGATCAGCTTGCGCACCAGCGCCTGCCCTTCGGGCACGCGCAAGTTGGCCGAGACCGAGCGCTTGTTGCGCGCGATCACTTCCCACGTGACCTTCTCGTCGCCCTGGCCCCAGACGCGCATCGGATCGCCGCCGCCCTTGCCGTTGACGTGGGGCGGTTCGACCTTGATGACGTCGGCGCCCATATCGCCGAGCAGCTGGCCGCAGAACGGGCCGGCGAGCAGCTGGCCGAGTTCGACGACTCGGATATCGTTGAGGGCGGAGGTGTTCTGCACTGGCATTTACTCCGCCGCCGTGGTCAGCCAGACCGGCTGGGTGGGTGCAGGCAGCCCGGTTTCCGCCAGACAGTTTTCGCGCAGGGCCGCAAGTCCGGGCCCGAAATCGAACAGCGGCAGCGTTTCCGGCCGGGCGGCGCGCAGTTCGGCGCGCAGCGCGGCAGTGGCGGCGGCATCGACCGTGCCGGCATCATCGACCACCACCCCGTAATCCCGCGCGCCTGCGGGGGTGACAAGGCCTTGCGTGATTTCGAGCCCGACGATGGCCGGATCGCGTTCAAGCGGATCGCCCCAGCCACCACCGCCCCAGGTGATGTAGTGCAGCTGATCGCCGGCGGCGACGGCGATGTCCTCCACCTTGTTGCCGACGATCTCCATCGAGCCATCAGCCTTTTCAAGCAGCTTGCGGGCGCGGGCGCCCGGTGCGCCGCCGTTCACACCCCACGGGGGCACGAACCAGCGATCATCGTGGATCGAGATCGTGCCGGGGGCGAGGAAGCGGTAGGTCATGTGGATGCCGTTGCCGCCGCGGTGGAGGCCCGCGCCGCCGCTGTCGGGCTCGGTCTCGTAACGTTCGATCAGCATCGGGAAGTAGCGCTCGAGGAACTCGTTCGGCACGTTGGTGAAGCCGGGCCAGAGCGAGTGGCCGTCCGGCCCATCGCCCAGCGGACGACCGGGGATGCCGCCGAAACCGATCTGGAACAGTTGGAACCACTGATTGCCCTTGCCGGGGCGGTTATCATGCCCGGAATAAAACAAGTGCGGGCTGGAAGAGAACCCGGCGGCGTTGAGGAACTGCGGGGTCTTCTGGCCGAGCAGGCCGCCGAGAATATCGAAAATCCGGCCAAGCGCGTGCGTGCGGCCCGAGAGCGCGGCGGGGAATTTCGGCTTGAGCAGCGAGCCTTCGGGGATACGCACATCGATCAGATCGTAGAACCCGTCGTTGAACAGGATCTGCGGATCGAACACCATGATCATGTAGATGCCGAAGAACATCTTGAACATGTTTTCATTGAGATAGAAGTTGATCGAGGCGACGCTTTGCGGATCGGTGCCGGCGAAATCGAGCACGACCTTTTCGCCCTCGCGCCACATCGTGCACTTGATCCGGTAGGGGCCGTAGCCCATCCCGTCATCGCAGATGTAGTCCTCGAAGCTGACCGGCTCCTCGGCAATGGCCTGACCAACGAGGAACTTCATCGCGCGGTAATTGCGTTCGAGCAGCTTCTGCGTGGCGGAGACGTAGACATCGTCGCCGAAGCGGGTGGCCATCTCGATCACTCGGCGCGCGGCCACGCGGCACGAGGCGATCAGCGCGTTGAGATCGGCCTGGCACCAATCGGGCTTGCGCGTCTGGTGCATCACCAGTTTGATCAGATCCTCGTTGTAGACGCCCTGCTTCCAGATCTTGACCGGCGGGATGCGCACCCCTTCCTCGAAGATCGAGGTGGCGCTGATTGGCATCGAGCCGACCACCTTGCCGCCGATATCGCTCTGGTGGCCGAACATCGAGGTATAGGCGATCAGCCGCCCGTCCTTGAACACCGGCAGCAGCACCAGCCAGTCGTTCGAGTGGCTGATCGCGCCATCGACCGAATAGGGATCGGACAGGAAAATCATGTCCCCGTCCTCCAGCGTGCCTTCGTAATTCTTGAGGAAGCCGCCGATGAAGCTCCCGAACTGGCCGACTATCATCTTGCCGGTGTGATCGGCGATCAGCGGGAAGGCATCCCCCTGTTCGCGGATGCCGGGCGACATGGCGGTGCGCACGAGCGTGGCGTCCATCTCGACGCGGGCGTTGCGCAGCGCGTTCTCGATGATGTCGAGCGTCACCGGATCGATATCGATCGGCTTGAACGGGACGGGATTGGTCTCGATGATGGTAGCGGGCATCTTGGTTGTTCCCGTCAGGCCAGATTGATGAGGATGTTGCCGAAACGATCGACGGTGCCGGTGCAGCCGCTTTCGATCAGCGTGGTCGAATCCATTTCGCAGACGATCGCCGGGCCGGGAATGACATCCCCCGCGCGCAGCAGTGCGCGATCATAGATCACTGCCGCCTGTTCGCGCCCGTCCATCCACAACACGTGATCGCGCATCTTGGCAGCGGCGGGGCTGCCGTCGCCTACGGGTAGTTCCGCCGCCGGCAGATCGAGCGCCTTGCCCAGCGCCACCGCGCGCAAGTTCACGATCTCGTGCGGGGTATCCATGTTGAAGGTGAACAGCCGTTTGTGCTCTTCATCGAAGCGGGCGAGGATGCCGGGGATGCCATCCTGATGGAGGACATCGGCGGTGATCGTCAGCGGCACTTCAAAGGCCTGGCCGGCATAGCGCACGTCGACCTCGAACTCGCTGGTGATCTCGCTTTCGGGGAGGCCATCGGCGAGCAGCAGCCCGCGGGTCTGGGCCGCCATCTCTTCGAAGATCGCCAGGAGGTCCTCGGTCCGGGTTTCGGTGGCGAGGCGCGAGAACGAGCGGGCGGTTTCGGTACGCATCCGGGTGGTGGCATCGCCCAATGCGCAGAGCACGCCGGGCGAGACCGGCGAAACTGCCGGCCAGCTGCCCATCAGCCGTGCAACCGCGTTGACGTGAAGCGGTCCGGCCCCGCCGAAGCCCATCAGCGCGAAGTGGCGGGGATCGTATCCCTGCTGGACCGAGATCATGCGCAGCGCGCCGAACATGTTCTCGTTGACGATATCAATGATCCCGCGCGCGGCGGCCATCAGATCGACCCCGAGCGCATCGGCGATGGTCTGGACCGCGCGCTTGGCGCCTTCGCGGTCAAGCTTGAAGGTGCCGCCAAGCAGGTTTTCCGGCAGGTAGCCGAGCACGACATTGGCATCGGTGACGGTGGGGAGCGTGCCGCCCTTGCCGTAAGCCACCGGCCCCGGCACAGCGCCGGCCGATTGCGGACCGACCCGCAGCGCGCCGGTGAGTTCGGGCACATAGGCGATCGAGCCGCCACCGGCGCCGACGGTTTTCACATCGAGCGCCGAGGCGCGGACCGCGAGATGGCCGACTTCGGTGGTGCGCTGGCGGCGCGGCTCAAGGTTTTCGATCAGCGCGACGTCTGTGGAAGTGCCGCCCACGTCGAGCGTGAGGATGTTGCGAATGCCGGCGCTGCGGCCGACCCAGATCGCCCCGGTGACGCCGCCCGCCGGGCCGCTCATCAGGATGTTGACCGGGTGCTCCTCCGCCTTTTCGGCCGACATCAGCCCGCCATCGGAGCGGAGCAGCGAAAGCTTGCCGGCCATGCCGGCCGCAGCAAGCCGGGTGCGCAGGTTCGCAACGTACTTGCCAACCACCGGACGCACTGCGGCGTTGGCAACGGTGGTCAGGGTGCGTTCGTACTCCTGCATTTCGGGCAGGACCTCGTGGCTGAGCGACATCGGCAGATCGGGCATGATTTCCGCGACCAGCTGGCCGATACGGGTTTCGTGTGCGCCGTTGGCATAAGCGTTGATCAGACTGACGGTGACCGCTTCGACCCCGCTGGCCTTGAGCTGGAGCAGCTGGGCGCGGGCCTCAGCCTCGTCCAGCGGGCGCACTTCGTGGCCCGCCGCGTCCATCCGGCCCTTGACCGTGACGGTGTTTTCCAGTGCGGCCAGCGGCACCGGCTTGGGCCAGACGATCCACCCGGCGAGCCCGCCGGGGACATAGCTGCGCGCGATCTGGAGGATGTGGCGATAGCCCTCAGTGGTGACGAGGCCAACCTTGGCCCCCTTCCCTTCGAGCACCGCGTTGGTGGCAACCGTGGTGCCGTGAAGGAAGAAATCGATCTCCGAGGGAGCAATCCCGGCGCTGGCACAGATCGCGCCGACCCCGGTGAGGATCCCTTCGGAACTGTCATGCGGGGTCGACGGCGTCTTGTGACGCCAAAAATCCCCGGTGGCCGTATCAAATAGCAGGAGATCGGTGAAAGTGCCGCCGACATCCACACCCAGACGATAACCCATTACGTTCTCCCTTCGGCCACGCGCGGAAACAGCGGCGCCTTGGCGACCATTCCCGGCAATTGCCGTTGCATGACATCTGCGAGCCAGTTGTTGGCGGCGATTAGTTTGGCGAGATCAAGCCCGGTGGCGATCCCCGCGCGTTCGAGCATGTAGACCACATCCTCGGTCGCCACATTGCCGGCGGCGCCGGGGGCGAACGGGCAGCCGCCGAGCCCACCGAGCGAGGCATCGACGGTGCGGGCGCCGGCCTCGACCGCGCTCCACACGTTGGCGAGACCGGTGCCGCGGGTATTATGGAAATGGACCCGCACCGGGATCGGCGCGATCGCAGCCGCAACCCGCCCGACCAGCCGGCTGACATGCGCCGGATTGGCGACGCCGATGGTATCGGCCAGCGCCACTTCGACCGGGCCGGCGGTGGCGAGCGCGCACGCCATCTGGACCACCCGGTCTTCGCTGACCTCACCTTCGAACGGGCAGCCGAAGGCGGCGGCGATGGTGGCCTGCCCGGTGCGCCCGGCAGCCTGTGCCTGCGCGATGATCGCGCGCGAGATTTCGACCGAACCGTCGCTGGTCTGGCCCTGATTGGCCATCGCGAAGGTATCGGTAGCGACCGCGACCGCGCCGAGCTGATCGATCCGCCCGGTGGCGAGCGCGCGATCGGTGCCGCGCGCATTCATCACGAGGCCGATGTAAGTCACGTCATCCCGCTCAGGCAGGCCGGCGCAAACCGCTTCGGCATCGGCCATCTGCGGGACGGCGCGCGGATTGACGAAGCTGGTCACCTCGATGCGGCGCGAACCCGCAGCGATGGCGCGTTCGATCAGCGCGAGTTTCGCGGTCGTGTCGATCAGGGTCTTCTCGTTCTGCAGGCCGTCACGCGGACCGACCTCGACCATCTCTATCACGGCGGCATCCATGCTTGATCGGGTTTGGGCGGACCGGATGTGCCGGATGCCGCCCCTTCCCGCTCCCTCGGGCTTAGTGTTTCAGTTTCGGCGCGATCTTTTCACCAAATTCCCGGATTCCGGAAACATAATCGAGCCAGTTGAGCATGATCCCGGGAACCCCGGTTTCCGCCACGATATCATCGATCTTGCTCGCCACGGTCTCGGGCGTGCCGCAGAGCAGCGGGAAGCTCATGAAAGCCATGTTGCCTTCCTCGGGCGGGAGGCTCAGCGCGGCCTGGAGGTGCGAGCTCGATCCGCCGGCGTTGGTATCGAGCGCGGCGCTGCCCATGATGTTGCCGATCGCCGCACGGTCCGCCTTGGCCACGACCTCGTCAGCGAGGCGCTGCGCCTCGGCATCGGTGCGGCCGGTGACGATGGCATAGAGCGGGAGGGTGCCGACATCGCGCCCGCGCGCCGCCGCCTTGTCGCGCATCGTTTCGGTATACCGCGCAAGATTGCCGCGCCCGGTCATCACGAAACTGAAATCGGCATTGTTGACGGTGAATTCCAGCCCCTTGGGCGATTGCCCCGCGCTGACGATGGTGGGGGTGCCAACCGGGTGCGGCAGAACGGTGGCCCGATCGAGCGTGAAGAATTCGCCCTGATGGGTGACTTCATCTTCCGTCCACAGCCGTTTGACCAGATCGATGTACTCGGCAGCATAGGCATAGCGGCGAACATAATAATCGGGACCGGGCCAGATCCCGAGCGAATCGTATTCGAGATGATTCCACCCGGTGACGATGTTGACCCCGCAGCGGCCGCCGGAGATGTCGCTGATGGTGGCGACCATCCGCGCGCAGGCAGCGGGGTGCACGGTGAGCAGGGTGACGCTGGGGATCAGTTCGATCGTTTCGGTTTGCGCGGCGAGGCCGGCGCAAAGCGTGAATGGTTCGAGGCATGCGTCCCAATAGCCGGTAGTGCCGCCGAACCCCTTCCACTTCATCATCGCCAGCGCGAAGGAAAACCCCTGCCGCTCCGCCTCCTGCGTGACCGCAAGGTTGTGGCGGAAGGAAGGATCATAAAGCGGGGCGGCCTCGGAAATGGTGAAGCCGTTGCGCGCGCTGGGCAGAAACACACCGAACTTCATCGCTTGCGTTCTCCTTTCTGGCGGCCCGGGGGCGGCCTTGCGCGCTGCACCATGAGACGCCAGCCCGCGCAAATCCGCTGCCGGTGCCCCGCTGGGCCAATTTTCGATTCCCGCCTGATCGACGAGGTTGCGACCCGAAAGTGGCCTGCAGCAACGCCGGCGACGGCGTGCAACACTTGCTTTCGTGTACGAAAATACCGATTTTTGAGCCAGCCGCAACGATCGATTTTCATTGGCGAACGGCGATTTTCCGCTTTGCCTCCGCCAATCTGGCCGTGACAGCGATGTCACAGGGGGCGACTTTTGTGCTCGGAGAGATTTTTCCAGTATACAAAATGCCTGATGCGCGTCATGATCTCGGCCAACGACGGAATACACGTCATCGCGCAGGCAGGATCGAAAACTCAGGGGAGTCTCCATGCAATACGCACGCGCTCTGTTACTCGGTGGTGCTGCACTTGCAGCAATCGTTGCGCAACCCGCATTGGCGCAGGCCGCCAAGCCTGACGCCGCGGCCGACGACGGCGAAATCACCGTTACCGCCCGCCGCCAGTCCGAACGTCTGATCGACGTGCCGGCCTCGGTCTCGGTGCTGACGTCCGACACGCTGAAGTCTTCGGGCATCGTCACCACCGAGCAGGCGATCGCCTTTACGCCGGGTGTTTCGATCGTCTCTAACGCGGCCCAGCCGGGTGACGCGCAGATCAACATCCGCGGCGTCAACGGCGCGCGCGACGCCGAGAACAACGTGGCGCTGGTGGTCGACGGGATTCTCAAGACCAACACCGCCGCGCTGAACCAGTATCAGGGCGACCTGCAACAGTTCGAAGTGCTTAAGGGTCCGCAGGGCGCCTATTATGGCCGCGGCGCCACCGCCGGTGCCTTCGTGCTCAGCACCAAGAAGCCGGGCGACCACCTGCAGGTGAGCGGGCGCGCCTATGTGGCGAACAACAACAGCATTCTGGCCGAAGGTTCGGTGGCGACCCCGCTGACTCCGACCACCGGGATCGTGCTGTTCGGCCAGTATCGCCGCACCGACGGGTTCTATTCGAACACCGGGCCTTCGGGGCTGACTTCGGGCAAGACCATCGACAACTATCAAGGCTGGTCGTTCGGCGGCCGGATCCTGTCGCAGCCGAGCGACCGGCTGACGATCGACGCCAAAGCCCGCTTCGCCGGGGTGAAGTCCGCCGCGCTCAACTTCGAGGCGGCGTTTGCGCTGCCCGCGTTTGCCGCAGTGTTCCAGAACCCCGACTTCTTCCAAGACGTGAACGAGCATTCGTTCACCTACAACCGCAACGTCCCCAGCATTGCCCGGCAGTATACCACCGAGGGCTCGCTCAAGCTCGATTACGAGTTCGAAGCGGTCAAGCTGACGACCTGGGTATCCTATTCGAACATCCGCGAGACGTTCTACGCCGATGCCTCGGCCGCTTCGCTCGGCCGGTTCAACGGCACCCAGCCGTGCATCGATAGCACCGCGCGGCTGTTCAATTCCGGCTTCCAGCTACAATCGCCGCTGATCCTCGGGCCAACGCCGGCCGCTTCGATCTTCGGTCCGTTCGGCCCGACGACGTGCGACGGCATTCAGGTGACGGTGCGCGACCAGAACGACACCAGCGCGGAAATCCGCCTTGCCTCGACCGGCGACGGCCCGCTGCAGTGGTCGGTCGGCGGCTATTACCTGCACATCAACCGCCATTACGGCGTGGCGCTGAACGAGGACACCGGCCAGGGCGTGCTGGCCTCGCTCTACAACGGGCCGAACTCGATTAACCCGACTTCGCAGCTGTTCGACGACAAGCTGACCACCAACGTCTATGCCGGGTTCGGCTCGCTGTCCTACAGCCCCGACGAGCACCTGACGGTGCAGACGGCGCTGCGCTATGACCGCGAAGAGCGCAAGGTCGACCCGCTGGTGCCCAACGTGACCGATCCTGTCACCGGCGGACCGATCAACCCGGGCTTCTCGGTCGGCTCGATCGTGCCGAAGTCGCGCAATTACCAGCAGGCCCAGCCCAAGGTGACGGTGCGCTATGAAGTTAACCCCGACATCAATTTCTACTTTGACTGGGGTGTGGGCTTCAAGGCCGGCGGCTTCAACAGCCAGGGTAGCGGCGCGATCATCGATGCCAACTTCAACCAGCTGCTCGGATCGAACCTGGGCATTGGCGACGAGTACAAGAAGGAACGTTCGAGCGCGATCGAGGCCGGGTTCAAGCTGCGGTTGCTGGATGGCAAGCTACAGATCGACGGTGCGGTTTACCGCAACATGGTCCGCGACATGCAGTTCTTCGAATTCCTGACCGGTACCTTCGGTATCCTCCGGCTCGATTCGAACATCGACAAGGTCCGCCTGCAGGGCGCCGAACTGGGCTTCACTTATCGCCCGGTGCGCGGCGTGACGCTGACCGCGGGCGGCAACGTGCTTGACAGCAAGATCCTCGCCAACTCGGTCAGGCCCGATACCGTGGGCAACAAATCGCCCTATTCGCCGGACTATACGCTGAACCTTGGGGCGCAGTTCGAAACCCCGCTCAACGATGGGCTCGATGCGACGTTCAAGGTTGATTACCGTCTGACCGGGCCGACCTGGTTCCACGTGATCCAGGCGCAGGAGCGGCGGACGATTTTCGACCTGTTCTTCCCGGGCCTTGGCACTGCCGACTATTCGAAGACCCGGCGCGATGCCTATGGTATCCTGAATCTGCGCCTCGGGCTCAAGACCCCGCAGTTCCGGGTGACGGCATTTGCCAACAACGTGCTGAAGAAGCGCTATCTGGAAGAAGTCATCCCCGCGCCGGAATTTGGCGGCGTGTTCGAAACCCCCGGCGCGCTGCGCACGATCGGGGTGGAGTTCGGGCTGGACTTCTGATCCCGAAGCAGATGGTTACAAAAGGGCGCGAAGCGAACCATCGCCTCGCGCCCTTTTGCATGACCGCCGAGCTTGGGGCCGGTCACAATCCCGGTGGGCCTAGCCGTGGTAAAGGCGCAGTGTTGCCGCAGGCAGGCCGAATGTCCGTTTGAATGTGCGGCTGAAATGCGCCGAATCTGCAAATCCTGCATCATGAGCAGCTTCTGTCAGCGATCTGCCCGTTGCATAGAGCGAGACCGCCTGTGCCAGCCTTAGCCAACGCATATAGGCTTTGAACGGCAGGCCTGTGTGGGCAACGAACAGATGACGCGCCCGGCTGGCTGAAAGGCCGACATCGGCAGCCGCTGCGGGCAGCGTAACCCCATCGTCGAGATGTGTCCGCGCGTAGTCGATCATCGCGAGGGCACGCGGATCGGGCAGGGCATCGTCGTCTGCAGCAGGGAGCGAACCCAGAATTTTGCGGCCCAGCCGGATCATCGCCTCAGTTCCGCTATCGCGAGCTGAATCACTGACCGGCTGACGCCGGTAGGATCATGTGGAGGGGCTGAAGCCTTCCTTGTGGGTATGGCGGTCCAGATACCGCATGATGATGTCATCGGTGATGTTGCCGGATGTGGTCGAGAAGTAACCACGCTGCCAGAAGCGTTG
>CANGQZ010000012.1 GCA_947455865.1 Sphingomonadaceae bacterium
ATGTCTTTCACCACCTGCTCGGCAGGCTTTTTGGCGCTTGAGGATTTGGGTCTCATCTTCGTTCCTTCGTCACTACGACGAGACCCAAATCCTCCTTAAATCACAACCTCAAATCTGGGCCATAGGTGCTGACGGGGAACAGTTTGCTCGCAAACACCAACTGTCGGGTCACTTGGAAACCAACATCGACGGCAACTCGCCACTTTTTATCCTTGTGTAACGTCAGGCTGTGAGGGTTTTTCGGCGTTATGGCTGACCACGTTCTTCGAGGAGGAGGAGCATTCGCAAAGCAGGCCCTGTAGGTTCGGTGCGACCGCATTCCCAATTGCTAACAGTTTGCCGCGTCACCCCGCAGTATTCCGCGAATTGACTGATGTTCATGCTCAGGGACTGTCGTATACCCAAAATCCATTCGCCATCCGTTTCTTCAACCATCGTAAGCTCCCCCCGTCCCTTTAAACGACTGCAAGTCGGCACCCTTTCGCAAGGCGTCAAGATAATCGCTCCACCATTGCGCCATTTCGACGCGCTCATGCCAATGCAGGCCCCGGTGATAGGCCCCACGGATCGCGTCCTTGTCTTTGTGTGCCAATGCCCTCTCGATTGCGTCGGGCGACCACTTACCAGCTTCATTTAATAGGGTGCTGGCCACCGCGCGGAAGCCGTGGGCAGTCATTTCGTCTTTGGTGAAGCCCAAACGCCGCAGCGCCGCGTTCAAGGTGTTTTCCGAGATGGGCTTCAACGGGGTGCGAATGGAGGGAAACACATAGCGGGCATTGCCGGTCATGGCGCGCAATCCTTCGAACAAGGCCACAGCTTGCCGTGACAGCGGCACGACATGCTCCCGCCTGCTCTTCATGCGAAGGGCGGGAATGCGCCAAACGGCGGCTTCAAGATCGACTTCAGACCATTCAGCCCGTTGCAATTCGCCGGGACGGACAAACACATATGACAACAACTGCAAGGCCATGCGGGTAGTCGGAAGCCCCTGTCCTTCATATTCATCAATCGCGCGAAGAAGCTCGCCTACTCGCTGAGGCTCAAGAATTGCTGCGTGGTGCTTCGGCTTACGCTTAGCCAAAGCCCCTCGGAGGTCACGGGTAGGGTCCGATGTCGCCAACTGGTTGGCGATAGCATAGCGGAAGACGCCCCCCACGAACTGCAAGGCGCGGTGCGCCTTCTCGTCGTTCTTAGCAGCCTCGTAAGGGCGCACGGCGGCAAGCACGTCGTAGGGCTGAATTTCGCTTATCGGGCGATAGCCAATAGACCTTTGGAGCAGACGAATGAACCAACGGCGTTTCAGGATCGTGTTCGGCGCAAGGCCATCACGCTCATTCTTGGCAATGTAGGCTTCAGCTACAGACGAGAAGGTGTTCGCTGCGCTTACCTTTGCGGCGACCTTGTCGCGGCGCTTCTGGTCTGCAGGGTCAATCCCACTGGCGAGTTGCTTACGTGCATCATCACGTTGGTCACGTGCGTCTCGAAGCGAGAGCTCCGGATAGCTGCCGAACGACAATTTTTTCTCGGTGCCACCCGACGTACGGAATTTCAGCTTCCAGAGCCTCCCACCCGAAGGAGTAATTAGGAGGTAAAGCCCCTTTTCATCTGCTGCTTTATAAGGCTTTGCCCGGGGCTTGAGCGAACGGATTGATGTATCGGTTAAGGGCATTTGGGGGCCTGTTAAAATTAGATGATCCAAACAGCCCCCACTCAGGCCCCCAAAGTCGGCTGAATGCAGACGAACATAGGGGTGCACTGGCGGTCAGGCCAGTCGCTTTTATGACAGATTTCCGGGGTTTTTGCAACCAATCGCGGATAATGGCGAATGGGAAAATGGTGCCGCTTAGGTGATTCGAACACCTGACCCCATCATTACGAATGATGTGCTCTACCGACTGAGCTAAAGCGGCTTGCCCGGCTGCACCGATCCTTGCGGGATGCGGCGCGATTCAAGCGGGGCACCGGTAGTCTGCCCGGCGCGGATTGGCAATCCTGCGGATCGGGCTTGTCAGAGGAGGAAATCGCTTGCCGTTAGCGGTCCGGTCGCGGTGGTGATCCGCGTCGTTTCGCGGCGCAAGCGCGGCGCTTCGGTGTCGAGCATCGCCAGCGACTGGCCGATCCGGCCGATCTCGCTGCGCTGCCCGGTCGCCAACACCCGCGCGATCCCGCTGCCACGAGACACCAGCGTGCCGGAATAGACGTAAGGCTGGCCGTCTCCGCCAGGGCGATTAGCGTCCGCAGCGGCTGCGGCATCGGCCTTGATCTTGCCGACCGGAAGCGATTCCCCGGTGAGCAGCGATTCGTCGGTCTGAAGGTCACTCGCCGCAATCAGTACGGCGTCAGCGGCAATGCGGTCGCCCTGTTCGAGCACAATCAAATCATCCCGCACCACCTCGCGCCCGGCGATCTGCCGGCGGGTGCCATCCCGGATGACCAACGCGCGCGGGGCGGACAGATCGCGCAGCGCTTCCAGCACTTGCTCGGTCCGTGTTTCCTGGATCACGGTGATAACGACCGAGAAGGTGGCAAAGGCCAGCAGGATCAGCGCTTCGCTCAGATCACCGAGCAGCAGATAAGCGATGCCGCCGGCCAGCAGCAGCGCCAGCATCGGCTCTCGCAGAACTTCCAGCGCGATCTGCAGTACCGAACGCCGGCTGGCCTTGGGGAGTTCGTTGGGGCCTTCGGCGGCCAGCCGTGCGGTGGCGCTGGCAGTCGTCAGCCCGGAAAACAGATCAGGATCGGTTTTCGCCGTCACCATTTTCGTCGCCCTTGCTGGCGCTTCTGCAAATGCAGGAGGCGCCAAAACATCGGGGTATCATGGAAAACGGGCAGTGCGGTCAGCCCAATCGCGATTCCTCTACGAATGACGCGAATCGGGCCGATCGCTTCGTACTTGGCTGCCGGCCGCGTCAGCGCCGCCTTGACGGTTTCGCTTACTTGGTTCCGCCAGTCAGCCAGCCCGGCTTGCCTTTACCGCCGATATACCCGGCCCGGACCCGCTGCTTGAGGAGCGGCGGCGGACGGAATCGTTCGCCGTAGGCCTCCTGCATGATTTCCTGCCCCTGCACACACAGGCTCGAGGTCACTGTGTCCATCAGTGCAAAGGGCCCGACCGGGTGGCCGAGGCCGAGGCGGCAGGCGGTGTCGAGATCTTCCGGCGTCGCGACGCCTTCCTCCACCAGCTTCACAGCTTCGATGATGAACATGTGGAGCATGCGGTTCACGGCGAACCCGGCGACGTCCTTTACCCGGATGGCGGTCTTGCCGATCTGGGCCATGATCTCGAGCATTTCGGCCAAGATGGCATCATCGGTATCGAACCCGGGGATGACTTCCACCAGCTTCATGCGCGATACCGGCGAGAAATAGTGCGTTCCGATGAACCGGCCGCGCCGCTCCTGCGGAATTTGCGCGGCGAGGGTCGAGATCGGGATGGTCGAGGTGTTGGTGGCGATGATGCAGTCCGTGCCGGTGATCGCGGCAAGCCGGTTGTGGATCACGGCCTTCACGTCGAGCGCTTCGAACACCGCCTCGGTCACCAGCTGGCGGTCGGCAAAGTCTTCGAGCGCGATCGTGGTGCGGATGCGGCCCAGAATCCCTTCAATATCGGCAACCTCATAGAAGCCGCGACCGACACCCTTTTCGACGATCGCGCGCAGGCGGGCCAATGCCCTCTCGAGCGTCGCTTCATCGCGATCATTGAGCAGCACGTCATGGCCGGCCTGGGCGAAGACGAGTGCGATTTCTGCGCCCATCAACCCGGCGCCAACTACTCCAACCTTCATGATCTTCTCCTAACGGTTCTTCCAGACTGCGGGTCGCTTCTCGATGAAGGCCCGAGGTCCCTCGGCAAAATCTTCGGTGGTCATGACCCGGTCCTGCGCCGCAAGGCTGAGCGCGAACAGGGTGTCGTCATCCAGATCATAGGCCTGGCGCGCGACGCCGAGCGTTTCGCGCACCGCAATCGGGGCATTGGCGCAGATACGCGAGGCGAGAGTGACGGCTTCGATTACGGCCTGACCTTGCGGCGTCACGCGGTTGATGAACCCCAGTTCGGCGGCGCGCCCGGCCGGCAGGCGGTCTCCGGTTGCCAGCAGTTCCAGCGCGACCGCGCGGGGCAGGGCGCGGACAAGGCGGTAGACCCCGCCGGCCGCCGCAATCAGGCCCCGGGTCACTTCGGGCAGGGCGAAGACCGATGGCTCCGATGCGACGATCATGTCGCAGGCCAGTGCGAGTTCGCAGCCGCCCGCCATGGCGAAGCCTTCGACCGCCGCGATCCAGACCTTCTGGCGGGGATGCTTGACGAACCCGGCAAAGGCCCCGTCGGGCGTGTAGAGATCATCCATGTTACCGGCGGAGACTTCCTTCAGATCGGCGCCGGCACAGAAGGCGACGCCGCCCGCGCCGGTGAGGACGGCGGCCCAGATCTCGGGATCGGCCTCGATCTCCTTGACCTGCTGGTCCAGCTGGCGGGTGACATCGCCATTGATGGAATTGCGCGCCTCTGGCCGGTTGATCGTGACCAGCGCGACATGAGGGGCAACGATTTCGCGGGTCACGGCATCCATGGATGGTTCCTTCGCATAGGCTTCGCTTGGGCAGATGGTTGATGCGGGTTGGCGGTCACAGCCGTTCCAGTAGAGTTGCGTTGGCCATACCGCCAGACTCGCACATGGTCAGGAGGCCATAACACCCGCCGGTGGTTTCGAGCGCGGCGAGCAAGTTGGCCAGCAGGCGTCCGCCCGATGCGCCCACCGGATGGCCGAGCGCGATAGCGCCGCCGTAAATGTTCACCCGCGCGGCATCGACGCCGAGTTCCTTGATCCACGCGAGCGGCACCGAGGCGAAGGCCTCGTTCACTTCGAAGCTGGCGATGTCCCCGATCGCCACGCCGGCGCGGGCGAGCAGCTTGCGGGTGGCCGGGATGATCGCGGTCAGCATCATCACCGGATCGTCGCCACAAACGGCGAAATGGGTCACGGCCGCGCGGGGCTTGAGCCCCAGCTTGTTGGCCAGCCCTTCCTCCATGATCAGCGCGGCCGAGGCGCCGTCGCTGATCTGGCTGGAATTGCCGGCGGTCACGCTCCAGTTGATCTGGGGAAAGCGCGCGGCCATCGCCGGATCTTCGAACGCGAGCCTCAGCGCCGCCAGCCGTTCCAGGCTCGAGTTGCGGCGCAGCCCTTCATCGCGCTCGACAGAGCGATCGCCTTCGAGCCCCGGAACCGTGACCGGCAGGATCGCACGCGCGGTAATGCCCGCATCTTCGGCCTGCGCCGCCAACTGATGCGAGCGCAGCGAAAAGGTGTCCATCGCCTCGCGCGAAATGCCCCATCTGGCGGCAATCAGCTCGGCCGAGATGCCCTGACGGATCAGCCCTTCGGGATAACGCTTGCGGAACAGCGGACCTTCGGAATCCTTGCCCAGCCGGTTGGCGCGCATCGGCACCACGCTCATCATCTCGACGCCGCCAGCGATCACCACATCGTAAGCGCCGGCGATCACGCCCTGCGCCGCGAAATCGAGCGCCTGCTGCGCCGAGCCGCATTTGCGGTCGAGCGTGACTGCGGCAACGCTTTCGGGGAGGCCAGCTGCCAGCGCGGCCTGCCGCCCGATATTGCCCGATTGCTCGCCCACCTGGATCACGCAGCCGGTGATGACATCCTCGACCCGCGCCGGATCGATCCCGGTGCGCGCGACAAGACCGCGCAGGATCTGGGCATAGAGGTCGACCGGATGCAGCCCGTCGAGCGCGCCGCCCGTCCGGCCCTGCCCGAACGCCGAGCGGACCACATCGACGATGACGGCGCGCCGCGCGCTCACTTGCGCAGGCTGACCGACATGGTCGCCGTGGTCAGCTTGACGACGGGACTGTTGGCGATCTTCATCAGCTTCGACACCTGCTCCAGCTCAGGCGAGGACATCAGCGGGTAGGTCCGCTTGAGCGGTCCGGCTTCGCGCATCTTCCTGAGATCGGCCTCGGGCATGAGCGCGCGCAGGATCAGTTCATCGTCGCTGGTGGTGCCGTAGCGCTGGCGCAGTTCCTCGATAGTCGGCTGCTCGGGCGGATTGTCGAGCACAGTCTTGGCGTTGGAGCTGCTCATGATCCGGTCGAGCACGTCGGGATCGATCGGGGCCACCGGCTCGCCGTAGTAACCTGCCGCGTATTCGATGATCTCGTCGGGGATGATCGCATAGCGCTCACCCTTAACGATGTTGAGCACCGACTGGATGCCGACGAGCTGGCTGAACGGGGTCGCCATTCCGGGATAGCCAAGTTCGCGACGGACGATGGCCGTCTCGCGCAGCACTTCGTCGAACTTGTCCATCATGTTGTGCTGGGCCAGCTGCGCCTTGAGCGTGCCGACCATCCCCCCGGGGATCTGATGGAGCGTGGACAGCACGTTGTATTCGTTGTGCTGGTTGACGAGGAAGCCGGCGGCCTTGCCGACCTTCTCGAAATGTTCGGCGACGGGCGCAAACATGCGCGAATCGAGGCTGTGGGTATGGCCGAGCAGCTCGACGTTGGCGGCAACGCTCTCGGTAGATGGCACGGACGGGCCGTTGGCCATCGGGCGGCTGGCGGTGTGGAGGATCGTCACGCCGAGCGGGATCGAATCGAGGTAGGCCTTGCCCGACTGGCCGAGGATGTTGTTCGAATGGAACTCGATCTTCTTGCCGCGCGCCTTGGCGACGATCGCCGGGAGCAGGGTGGTCAGCCGCTCCTTCTCCAGCACACCCGCCGTATCATAGAGCAGGATGGTGTCGATATCGTCCGACACCGAGAGTTTATCGACCTTGTCGGCATAGTAGGCGTCATCGTGCACCGGCGAGAGAGTGAACATGAGCGCCCCCGCCACCTCCGAGCCGAATTCCTTGGCGACTTTGGCGAGGCGCAGCATCTTGTCGATGTTGAACAACACATCGTAAATCCAGAAGCTGCGCGCGCCGTGGACATTGAGCTGGCGCATCCACGCATCCATCAGCGCATCGGGCGTGGTCTTGAACGTGACCGACGCGTTCGAACGCATGCCCGAGCGCAAAGTGGTGCGCGGCATCGCTTCGACCAGCGCGTCCATCATCGCCCACGGATCTTCGCGGCAATGCCGGATCAGCACCTCAAAATGATTTGAGCCAGTGAGATCGATGACCCGAAAGCCGGTACGGTCGAGCCAGCTTGCCGCGGGTAGGGCCATGCCGGCCTGCAGCCGCATCCCCCACAGGCTTTGCTGCCCATCGCGGATGGTTTCATCAAGAAATTCAATATGCGCCATGGTCGATATCCCCGGGGTGCGCGAAACGTTCGAAGGCGGCGGCCGGCCTGACCGCCGCGTGTGTGTTCTCAGCCATCGCCGGGCTCGACCAGGAACAGCGGCTGGTCGAACTCCACCAGATCGCCGTCCTTCGGATAGACTTCGCGGACTATGCCTGCGGTCTCGCTGCGCACCGAGGTGAACAGCTTCATCACTTCGATCAGGCACACTTCGGTGCCCGCGCTGACGGCGGCGCCAACATCGGTGAACATCGCTGCGCCGGGTTTTGGTGCCCGATAGAACGTCCCAAGGTTTGGCGCCCTGATGACGGTCCAGCCGGCAGGAAGGTTGCCAGTTACACCGGCTGAGCGGGGAGCGGCGACCGGAGTAGGCGGAGGCAAGGTGAGGGCGGGTGTTGCTGCGGGCCGGTCGTCGGGCGCTTCAAGCTGGGGAAATGCCGCGATTGCCGTCCAACCCGCCGGCACCGGGTCCTTGCTGAGGAACAGTTCGAAATCCGCCCGCTTCACGTGCAGTTCGCGCCACTCGCTGCCTTCGAACTGGCCGATCAGCGCCACCAAATCCTGTTCGGAGACTTCCCCCACGACTATTCCTTCCGACGATGGGCTGATGCCTGCGCAGATGCCGACAGGCTTACGAGGCGCAAATTCTATTCCACGCGCGTCCGGCCGACGATGCGGAGCAGGTCTTCGTGGAGCTCGAACCAGAGCGTGTGGTAGCTCTCGATCCGAGCATCGCTGACCCACTCGATCTGCCCGTCCTCAGCCCTTTCGAGCGCTGCGAGCAGGTGCTGGCGATAGTAATCGAGGCGCGCCACCCGCTTGGTCAGCTCGGCGAGGATCGCGTCGGCCCGCTCATGCAGGTTACCGAGCCGGTCGATGATCTTCGCATCATGGGCCTTGTCGCTGTGATCGTTGACGACCCGCTGGCCGCCGACCTCCATCGTCTGCCAGTCGGTGATCAGGGTCTTGAGCTGGATGTTGATCCGCTCGAACCCCTCATAGGCATCCATGAATGCGCGATCAGCGCGAACGGGGGCGTAGACCCGCGAATAGTCGCAATCCAGCGCGATCCGGGCAAGGCCGCTCAACATGTACTTGCTGTTGGCCTCGACCGCGCGGCCGCTGGCCGCCGCCTTTTCAAGGTAGCTTGCGGTTATCTCGGGCGCGAGGCCGATCAGGCCGGCGATATCGCCGGCAGCGGCATGCTTCTTGATGGCGAGGCCATGCAGAACGAGGTGCATTGTCATGCCGGTTCTCCCTGAAGGCGTCCGATGACGGTGTCGCGGATTTTGCGGCGCAGGATCTTGTTGGCGCCGCTCTTGGGCAGTTCGGGCCAGATCTCGATCGATTTGGGCTGCTTGTAACCGGCCAGCTGGGCCTTGGCGAAGGCCAGCACTGCCTCGGCATCGAGATCGGGGCGGCCGGCGATCACGGCGTGAACGCGGTCACCCCACTTCTCGTCCGGGAGGCCGACAACCGCCGCCTCGACCACGCCTTCATAGGCCAGCAGCACATCCTCAACCTCGCGCGGGTAGACGTTGTAGCCGCCGGAGATGAGCATGTCGTTCTTGCGGTCGAGGATGTAGAAGAACCCGTCCTTATCCATCCGGCCGATATCGCCGGTGTGCAGCCAGCCGCCGCGGAACACCTTCGCGGTATCCTCGGGCCGACCCCAGTAATAGGCCATCAACTGGGTGCCGCGGCAGACGATCTCGCCGATCTGGCCGGCAGGGAGGAAATTGTCGTCGTCATCAACGATCCCGGCCTCGACCGTGGTGAAGGGGCGGCCGCACGAGCCGATGCGGCCATGATCTTCCGGCTTCAGGCAGGTGATTACCATTGGACTTTCGGCCTGACCGTAAGACTGCGCGAAGACCTTGCCAAAGCGGGCCTCGGCGCGGCGCAGCACGCTTTCGGCGATCGGCGAGGCACCATAGGCGATCTTGCGCAGATTGAGTTTCGCCTCGGCGCAGCGCGGCTGTTCGAGCAGCATCGCCAGCATGGTCGGGACAAGGAAAGTCATCGTCGCCTGTTCGGTTTCGGCGAGATCGATGAACCGGGCCGGGTCGAACTTCTTCATGACCAGCGAACGGACCCCGCGGACGAGCGCGGGCAAGAAGAAGGCGCCCGAGGCGTGGGCGATCGGGGCGGCGTGGAGGAAGGTTTCGCCCTTCGCCATGTCTGGCACGAGATCGACCAGGAAGGCCGCGAGTTCGGCGGTTTCGCCGCGCATCGTGAGGGTGACGCCCTTTGGCCGGCCTGTGGTGCCGCCGGTGTATCCGAGGCGGTATGGAGCCTCCAGATCGCGATCGACTACGCAGGGCTCGGCCGAGCCGGTAGCGGTCATCTCGGCGATTGCAGCAGGCCGGAAGATGAATTCCAGACCGTCGGGGACGGTCTCGCCATCGCCGCAGATCACCCCGCGCGAGCCGCTGTCGCCCAGCTTGTAGGCATGGTCGTCCGGGGTTTCGCGGGTATTGAGGGACACCCGAACCAGCCCGGATTTGGCGAGGGCATAATAGGCGACAAGGCAATCGATGCCATTGGGCAGGAGCACGCCGACCCGGTCGCCCGGCTGGAGTCCGGTCGCCAGCAGGGCGTTGCCGAGCCGGTCGGTCAGTTCATCGAATTGCCGGAAGCTGACGATCCGGTCGTCCTCGACCAGACAGGGCGCATCCTGGTAATACAGCGCCGCTTTCCGGATAATCGTGCCGACTTGCATCAATCGGCATCCTTGCCAATGCCGTGGCCGGCAAGGGTGCGCGAACCACGTTGCTCAAGCTTGTAAAGCTCGTCCGCAAGCGGGGTATGGGCATTGTACTTGACCCAAGTCTCGCAGAGGTAGCGGTAGCGTTCGCTGCAGGCTTCAGGCTCATGCTCCTGCGCCAGCTTGTTATACTCGGCGAGGGACAGCACGCCCCGGCTGGTGCGATAGCGATCGACCTTGGGATCGAGCGTGGTGGTGCCCTTCTGCGGCAGGCCGCAGGTCGGCACGTAGTCCTCATCAGCGGCGATCGTCAGCGGCAGCGGGGTGAGCATGCGCGTTGCCGCACTGTTGTGCTGCATCATGGTGAAGGGTGAGACCTTCTGCCCGGGGAGGGTCAGGCTGCCGACCAGTTCGCCCAGCGCGCAGTTGCCGAATTCATCGTTGAGGAGCGGCCGGAACCGTTCTGCGCGGGGATCGATCTCGAGCCAGTCTTCGACTTCGAACACGCCGGCAACGTGGGCGAGCTCCTTGATCACGGCATAGTAGACCAGCGCGCCGGCATCGAGCAGCTGGTCTCGCGTCCACCCCGCCATGCGGACCCACAGCTTGTTGGTCGCATCTTTCATGATGTCGGTCAGTTCGGTGAACTTGGCGATCAGTTCCTCGCGCGAGCCCATGCCGAGTGGGATGTGGCCTTCGGTCAGCGGATCGGAGGTGTAGAGGCCAATGCCGGCCAGACGCTCGGCAGTGAACTCCGGCGTCGATTCGAAGCTGCCCCACTCATCTACGAGGTGGAAATGGCAGTCCCGCGCCGACATCACCACGGTGTAGTTGTTGTGCGGCACCTCGCTGGCGACGCCGTCGAGCCACGGCAGCGAGCATTCGCCCATGTCCATGAAATCGCGGATCAGCATCTCGTGCCGGTCATCGATGCGGTAGGGGCCGGTGTTGGTCAGGCTGATGCGGCTCTCGCAAGAGACGAGGAAGCCGTATTGCGATGCGGTCGCCATAAAGCCGAGCGCGGCATCGTGGAGCGGATCGCCCGGCTCACAGGCGAACATGTCTGCCTTGAACACTTTAAGCTTGCGATCGGGCAGGATCTGGCCGCGATGGCCATATTCGCGGTTGGTTATGTGACCATCGTTGCGATGCCAGGCGAGCTGGTAGCGCTTCCAGAAATCGAGGACGTAGATCACATCGTCGGCGGCATCCTGCGGGCGCAACATCCCCATGGCGATCAGCCATTCGCGGCCGAGCAGATAAAAGGCGGGGAGGCACCAGCCGGTGTGAGAGTTCTGGAGCTTCACGCCCATGTTGCGGCTGCGGTCGGCCAGTTCCTCGGCCGTCATCTTCTCCTCGATCTTCCGCAGCAGCGTTGGATAGCGATAGAACGCGTTGAGGTAGGACAGGAGTATATAGGCGGAGACCGGGAACAGCTTCGATCCCTGGACCGTGCGCGTCACGCACAGCCAGTAGGTCTCGTCGCCGACCGACTGCATCAGGTTGTTCGCCTCGAGCAGCTGGACGTAGCTTGGACGGGTATCGGTCATGCCAGCCTCCAGACGCGGGCGTCCATTTCCTGGCCGCTGAGATAGGATTCCGCCGTCCGGGCGACGGCAGTGGTTTCGAGTTCGACCGTGTCGCCTTCGCGGATGCCGCTGATCCGCGCGTTCATCAGGCAGGGAATGCCATATTCGCGGGTGAGGATGCCAAGGTGCGAACGGACCGTGCCGCCAGCGCAGATCACCCCGGCGAAATGTTCAAGGATCGGCGCGGTCAGGGTGCCGCCGCTATCGTCGATGATGGCGATCATGTCGGCCGGCACGCCGTCCTTCATCAGCTGGATGACCCGTTCGCTGTTGCGGATGTAGCAGGCGGTGCCCCGCACGTTGGCTTCGCGCCGCACCACATTGTCACCCACCCCGCGCTGCTCGCGGCCTTCGGCATCGACCGGGGCGGTGACCGCCTGGGGATGTTCGAAGCTGAAATCCGGGTTCTCGCCAAGCCCTTCGGCCGGCAGGTAGATTTCGGGCCGGTCCCGCGCCGACAGCATCGACGACCACGCAAAACGGTAGCCCGTATCAAGGATGCGCTGCTCGATCGCGGCGATGTCCGCCGTGGTGATCAGACTGTCCGAAGCGCCGAACACGAAATCCGACCACGTGGCACCGCTTTCGTCCAGCCGGCGGCGGACCAGATCTTTCACGGCGTTGTGAACCGCCTCGACCAGCGCCGTTGCTGGCGGATCGCCGTAGCGATCCTCGTCGATGTAGAGCTTCGACATCATCCCTCCGATCACCTTCATCCAGGGCTTATCACCGTGGCGCGTAGCTTCTTGCGAGTTTCCGTTCTGGCCGATGCCGAGTCAACAATGATCAACAATCTACGGCTATAAAATTGTAGGGCAGAATGGGCTTCAAGGGCGGGTTAGCGCCTGCCGGTTTGCACCCGCTCAGAGCGTGGTCGGAACCTCCAGCCACGGATAATCGGGATGGCCCGGCCGCAGATAGGCGAACGCGCTCTCGACCTCGTCGCGGCTGAGTGCGGCAGCGTAGCCGCCGGTCTGCGCCGGATCGGTCTGCAGGTGGCGCTTGATTTCCATGCGTCCCAGTTGGTTGCGATGAACTTCGTCCGGGCCGTCGGCCAGGCGTAGCAGCCGCGCGGTCGCATAAGCGGCGGTGAGCAGATGGTCGGTCGATGTGCCGCCCCCGCCGAACATCTGGATCGCCCAGTCGACGATCTTGCAGGCCACGGAAGGCGCGGCGACCTTGATCATCGCGATCTCGCCTTTGGCCACCTTGTTGCCAACCGTATCCATCATCCACGCCGCCTTTAGCGTCAGCAGCCGAACCTGCTCGATCATGATCCGCGCCTCGGCAATCCGTTCGAGCGTGACTGTCTGGGTGGAGAGCGCTGCACCGAACGGCGCGCGCTCCGCCGCCCGGCGGCACATCCGCTCAAGCACGCGTTCGCACAGACCAATCAGCCGCATGCAATGGTGAATGCGGCCCGGCCCGAGCCGGCCCTGCGCAATCTCGAAGCCGCGCCCTTCGCCGAGCAGCATGTTGGATGCCGGAACCCGGACCTTGTCGAACCAGACTTCGGCGGAGCGATCGGGCACGCCGTAGAAACCCATGACCGGCAGCGGGCGGATGACCTTCACTCCGGGCGTGTTCTTCGGCACGAGAATCATCGACTGCTGTTGATACTTGTTGGTGCCATCGGGATCGCTTTTGCCCATGACGATCAGGATCTGGCAGCGAGGATCGGTCGACCCGGTGGTGTACCATTTGCGGCCGTCGATGATGTAATCGTCGCCATCGCGCAGGATCGAGCACGAGATATTGGTCGCGTCCGAGGAGGCGATCTCCGGTTCGGTCATGGCGAATGACGAGCGGATTTCGCCGGCGAGCAGCGGCTTCAGCCAGCGTTCCTTTTGCGCTTCGGTGCCATAGCGCCAGATCGTTTCCATATTCCCGGTATCGGGCGCCGAGCAGTTGAACACCTCCGGCGCGAGCAGCGAACGGCCCATGATCTCGCACAGCGGGGCATATTCAAGGTTGTTGAGACCGGCGCCAAGCTTGTCGTCGTGCAGCCAGAGGTTCCACAGGCCCTCCGCCTTCGCGATTGCTTTCAGTTCCTCGACCACCGGAAACACCGACCATGGGCCATATTTTTCGGCCTCGGTGTAGAACTGCCGTTCGTTGGGATAGATGTGCTTCGCCATGAAATCGTGGAGGCGATGCTGATAGGCGCGAACTTTCTCGGACGGTTCGTACATGATGTGTCCTTGTGGAGGAGCCGGGCGGCTTACTGGCGGGCGGATGAACCACCGTCGATGACCAGCACGCTGCCGTTACAATATGAGGCGTCGTCCGAGGCGAGGTAAAGGCAGCCTTTGGCCATCTCGTCAGGGCTGCCGGGGCGGCGCATGGGGGAGAGCTGGTCTGCGACGACGGGATCGTCAAATGCACTGATGACGGACGCGACCATCGGGGTATCGATGAAGCCCGGGGCGATGCAGTTCACCCGGATGCCATCCTTGGCATAGGCGACGCACATCGCGCGGGTGAGGTTGATCGCGCCGGCCTTGGCCGCGCAATACGCGTGGGCGACCGGCAATCCGAGCAGGCCCGAGATGCTGGTGACGGCAACGATTGCGCCGCCGCCGGCGGCGATCATCCCGGGGAGCACGGCGCGCGACATCAGGAAATAGCCATCGAGATTGATGCCGATGACTTCGCGCCATTTGTCGAACGGCGTGGTCGCCACATCGTTCATCGAATTGGGGCTCTTTTCCATCCAGCTGTAGCCGACGCCGGCCGCGTGGACGAGAATATCGATCCGGCCATGCTGGGCGATGGTCTCAGCAACCAGTTTTGCGCAAGCGTCCTCGCTCGAAATATCGGCTGCCATGCCGAACGCCTTGCCGCTGCCCGATCGCGCATTGGCAACGCTTTCGTCGAGCGTGGCCTGGGTTCGTCCGGCCCCGATGACGACCGCGCCTTCGTCGGCAAAAATCTTCATGCAGGAGCGGCCAACCCCGGTGCCGGCGCCCGTGATGAGCGCTACCTTGCCTTCAAGTCGCATCGCATCCCTCCATCTGGTCTTGTTGGATTGTCCTATAATAATGTCCTATAAATCCGTCATCAAGAAAGGTATGAATCCGGGCAAATTTGTTGCAGGCTTCGCAAATGCGCGGTTCTGGCAGGGGGCTGGGAAGGGAGACCGACGATGGCGTCAGCGGCGACAATAACCGGACGGCGCAAGGTTGTTGCCGCGGCGTCTGCCAGTGCTCGGGGTGATGCCGGCACCAGTTCGCCCGATCGCGTCGTCGAAATGATCCATCAGGGCGTGCTCAGCGGACGCTATGTACCCGGGCAGAAGCTGATCGAGGCCGACCTTACGCAGAGTCTGGGCATCAGCCGCGGCCCCGTGCGCGAGGCGCTGAAGCGACTGAGTGCCGAAGGGATCGTCGAGATCACCCGCCACCGCGGTGCCTACATCCGCATCATGACGCGCCGGGAGACCGAGGATTTGCTCGCCATCCTCGAAGTGCTGACGATGTTCATGGCCCGCACGGCTTCAGCTGCGGTGCGCAACGGCGACAACGCCGATGATGTGCGCGAGGCCTATGAATGGCTGCAGGAGTTCAAGGATGGCAGAATTCAGGATGCAGCGCTGCTGGATAGTCGGCGCCACTTCTACGATTCGCTGATTGCGATCGGCGGGAACTCGCAGCTGCAGTCCGTCATGCCGATGATGCGGATTCATTTGCTCCGGCTGCAGGTCCAGCCATTCTTTTCCAACAGTGACCGTAACGCCAGACTGGAGGAATATGCCGCAATTACCGCAGCCGTTCTTGCTGGCGACGGCCCGAAGGCCGAGCAGACGATGAAAGTGCACATCAAGAAGATGCGCCAGCGAATCAGCCGTCTCCCGTCAGAGGCATTTGCGCGCGACGATTGAAGCTGCGCCGGTGGCTGGCGCTACGCTGACCCCGCTTGCAGAACGGCATCCGCCCTCGCGTTTAACTGGCCGCGCCGCTTACGACGGGGGCAGTTTGTTCTCAACGAACCCGACGACGTCGTGTACATTGCATCGTGACCGGCCAAAGCAGGTGTCGGAGCGGGCTGCCGAACAGGCCGGTCGCATAGACCGTTCCGGCGTGGATAGGAGGGGAAGTTCATGGAGTTATCGCGTCGCCTTGTGGTTACCGGTCACGACCCGGAGGGTCGTTCTCGTGTCGCGAGCAACAATCGGCCTTCTAGCCGCCCGATTCCGGGTTTCCCGGGTTACTCCCAGATCGATTTCTGGGGCGCAGATGAGACTCTGACGTTCCCCGACGATGGCGAAAAGCCGTCCACCGAACTCTATTTTCCGCCGGTTGGGGGGTTCCGCTTCATCGAGATCTGCATGCCGCCGAAAACCGACGTAAGCCACGATACCTCGCCGAACAGTGCGATCGCGGATCAGCTGAAGGCGGAGATGCCAGGCTTGGTGGACATGATGGATGCAGACAGGCCGGGGATGCACCGCACAGCCACCGTCGATTTCATCATCATGATGGAAGGCAGCTGCGAACTTGAACTGGAGGCCGAGCGCGTTACGCTCCACGCTGGCGACACGCTCATCCAATGCGGCACCATCCATGCCTGGCATAATCCGTTCGACAAACCCTCGAGATTTCTGGCGGTCATCTTTGGCGCCAACAATAACCTTATGAAATAAAGAACAATTAAGGTGCGATCGGGATAAGCTACGCCGCTGTCGTTCCGCGTGGACGCTGTGGGCCGCGCGGAACGACAAACCTGACCTCGGTGGCGGGTTTGATTGATCATCCCTTTCGCGGCGGCGTGCTGGATTTGTTTGGCGCAGCCCACGCGCGCGAGCCGAGTGTTGGATCAGTGCAGCACTTGAACGGTTGGCGTTTGATTCAGTACGCTCTGCAGCAACGAGCGACGGCGGCAATTAGCCGATAGGCAAATGCTGACCGGCAGGGTTATTACGGCCACATTATGTCGCAGATTAAACGGGTTGTCGCAGCGGTGGCATTTTCGATCAGCGCAACGCTGATGCTGATGTTCACTGTCTCGCGTTTTCCGGGGATGGAAATTCCTCCGGCTTACTGGATCTTTGGTTCTGCCTGCTCTGGCGTGATTTCGTTTTTGGTTTCGATGCAGCTGGTCCGACAAGCCGAGCGTATCGCTGCGCTGCAGCGTGAGCGCGAAGAGTTCCTTCAACTCCTTTCCCATGACATGCGCGCGCCGCAGGCATCAATCATCGCCTTGCTCGATCAGAACGCCCCGAGCTTGAAGCCGGAATTGTCGCAACGCATCAAAGACTACGCCAATCGCACCCTGCATCTGGCCGATGGCATGGTGCAGCTCTCGCGCGCTCAAATGCTGCAATACAAATTTGAGGAACTGAACATCGTCGATATCGGCCAGGATGCAATCGATGCACTGGCACCTTTGGCGCGCTCAAGACGGATTACATTTGAGGAGAACATTGCCGAGAGCGAGATTCTGATCAGCGGAGAGCCTTGGCTGTTGGTGCGAGCGTTCATGAATCTGCTCGATAATGCCGTCAAGTACAGTGCGGAATCGTCGGTGGTGCGCTTGACGATATCGCGAAAGATTCAGGACATTCGCGGTTCGGTTGTTTGCTCGGTCAGCGATAGCGGCATCGGCATTCCGGACGGGCAAATGGCTGCGTTGTTTCGGCGATTTGAGGTTGGCCGCTGTGGCCCTGCAGGAGGCCTTGGGGGAGCTGGGCTGGGCCTAGCATTTGTCAAGACGGTGGTGATGCGTCACGGTGGGACAATTCATTGCGACAGCCGATTGGGCATTGGCACGACGTTTTCAATCGAGCTCCCCGCGATAATCAATCCTCGCCGGGTTTAGTATCGGGACGTACCTCTCGGCTGGCCGGTAATGTGGTTCGTCAGATGGGATGGATTGCCGCCGGAAGTGCAAGCCTGTCCCGGCTTGCATCTGCCCGCCCCCAAGCCGGCGTGATGGCCCCTGGCTGCGCCGCGAACAGGTTGATTGACGAGGCCGACAGGTGGTCGAGACCATGGCGTTCAAAGGCGTTCGCCATCACGCCACCTCCGCCAGTTCGATGTCCGCCAGCGGGCTGCGCGCATCCCGCTCACCATCCGCAAACGCAACGGGCGGCCCAGGATCCTGCCGCCGACGGACATGATGCCAGCCAATGACGGCGGCGTGGACCCGCATGTGCTGAAGGCGATCGCCCGGGCGTGGAGCTGGCGGCGGAAGTTGGAAACAGGGGCGGTGGGAACGATCCAGGATATCGCGCAAGCCGAGGAGATCTCGGACCGCTATGTTGGGCGGATACTGAGACTGGCCTATCTGGCGCCGGCTGTGCTCGAGAAGATCCTGATTGCGCGTGTGTCGCCAGCGGTATCGCTCAAGGACATGGCGACGATTGCGGACCTGCCGTGGGCCGAGCAGGAAGCTGAAGTATTCTCGCATCAATGATCTCGCTGAGATATGGCGCATGAACCAGCCTTTGCTATAGGGTTGGCATGGCACCCAAGTTCAAAGCCCCGACCGAAAAGACCGTTCGCGCTCTGCTGACGCGATATCAATGCCCCGTCCCCTACCATGAGGTGCGCACCCGTTTTCTCGGCGGCATCGCGTCACCCGTATTAGGAATATCTCCCCTGCCGATCGTAAAGGAGTTGTGGGGCGGAGAGTTGCCGCCATTCGATTCAATCGATGACCTGAACGAACTCATCGACATTCTGGTAAATGGCCTCTGGAACAGCCTGACCAAGCATGACAGCCGGTCTGCCCCATTTCGGTTGGCGCGCCTGAATCTCGAACCTTCCGCAAAAAACCTCGGCGTATTCGCGCAGGTTCGCAGGCAAGAGCTGGAAGGCTTCGTCGAGGGTCTGTTCAACGGGCAGGATGAGACTGACCTTCCCGAACGCGCCCATCAGGCCCTTGAGCATCTCGGTGAACTGCGCGCCATGATGGCGGGCGTCGAGGATCTCGTTGCCCGCGATATCGAAGCCGAAAGTCGCACCGAGCTGGAGACGACCTTCAAGCATGTGCAGGAACTTACCCGGATCATGGAGGTAGAGATCCATGCGGCGGTAATGTCCTGCGCCCGTGCCCGCCGACAGAATCGCACTGGCACTGGCATTGGCACGCCCAGATCAGCATTGCACTGACCCGTCATGAATTCAGAAGATCGCCTTCGCGAGAAGCTTCGAAAGATCGAAGCCCTTTATGCGGGCGCCACAACTGCGGGTGAAAAGGCCGCAGCGGGGGCGGCAGCTGACCGCATTCGTGGCCAGTTCAAGACAGCCAGCAAGAGAGAAAAGGCTGAGGAATTCAAGTTCTCGATTCCTGACCCATGGTCGCGCCAGCTCTTCATCGCGCTGTGCCGCAGGTATGGGCTCCGACCATTCCGCTACCCCCGCATGCACCGTCAGACGGTCATCATCAAAGCCCCGGCGGGCTTCGTAAAGACGATGCTCTGGCCTGAATTTGAGGAATTGAGCGACGCCCTGACCGCCCACCTGCTCGAGATCACCGAGAAGATTATCCGTGAAGAGGTGCATGCATCGACCGAGGATGCGGAGGAAGTCGAGGAGCCCCGGCGCCTGCGATGAACCAGCCTGCGCAATCACCATCGGAAGTTCTTGTTGGTAATGTTGAACGGGTCACCTTTCACAGCGAGGAAAGTGGCTTCTGCGTCCTGCGGGTTAAAGCGCGCGGTCACCGCGATCTGGTAACGACGATTGGTCACGCTGCGATGATTTCGGCTGGAGAGTGGATCACCGCCACCGGCGAGTGGACCAACGACCGCAATCATGGCCTGCAGTTCAAGGCCCGGTTTCTGAAGACATCCGAGCCGTCCTCAGTCGAGGGCATCGAGAAATATCTCGGTTCGGGGATGATCCGCGGAATTGGCCCGACCTACGCCAAGCGGCTCGTCCAGATGTTCGGCAAGGACGTGTTCGACGTCATCGAGGCCAATCCCGAGCGGCTCAGGGAAGTGACTGGCATCGGCCCCCTGCGCGCGGCGAAGATCACTTCTGCCTGGGCGGATCAGAAGGTGATCCGTGAAATCATGGTGTTCTTGCACAGCCATACCGTCGGCACGGCCCGCGCCGTGCGGATATTCAAGACCTATGGGGTGGATGCCGTTCAGATCATGAGCGACAACCCTTACCGGCTAGCGCGCGATATCCGAGGCATCGGCTTTCGGACTGCTGACACCATCGCTGAGAAGCTGGGCATTGAGAAAACCGCCATGGTGCGGCTCTGCGCCGGGATTTCCTATGCGCTGACAGAGGCCATGGGCCAGGGCCATTGCGGCCTGCCTGTCGCCGAATTGAAAGACCTCGCTGAAAAGCTGCTGGAAGTCGATCGTGCCTTAATCACCACCGCGCTCGAACTGGAATTGGTGGGCGGTACGGTGATTGCCGACACAGTAGGTGAGAGGGAATGCATCTTCCTCGGCGGTCTCTATCATGCCGAGAAAAAGATCGCAGAGCGGCTGAAAACCCTGCTGACAGGAGCTTTGCCGTGGCCCGCGATAGATCCTGACAAAGCCCTGCCGTGGATTGAAAAGCGCACGTCACTGACGCTTGCCCCCAGTCAGCGGGAAGCCATCGCCCTTGCCCTGCGCTCCAAGATGACGGTGATCACCGGCGGGCCGGGTGTGGGCAAAACGACCATCGTCAATGCCATCCTGCGGATCCTCGCCGCCAAGGGCGTTCAGTTGCTGCTGTGTGCGCCGACCGGCCGCGCGGCCAAGCGGATGACCGAAGCCACCGGTATGGAGGCCAAGACGATACACCGCCTGCTGGAATTTGACCCCAAAGCCTTCGGGTTCAAGCGCGATGAGGAGAACCCGCTCGAATGTGATCTTCTTGTGGTCGACGAAAGCTCGATGGTCGATGTCATGCTGATGCAGTCACTGGTCAATGCGATACCTGACACCGCCGCGCTGCTGATCGTTGGCGACATCGACCAACTCCCATCAGTCGGGCCGGGGCAGGTCCTGGCCGATATCATTGGCTCTGGAACCGTGCCAGTTGTGCGGCTGACCGAAGTGTTCAGGCAGGCCGCGCAAAGCCGGATCATCACCACCGCGCACCAGATCAATCAGGGGCAAATTCCTAATCTGGGCAAGGCCGATGGCGAAACCGACTTCTACTTCATCCCAGCAGACGATCCCGAAGATGCTGTGCCAAAGATAATCAATCTCGTCGGCAAGCATATACCGCGCAAGTTTGGGCTTGATCCGATCCGCGACATTCAGGTGCTGTGCCCGATGAACCGCGGCGGCGTTGGCGCGCGATCGCTCAACATCGAGCTTCAGGCAGCGCTGAACCCGAACCCGGCGGCCAAGGTTGAGCGATTTGGCTGGACCTTCGCTCCCGGCGATAAGGTGATGCAAATCGAGAACGACTACGACAAGGACGTCTTCAACGGTGACATTGGCTACATTCAGGCGGTGGATACCGTCGAAGGCGAGTTGACCGTCGATTTCGACGGCCGCGAGGTCAACTACCTGTTCGGAGAACTCGACACGCTCGTACCTGCCTACGCCGCCACGATCCACAAGAGCCAGGGATCGGAATACCCGGCCGTCGTGATCCCGGTGATGACCCAGCACTACGCCATGTTGCAGCGTAACTTGCTCTACACCGGCCTTACCCGGGGGAAGAAGTTGGTGATCCTGGTGGGGCAACGCAAAGCGATCGCGATCGCTGTCAAAAATGAGGCGGGGCGCCGGCGATGGTCAAAGCTTGATGAGTGGATGGCGCATTAAGACCAAGGCGGTCAGTGCGTAGCCCCGGCACGCAGGACACGGTCAGCCGTTTGCCGGCTTGACGATACGCTTTGCGGCTGCATTGCGGCGGGCGGCAATACGGCCAAGGGCGACCTCGATCGGGAATACGTCCAGTTCCTCGGGATCATAGCCGTCAAGCCACTCGGCCATCTCAGCGTGATCAGGATGTTCAGGGTCAACCCTTGCTTCGAGCATCTCGTAGAAGCCCGGAATACCACCACAGTCCTCGGGCGGGCAGTCACGTTCTCCAGCGATGAAGCGGGGATAGGCTGTGCCGGGGGCGCCAGCCCTTATATCGCTGACAGTGAGGCTATGCTCCCAGCTGTCGCCGAAGTCAGCGGTGTCGCTCAAGGACATGTCGACGGTGGCGGAACTGCCTTGGAACGAACAGAACTCGGCAGCATTCGACTGAGCGACCTGTCCACCAACACGCGCCAGTCGCCGTCGTTCCATTGGCCCCAAGACCGTCCAAAACCTGCAGTACTCTGAGCACCGGCGCCTGCCGGCCCGGCGGACCGGCTCTGGGACATTCCTGCCTGTCGCCACGTCTAATGGGAAAGACCGATCACGGCGAGACCGGCCGTTCGTGAAGCGGCAAAGATAACTCTGACATAGGCCGCTGACGGCGGTCTACACTACGTCGAAGCGGAAGTTTTTGGCACCACCTTCAGCCCCGCAGGCAACGGCTTGGCCTTTACCTTGTCCTCGTCGTCGGGATCACCCCATTGCACGACATAGCCATCCTGCACGCGGTTGACGCTCGTGCCGTCCCACCACTTCGCGGCGGCGAGCGTGCGGATATTGCCGATCCACCCTCGCGAAAACGGCGGTGGCAGCAGCTGGATCACCACCCGCCGCGCCGCACCCTCGGCACCCGGCGCAAGGTCCATCACCAGCAGATCGGACGGCGCGATTGGCGACCAGTCCGCCGCGGGTGCTGCCGCCACGATTTCAGTGGGTACGAGCGCCGCAGGAGGCGCAGTAGGCGCGGTAGGCGCGTGACATGCCGCCAAAAGCGCGGTGCATAGCAGCACGGTTTTCTTCATCGCCAGATCCGAGAGCTTTGCGACAATCCCTAGAACTTTACGACCAGCATCGTCGAAGCGAAATGCGCGCGGTAATTGAAGACCGGGATATTGGAACGGCGATCGACAAACCGGTATAGCGGCCTGAGTGTCATGCGCTTGCCAAGCGGCAGATCGATGCCTGCGCTGATCGTCGATCGCTGTTCGCTGCGCCGCGCCCCGATTGAGCGGGTTTCGTTGGTGTAGCTGCGGTCGGAATAGGTGACGCTGGCGCGCGCTTTTGCGTCGGTTCCGAAGATCCGCAGCGGTATTTGCACTCGGGCACTGCCCTGGATCGCGCGATAGGTGAATTCCGGACCGCTGGCGCGTTCGTCATCGCCGCGCACCCCCAGCGCGATGTAGCCCTTACGCTTGGCGAAAAAGCGATAGGCATCGAGCGAGACCAGGCTGGTGCGCGCATCGAGCCGGTTTGCGGACGTAAAATTCTTGGACTGGTAGGAGTAGGCCCCGCGCACATACAGCCGAGGTTTAACGAACAAGGCCAGCGACGGCGAAACAAGGTGTACGTCCAGATACGGGCGCGACCCCAGCACGATGTGATTTAGCTGATAATCGAGGCCAAACGTGACCTTGCCCATCCGGCGGCTCAAGGCGAGGGAACCCCCGTGTATGGCAAGATTGACATCCGTCAGCTTGAAATTGGTCACGCCGTCGAAACTATACGCGACCCGCACATTGGTTTTGCGCGTCTGCACCGGCGCGAAGCTCAGTGTGCCGGTCGTTAGCAATCCCCCGTCGCCATTGCGGCGGCTCGAATCGGCATCGTCGATGACCACATTGCTATCGTATTGCGCGCCGACGCCGAGGGTGAGCCCTAAGAGCGGGGGGCTGCCGGCTTGAGCCTCCGAAATCGCTCCGATCAAGGCCAGCCCGGCACACGCGCCTTGGGCAAGGCCGCGCGCTGTTACTTGCGCCCGCGCTGCCGCGACGCGCAATCGGCAAGCCATACTACCTCCTGCGAAAACCAAAAAATGCTGGCCGAGAAGCTTTCGCTCCCCGGCCATGCACGTCCAATGGGTCAGGCCAATTAGGCGCCTGGTTCAGCCAACGGCTTTGTCGCCGCAGCGGTCTCGACCCGCTCGGCTGCCTGATCCGCAGCGCGATCCGCAGTTTGATCACCAAAATCGGCGCCGCCAAATGTTTGATAAATTTCGGGCGACGGGATTTCATCTGTAACCGCCACGTCCGGGCCATCAATATTGCGTTCGTAGGGCTGGATGATGCCGTCATCGCCTGCGCGGCTGGGTATTTCATCGGTAACAGGATCCATCGGGATCGCATCGGACGGATCAGGAAGAACCTTTTCATCGGGAACGGGAGCAACGATTTCCACTGTCACATCGCCCGGCTCATCAGCCAGTGCCGGAACCGAAGCCATGGCCGCAACCGACGCACCAAGTATACAAATCGCTCGCTTGATCATCGCGCTTTCCTTCCAGCTTTAGCCTAGGGATTTACCACAGCCATTCTTATCGTCCATTGAAAAAAAACACGATAACTCAAGCTTGTGCGCGTTTCGCAAGTCGCTTCGCTGGCGATGCGCGCTCCGGCTTCCTCCAGTCTACTCTTCGCTGCAGCATTTTTTGCCGGATTCGTTCCCCAGATGATCACGGACGACCCTGCCTACGCGAGCGCCTCCGCCATGCCTAGGCCGATGCCGCCGTTCCCTTCGGTCACGGGTGCAACTTTACCTCCAAGGTCAAAGGGTTGGTAGAGCATAGCGATCCTTCTTCATCCGGCACTCTCCGGGCGCCTCGTCCGGCAAGGTCCCCCACAAGCCCGAGCTCGTCCACTTTTGCAAAGTGCTAGTGGAAGTGCGGCCGCTATCGAGGCTGCAACCGCGCGCATCTGCTTTCACGTCCATTTTTGCGGTCTGTATGCGATCTTCAATTCAGGCTTTTGAGGGAGCACCGCGAACGTGCGCAATGCTGCCTAACGGTTACGCGCCGAGCTAGCGGCTGGTTTCGGGAGAAGAAGCCATTCGCATCAATTCCGCTGAATGGCGAATTGTGGTCGGAAGCAGCCGCGATGCCCAGCATCAACCGAACAGGAGCTATTTCGCCGTCTCCGCCTTAAAGTAGCCATTCCGAAATCGGCCCAATCTCAGCCTTTCGCACACGTCCCAGCTACGCTGCGGCATGCGCACCTCGAGTTCTGCACGAAAGGCGCCTACTGAGATCGCGCCAAAAAGTTTAGCCGAGTTTGATCCACAAAATACTGTAAAACCTATATTTTTCGACCGGACCTTTCCAGCATAGGTTCGGGTAAAAAGAGACAAAAGCCGATCAGAGACCGAATTTGGCCGGCCCGGCAGTCTCTGAGGTTTGGTTGGCATCAGCAAAACGTCGCGGAGGCTAGGGGTTTTCTGGCCCCGCAGGGCTCATCTCATTGGTTTGCAAAGAGATGTTGGCGGTGGGCGAGAGCCCGCGGGCGAACTCTCTTTCAGTTATATATATATGATTTAAAACACGTTTGCTCCTATCGCATCAGACCAAAGTCGCTCTCTGAACGGTAGAAAATCCCGGAGATCTGCAACTATCGGCCGTCCAGGTTCCGACCCCAAATCGGATAAGGTGCCGTTTCGAATGTAGACAGATGAATGCATATGCACTAGTGTATACGCATGGAACTCGACTGTACCTGCTTTCGCGTCAGGCGGCTATCGCGGGCAATAACACAGCTCTATGACGAAGCGGTTCGTCCCGCGGGATTACGCATCACCCAGTTCAGCCTTCTATCGGCTTTGCGCAACGAGGGGCCGATGACAGTCGCTGCACTGGCGGCGGGGCTCGGGGCTGACACGACATCGATCTCACGAGCGCTTGCAGCCCTTCAATCGAGGGAGCTCGTGTTGCTGCGTAAAGGGCCGGACAGGCGCTCCAAATCCGTGTCGATCACCCCACGGGGCAGGGAGCTTCTCCGTGAGGCGGAGCCATACTGGCTTGAGGCGCAGCGCCGCATAGCCGAGGCACTGGGGCCGGATGGGCAGCGCGACCTCGATCACCAACTGGATGCCTTGTCCCGCAGGATATCAGATCTATGACCGCGCAGACCACCAGCTTTCACGGCGATCTCGCCTTCGAAGCCAGCTATATTTCACCGGACGAGGCGATTGGCACGATGGCCGTGAAAGCAGGCCTTCTCAATCCTTTCGGAACGGTGCACGCCGGGGCCATGATCTGGTTCGCGGACGTGGTCGCCACAACCCTCGCCTTGCAAGGCAGAACCCCGACCGCCGGCATGCAGGGCTTCCCGCTGGCGATCACCCTTTCGGCAAACCTGCTTGCGAACTGCCGCGAAGGCCATCTCCATGCGCAGGCGCGCTTTGTGAAGAAGGGGCGGCGCGTTTCGACAGTGCGCACCAAGGTCACGTCCGACGAGGGCAAGGTCCTGCTCGATCTCACCACGACGCATGTAGTGGCGGAAGGATAGCGCTGTGGTCGATGTCACGCTGGTGCCTATTTTCGTGGCTGCGGTGTTCATGCTGATGATCATCCCCGGTCCGGACATGTTGTTCGTGACCGCCAATGCGCTCGGCGGCGGAGTGCGAACCGGCATGGCCGCGATGCTCGGGGTGGCCAGTGGAGCCTATCTGCACATCCTTGCCGCTGCCTTCGGGATTTCTGCGATCCTCCAGACCTCGCAAACGGCATATGATGTGGTCCGCCTATGCGGCGCCGCTTACCTTGCCTATCTCGGGATCAGGTTCTTACGATCCCGCTCGTCTGTCTTCGAAATCTCGCCCTCAGGGGAAAAGGCCGTCTGGAAGGTCTACCGGCAGGGAGTGATCACCAATCTGTTCAATCCAAAAGCCGCGCTGTTCACGCTTTCCTTCGTGCCGCAGTTTGTATCGAATGGCGCTGGTCCGGTCTGGTCGCAGATGCTGGTTTTGGGCCTGATCATCGTGGCAATCATGATAGCGGTGGAACTGCCGATCGTTCTAGCATCTGGGCGTTTCTCCGCTTGGCTCACGAAGCAGTCCGGCGCCAGCCGTCTGCTCGATAAGGCAATTGGGTTCATGCTTCTGGGGCTTGCTGCCTATATCGCTGCAGAGCGCAAGCCGGTCTAGGCCAAAGGACGGCCGAGTACAGAAAACTTACAGTTCTCAATTCCACTCAGTCTCAGCCGTATGCTGAGCTTTGTGAATGCGCCAGAAGCCGACACGACATGGATGCACGCCTACCGCTTTTCTGCGAAGCGGAGGTAGGACGGCTGCCTTACTCGTTAGCAGGAGAATCTTGCATCCTCTTGATGCCTGCAGACAAGATCTCCTCGACCTCAGCCAACCTTTCCTCTGCGGTCATGGTGTTGGGATCTGGACGTCCCGGCGCCCATCTGACCCTCGGCGGTGCCGCAGGATAAAGCTCCATCACGAGATTGGGCTTCTTCGCCAGCAAGGCGAGTAGCACCTTGGCCGGTCCAGACGGCTGCCGGCGACCTTGTTCCCAGTTTACAAGCGTGCCTTCCGGTACCCCAATGCTGGCGGCGAAGTCTCTCTGTGATAACCCGTTCCTTTGCCTTATCGCCGTCACGTCGACCGATGGTAATTTCCCAAGATGCCGGCTGGCGCTTGTGTTGTCTGCCTTGAGGAAGGTGACTGTGACATTCAGCTCTTTTCTGGGCTTTCCCTGGTGATTCATCGCTGCCTGCCATTTTTGATCCGAACTACGCCAGTGGCGTAGGTCTTCGCAGACAGCGAGAACATCATTTCGACCGAACCTCGAACGAACGGGTTCGGTCAGTGAAAATGTGAGATTTCTGGGGCTTTAGGCTGTTGGACAGGTGATAGAGTTCGTGACGCTCTCGGTAGGCGGGCGGTTTTTCCAACTAACGGCCCGTAAGTGGCTAAGCTGCAGTGGATAGCCATTCCGCCAAAAAACGACGCAAATTCAAAGTTTTTTAAGAAGACATGCCCACTGACCACGGCCGGGAGAGACAGTTTGTTTCGCAACTCGGTGCGTTGGCGGAGACGGAGGGATTCGAACCCTCGGTACCGGATTTACCAGTACGACGGTTTAGCAAACCGTTGGTTTCAGCCACTCACCCACGTCTCCGGATCGCAGCGGCGAAGGCGCGCTATAGCGTTGGTCCGGTGGGGCGGCAAGGGGCGCGCGGGGCGAAATTCGTGCGGTGTTGTGCGGCCGATCTCGCGCCGCGACCCGCGCCTTTTGCTCGCCCGGGCGCAAAACCGACTCGGCTCATCGCCAGTTCATTGCGCGGGGGGGAGGGTTGGATTCTGTTGGATCCGGATGAGCGAGGGGAACAGGCCGATGATGCGCGGAGCGGTTGGCAGAATGGTGCGGGGCACGTTTGCCGCGCTTGCCGGGGCGGTGTTGGTCCTTGGCGCTGGCGCGGCGCAGGCGCAAGTTCGCCCGGTCGATCCCGATGCCGCGATCGATGGCGATCTCGTGCCGCAAGCCCAGCAGGCCGCGCCGGGGGCAACCACGGCGGTCGCGCCAACCCCCACGCTGAGTGCGGCGCCGGTCGCCCAGCAGGAGCCCGGCGCGCCGGCGGTCACCGCGGCCGATCCTGCGGCCGCTGCCGGGCAGGCCGCCGGCAATTCGGTGAAGGCGGGCCAGCAGGGAGCGACTTATCATCAGGACGACCTGATCGGCGCGGCCGAAGGCGTGTTCGGCAAGGGTGCGCACGGGCTGGCCGACATGATCAAAGATATTCTGGGCAAGCAGGGCGAGCCCAACGGCTATATCGTCGGGCGCGAGGGCGGCGGAGCGATCATCATCGGGCTGCGCTATGGTTCGGGCACGCTCTATCACAAGGTCGAAGGGCAGAAGCCGGTGTATTGGACCGGACCCTCGATCGGGTTCGACGCCGGGGCCAACACGGGCAATGCCTTCGTCCTGGTCTACAACCTCTACGACACCGAGGATCTGTACCACCGCTTCGGCGCGGGCGAGGGGCAGGCCTATCTCGTCGGCGGGTTCCACGTGAGCTACCTGAGGCGCGGCAACGTGGTGCTGATCCCGGTGCGGATGGGCGTGGGGCTGCGGTTGGGGGTCAATGCCGGCTACATGAAATTCTCGCACAAGGCGAAGTGGCTGCCGTTCTGACGGTTCAGCGCAGGAGGTTTTCCCGCAGCTGGCGGCGAACATGATCGTCCACCCCGAGTTCGCCGGCCAGATAGGCATCGACCGAACCGTAATCGCGGCGGATCTGGGCGAAGGCCGCATCGAGATAGGCTGGCTCTACCCCCAGCAACGGCGGGAGCGCGGCGGACGGCAGCAGGCCGTTCATCGCCGCACCGAGCGAGGCCATGCCGGGCGCGCCATTGCTGAGCAGGAAATCGTGGCGGACGGTGCTGTAAGGAACGCCGAGCGCGGTCAAGACGAGCGCGGTGGCAAGCCCGGTGCGGTCCTTGCCGGCTGAACAATTGACCACCACCGGGCCCTTGCCAGCAGCGAGACGGGCGAACAGTTCGCGGTACGACGGGGCCTGTTCGCGGGGGAAGGCGCGGTAGGCATCGCGCATGATCGTGCGGACAGCGGCGGCGGAATGGTTTGCGGGATCGCGCAGCCGGCCGATGACGTCCGAGCTGGCGAAAGCATAATCCCGCGTCCAGTAGCCCATGCCTGCGGCGGCGAGGCGGGTGTTGGTATCACCGGCGCGTTCCTCGCTTGAGCGCAGATCGACGATCGCGGTGATGCCGAGCCGTTCGAGCCGCGCTTCGCCCACCGGGGTCAGCCGGCCGAGCGAGCCCGAACGATAGAGCCGGCCCCAGCGCACGGTTTGCCCGCCGGCGGTACGCCAGCCTCCGACATCGCGGAAATTGCGCCCGCCTTCGAGCAGGATGAACCGCTGATGGGCGCCGGCATGCGCGGCGGGCGCGGGCCGGGCGGCGAGCGGCAGTGGTGCAGCGGCGGCGAGCAGCGCCAGCGCGGCGGCGGCGGCGAGCCGCCGGATCATGCCGCGTCCGGTGCCGGCGGGGTGAATTCGGCGGTAATGGTGGCCTTGTAGCATTCGCGGATGCCAGCGATCACCCCCGCAAGATTGCGAGCTTCGACCGCGGGGAACACCCAGTCCTGCAGCCGGGTCTGGCGGGCGGGTTCGCCCGGAGCGCCGGGAATATTGAGGAACGCGCCGGTACCGCTGGCGAGGAACCCGGCGACGAGGCCGGCGAAACGTTCGGTCTCGATCAGGTCATGCGGGCCGGTGATGATCAGTTCGACCGCGAAGTTGTTCGGCGTGCCGCTGGCGTCGGCGGCCTCGGTGATCATCACACCGGAGAGGTCTGGCCGCCATTCGGCATCGAGGAAGGGCAGGCGCCGCCACATGCAGAAATAGTCGCGGCAGACCTTCGGGCGCACCGGGTAAATGGCGCAGGCGTTGCCAACGCAATTGACGCAGGCGACCCCCGCCGGCTTTTCGAGCGCGGGATCGTGGATCGCCGGTTCGATGCAGCAGACCATGCAGCCGCCGCAGTCGCGGTCAGGCACCAGATAGTTATCGTCTTCCATGGTCACATCGCCTGCCAGCGAATCACGACCGTAAGATGACAGCGGCCAGCTTCGCGCTCCCTCTTGCACCGGCGGGCGTCCGGGGGCAAAGGCCCAGACCATGCTCGACACCCTTCCCCAGCAGCCCGCTGACGCGCTTCTGGCGCTGATCAAGCTCCACAATGCCGACCCGCGCGCCGACAAGATCGACCTTGGCGTGGGCGTTTACCGCACTGACAGCGGCGCCACCCCGGTGTTCGCCGCGATCAAGGCGGCCGAGCGCAAGCTGCTCGAAACGCAGGATTCCAAGGCCTATCTCGGGCCGGAAGGCGACATGGGCTTCGTCCATGCGCTGATGCCCTATATCTTCGGCGCGAGTGATCCGACGCTGGGCGGGCGGATCGAGGGGATGCAGACCCCCGGCGGCACCGGTGCGGTGCGCCTCGCCCTCGCGCTGGCGAAGCGCGCCGGGGCGGCCCGGGTGTGGATGGGCACGCCGAGCTGGCCCAACCACGCGCAGATCGTCGCCGATCTGGGGATCGAGCTGAAGGGCTTCGTCCACGCCACCAATGCCGGGCGGGTCGACATGGATTCGCTCCGCTTTGCGCTGGGGCAGGCCGCGCCGGGCGATGCGGTGCTGCTCCACGGCTGCTGCCACAACCCCAGCGGGATCGATTACAGCCCCGAACAGTGGGACGAGATCGCGCCGCTGCTGGCGGCCAAGGGCCTGCTGCCGATCATCGATCTGGCCTATCAGGGCCTTGGCCATGGCATGGAAGCCGATGCCTATGGCGCCCGCCGCGTGCTCGCCGAAGTCCCCGAGGCGCTGGTGGCCTATAGCTGCGACAAGAACTTCGGGCTTTACCGTGACCGGGTGGGCGCGGTGTATGTGATGATGGAGCGTCCCGATCAGCTTGGTGCGGCGCTCTCCAACGGCCATGCGCTGGCCCGCGCATCGTGGTCGATGCCGCCCGATCACGGCGCGGCGGCGGTGCGGCTGGTGCTGGAAGAGCCCGCGCTGGTGGCCGACTGGCTGGCCGAGCTCGACACGATGCGCGAGCGGATGCGCCAGGTGCGCGCGAAGCTGGCGGAGGCAGGCCATGCCGGAGCGGTCGACCTCACCCCGATGGGCGGGCAGAACGGCCTGTTCTCGATCGTGCCGCTGAGCCCCGAGCAAGTGCTGGCGATGCGCGAGAAGCACGCCGTCTACATGGCGGGCTCGGGCCGGATCAACGTGGCCGGGCTGACGATGGGCAACATCGACCGGTTCATCGCCGCGGTGGCGGATGTGACTGCCGGCTGAGGCGGCGCGGCGAATCGGCTGAGGATGCGCGCAGGGTGACACATGTGTCACCCTAAACCGCCCAATTGCGCAGACAGAATTAGCCAAATTCAGAGTCCTCTGCTAGGGAGGAACCCCTCCGACTTCAGTCGGATACTGGCTTCAGCCACAGACTCGGTGTGTAGCCTGTAACCTCGGGAAAAACGGAAGCCGCCGAAGGCGTGAAGCTTCCGTTTTTCCCGAGGTTACAGGCTATGGCG
>CANGQZ010000013.1 GCA_947455865.1 Sphingomonadaceae bacterium
GAAATCCTCGCGCCGATCCCGGTCGGCGCGACGGTGCGGATCACCACCCGCGCGATCGACAAGTACGAAAAGCGCGGCCGCCGCTACGTGCGCCACGAAGTCAGCGTGGTCGACGTCGTCAACGGCACGCACTACTTCCGCGAAACCCGCGACATCCTCTCGCTGTGACCGGGGCGAGCGTGGCAGTTCCCGTCGTCGATGGCCTGTTCGCATTGGTCGCGGGCGAGGCGCGGCTGACCGGCACGCGCTGCGCATCGTGCGGCACGCACTATTTCCCCCGCGCGATCAGCTGCCGCAACCCGGCCTGCCGCGACAAGCAGGTCGAGCCTGCCGCGCTGCCCAACACCGGCACGCTCTACAGCTACACCATCCAGCACTATCAGCCGCCGCCGCTGTTCCGGATGGATGACTGGGCGCCTTATGCGCTCGGTGTCGTCGATCTGGGCGAAGGACTTCAGGTGATGGGGATGCTGACCGGGGTACCGCTCGATGAAATCCGGATCGGCATGGCGCTGCGGCTGGTGATCGAACCGCTCTACCTTGACGCCGAGCGCGGCGAGGTGCTGACCTACAAGTTCGCCCCGCTTGGCGGGGAGCAGGCAGCATGAGCCGGCCGGTCTATGTGCTTGGCGCCGGCGCGCACCCGTGGGGCAAGTGGCCGGAAACGACCCAGCTGCAGATGGCACTCGACGCCATGAACGCGGCGCTGGGCGAAGCCGCGCTGGGCTGGCCCGATGTTCAGGGGTTAGTCGCCGCCAGTTCGCGGTTTCAGGGCGGAATGGGCTGGGGCCTCCACGCCAACGAGGTGGCGCAGGCGGCGGCCGATCAGGGCATGGCATGCATCAACGTCGGCGGGGCCTGCGCGGCCGGGGCGATCGCGTTCTCGACCGCTTATGCGATGATCGCCAGCGGGCAATACGATGTTGTCGCGGCGCTCGGCGCGGAGCAGATGCCGCGCGGGTTCATCCCGCGCCCGCCCGGCAGTCAGGATGATCCGACCGACCACGATTATCTGCGCTGGGTCACCATGGGAGCGACCAACCCCGCCTTCTGGGCGATGGAAGCGCAGCGGCGTAAACACGATTTCGGCACCACTGACGAGACGTATGCCCGTGCGGCAATGCTGATGCGGCGCAACGCCCAAGGTAATCGGCTCGCCCGGTTCCGCAAAGAAACCGGTCTTGAGGAAGTGCTCGGCTCACCGATGGTTGCTGATCCGCTGCACTTGCTCGAAATCTGCCCGGTCAGCGACGGGGCGGCGGCGGTGATTCTGGGGACGGAGGCGTTTGCCCGCCGCTCGGGCGCGAAGCTGGTGCAAGTCGCGGGTTGCGCCACCGCGACCGGTAGCTTCGGTGATCCCGGACGCCGCATCCCGACCGTGTCCGGCAGCGTGCGGCCCGGAATTTCCAGCACCAGCGAAGTCGTTACCGCAGCCGAACGCGCCTGCGCCATGGCCGGGATCGGCCCCGAGGACGTGGACGTGCTGGAACTGGCCGACAACACTGCGTGGCATATCCTTGCCTGGCCCGAACTGCTGGGCTTCTGCGAGCCCGGCGAGGCCGATGGATTGCTGGCGAGCGGAGCGTTCGATATCGGCGGCAGCGCGGTCGCGCTCAATCCAAGCGGGGGCTTCCTCTCGTTCGGCGAAGCAACCACCGCGCAGGCCGTACTGCAGATCTGCGAAGTCAGCTGGCAGTTGCGCGGGACGGCCGAGGGCCATCAGGTGCCCAATGCCCGGATCGGGATGACCGCCGTGCTCGGGCTCAGTTCCAATGGCGGATCGGTGATACTGACGGTTTGACGGCAGGCTGCGCCGATCCAAATCCGCTCACCTGAGCCTGTCGAAGGGTGCGGCCTCATGCATTACGCCAACTTGCTTCGTCAGGCTCAGACTGAGCGGGGCTTGAGCCCAGACACAACAAGGCCCCGGAGTTGATCCGGGGCCCTGCAGTGACTTGATGCGACCGGCTACCCGAAGGGACGGCCGATCGATCTCGATCAGAACTTGACCGTAGCTTCCACCCCGTAGGTACGCGGCGTGCCCGGCGTCAGCAGCACGGTGCCGAAAGCGCCCGCCGTGTCATAGCCGAAGGGGTAGTACTTCTTGTTGGTGATGTTCTTGCCCCAGACAGCGATCGAGAACAGCTCGTTCGAGTAGCTCAGGCGACCGTTGACGAGCGCATATCCTTTGGAACCAACCAGTTCAGTGCGGCCGGTGGGATTGGGCCCGTAGAGCCGGGTGGGGTTCGGGCGCAGGTTGTCGTTGAACGCATCGTACCAGAAACTGCTCTTGTACGCGACTTCGGCGCTGGCGACGACCTTGCCAGTGCCAATCTCGGCAACGGTCAAGTCTCCGCCAAAGCTGGCCGTCCACTTCGAAGCGAACGGAATCTCGTTGCCGCCGACATCGACGCCGCTGAGAATCTGGTTGCCCTTGTACTTCGTGTCGAGATAGCCGACCGAACCGCGCAAGGTCAGCGCCCGGATCGGCCTGGCCAGCAGTTCAAGCTCTGCGCCGTTCACCCGGGCATCGAGACTGCGGAGGAAGGCGACCCCGCCGATGACTTCCTGCACCTGCTGCTTCTTGTAATCATAGTGGAAGAACGCGCCGTTCAGCTGCAGGCGATCATCGAAGAAGCGGGTCTTGAAGCCGAATTCGAGCGAATCGAGCCGTTCCGGCGGGACGAAGTAGACCGCGGACGAACTGATGAAGCCAAAGCCGTTGTAGGTCGCCGAACGGAAACCGCGGCTGTAGCTGAGGTAGGTCTTGATCTTGTCCGTCCAGGCGTAGTTGAGGATCGCCCGGCCCGACCAGTTGTCGTAGCTGTTTTTGATGTTGAGACCCTTGTAGAGGTCAAACAGCGGCGTTCCCGGGAAATCGGTCACCGGGGTTGAATAGGCGTTGAGGAAGTCAACGTGATCCTTGGTGTAACGAATGCCCGCAGTCAGATCGAGCTTGTCGGTAATGTGCAGCGTTTCTTCGCTGTAGACTGCGAAGGTGGTGCGCTTCTGCTTATAGCCAAACGCGACGTTGAACGAGTTCGTGACACCGGGATTCCATTCTGCCGGCGGCAGATCCGCTGGGGCATCGGGAATGACATTGTAGGCCAGAACGTAGTTGTTCGAATCGATCTTGTCGCTGCCGTAGTAGATGCCCAGCAAGCCCGAGAGCTTGTCGCTATCGTAGTTGACACGGAAGTCCTGGCTGAAATCCTTGCCGCTTGAGCGGTAGAGGATGAAATAGACGTCATTCGGCGTGGCATCGTTGTCGATGTCGAGGCTGTACTTCGAGTCCGAATAACCAGTGACCGAGGTGATCGACCAGTGGTCATCCAGCTTGTAGTTGATGTTGAGCGATCCGCCGCCAACCTCGGTCTTGAAGTGGCCGCCCTTGTCGAGCGAGACTTGATCGTAGCTCAGCCCGGCCCGGCTGCTGCCGAAGAAATCGGTGCCGCCGTTGCCGTTGGCATCCGCGCCGACCAGCCCGATGTAGTGCAGCGGGTAGCCGACCGGATCGTCCTTGGAGTAATACCCGGTGATCTTGATATCGAGGTTGTCCGAAGGCTTGATCCGCAGCGAAGCGCGCACCCCGACGGTATCGAGCGAACCGTAGGAGCGCTCCTTGAACGCGGGGTTCGGCTCCTTGAAGTAGCCATCGCCCTGCCCACGGTTGAACGCGACGCGCAGACCGACTTTGTCATCGACCAGCGTGACTTCGGCCGCGCCCTGAACCTTGTAGCGATCATAATTGCTGTAGCCGGTGGTAATATAACCGTTGGCACCGCTTAGCGTGGGCTGGCGGGTGAAGATGCTGATCGCGCCGCCGGTGGTGTTGCGGCCGAACAGCGTGCCCTGCGGCCCGCGCACCACTTCGACCCGGTCCAGATCGTAAAGCTGAAGCCCGTGGGTGTAACGGAAGGTCTGGCTGACTTCGTCCACATACACGCCGATCGGCGAGGCGGTGTTGGCCGCGAACTCGTTGGTCACGCCCACGCCGCGCAGCGAGAAGTTCGGCGAAGTTTCGCCGTACTGCGAGCTGACCTGCAGGTTGGGCACGACCTGACCAAGATCGTTGGAGTTGGTCACCCCGCGCGAAGCCAGCTGTTCAGTACCGATCGCCGAGATCGAGATCGGCACGTCCTGCAGGTTCTCGCTGCGCTTGGTGGCGGTAACGATGATGTCGCCAAGGCCATTGTTGTTCGTGGCGTTTTCGCCGGTTGTCGCCGTCTGCGGCGGCGAGGCCTGCGCAAAAGCCGGCGTGACTGCGACAAACGCGGTGCTGGCCAGCAGGCCCGCGGCAAGCGCCTTGGCGCAGTTGTACTTGATCGAACCGGACATCCTCTATCCTCCCCAAAGCTGACCGTTTAATCGGCTGTTGCTCGAACGTTTACTGCCGCCGGGCCCAATGTCAACATACCCGTTGATGGATGGCCGCGGTTACCTTTGCACCTGTGGCAGAGACGCCGCAGGCCTAGAAAAGCGTGTATCCGCCATCGATCGGAGTGAGCGTTCCGGTGATGAACGAGGATTCGTCGCTCGCCAGGAAGAGTGCCAGATTGGCGATTTCGTCACCCGTGCCGATCCGGCCCAGCGGGGTCCCGGCGATGGCGCCCGCCAGATAATCGGCGGGCAGCGCATCGGTCATCCCGGTCTTGATCGCCCCGGGCAGGATCGCGTTCACGCGGATCCCCTCGGCCGCATATTCCGCAGCGGTCAGCTTGGTGATCATCGACACCCCGCCCTTGGCGGCGCAATAGGCCGGCATCTCGGGAAAGGCGACCAGCGCCGCCATCGACGAGGTGTTGATGATCGATCCGCCGCCGGTCCTGAGCATCAGCGGGATGGCATACTTCATCCCGAGGAAAACGCCCTTGAGGTTCACCGCGATGGTGCGATCGAAATCCTCTTCGCTGCAGTCGGCGGTCTTCGCCAGGCCGCCCTGAATGCCGGCATTGTTGCACAGCACATCCAGCCGCCCGAACCGCTCCACCGCCAGATCGAACATTGCGCGCACATCGGCGGACTGCGATACGTCGCAGCGACAGGAAATGCAGTTCGCCCCGGCCAGCGCCGCAGTTTCGACCTCGGCGCCCGAAACATCCGCTGCGACGACCCGCGCGCCCTGGGCGGCAAACAGCTGCGCCATCGCCCGCCCCATTCCCGATCCGGCACCCGTCACCACCGCGACTTTACCTGCGAGCCGCTCACTCACTCGTCTTCTCCCGTAAATCGCCCGGTTAGGCCGGGTCAGGCAATTAGTTTCAGATTTGGCCTTCGCGCGGCCTTTAACAGTGGAGAAACTAGGCGGGTCCGGTCATTCCGTCAACACCATCGTGGAAACTACTCCCGCGAACGGCAGGACCAAGCGCTTTATGTCCCGTCAGTCGGTTCTTCAGCCTTCGCCAACTTGCTCGCGGTGGTTTCCCGGCCTGTATAAGCCAGCGTCAGCACGGACACGGCCGTTGGCAGCAGCAGTGCCAATGCCGCTCCGCCCAGCGTCGGAATTAGCCCCACGAGCGCCGCAAGTTGCACGGCGATCCCGCCGAACTTGCTGCTGCCCGCAACCAGCCCGGTTGCGCGGCCACCCTGGCCCATTGTCGCCAGCATGGCGAGCACCCGACCCCGCTTGCCATCAAAGCCCCATACGCGGCCCGTGGAGTCGCAGAACGTGATTAGGCGGCGCTTGCGCCCCTTTCGCCGTTGCTGCCCTTCAGGCGGCCTTACAGAGGCTGTTGCCGGGATTGCGCCCGACAGGTAAGGTGCTCTTGCATTTACTCCCAAGCTGATGTGCATCCCCTCGGTCGTTGCCGCGACCGGGGGGTTTTCCATTGCGGGGACGGACCGGCGATAGGCGGCCCTGATTGGATCAAAGGGCGCGGTCATTGTGCTGCCCCCTTGTCGATCACCGGCAGGCTGGCGGCCCATGCCTCGGCATCGCGCCGGGCAATACGCGTGGCGGTTCCGTATTTACGCAGTTTCAGAAGGCTGCCGGGCTTGGCGGCCTCGCGATAGAGGCTTGTCTTGCCGATGGAATAGCGGAGGCAAAAGTCCGCCACGCTCAGCATTTCTTGAATATCGACCATTGATCTAGTCCCTGTTGCTTGCCCGATGCGTCGGACGGCGCGGAACCCAGCAATCGCGCTGGGCACCCAAGGAACTTATGCGCATCCGAGCGGAACAAAAAGGGACAATGACGAACGGACAATTTCCGGAAATGTTAGGACGGACCTTTTCCTGCTCGCAGTTCTTCCATTAGGGCATCGGACATCGGAGCGAGGCCAGCGACGTCGCGAAACCACTCGCCGTCCCGGATCAACTCTCTGTAGTAACTGGCATCTGTAGGCGGATATCCGATGCCGTCAGTCCCATATGAAATATACCTTGCAACCATATCCTGTCCGAAGACATTGGCTATTAGCCCCCGCCATTTTCTGATCGCATCCCAGTCGGTCCCAAAGGCAGCCGATATTTGGAAGTGGTAGACAACTGGCTTGATTCCGCGCGCTTTGAGATAAGCGGCCCACCCCAAGGCAGCTGCGCGATTAACGGCAAGTCCTGCAGGTTTTGCATGAGCGCCGCGTGCGCGGGCGGCGGGGCGCAACAACTCTGGTTCATCGCCGAATGGAAGCCGACTAATTTCCATTATTAGTCGATCCCAGAAGTAATCGTTTTCGTCATGCATCGCAATCGCCGGTTGCCAAATTCTCAGCGTCAATGCTGCATACTCTAGTGGACCTTCGGCATCATTCTCGCTCACCTTAACCCAGTCACCGCAAATATCGCCTATTAAGTTGGCTGCCTGCGCGACGAGACTTAACCTATTCCGGCCAATGATTTCTGGCGTATATTCCTGTTCGGCCATTCTCCGTATCCGCAGGACGCCATTCATTAGTGCTTCCAACCTCCACTTGAACCGGTCGCGTTCCTCATCCGTAAATTCCGGGTCGTTTTCATAGGTTGGCGGTGGCTCTATCACTTTGACATCCAAACGACGTTACCGCCGCTCGCTCCCACGCAATAGGCTGCCCATGCGTCCATCAACGGGCGGCGCTTTTCCAGATAGTCCGTCCGGGAATAGGCAACCTCCGCTTTGTTCTGGTTCACGTGCGCCAGTGCGGCCTCGCGCACTTCACGCGGGAAATTGGTTTGCTCGTTCACCCAATCGGCGAATGTAGAACGGAACCCGTGCGGCACCGCCACCCGGCCTTGCTCCGGGTCCATATAGCCCGCCCGGCCCGCCTTAACCTCTGCCGCGTGCATCGACTTCACCACCTTGGAAAGCGTCATATCGCTAAGCGTCTGCCCGCGCTTCGTGCCGGGGAACACAAGGTCTGTGTCACCGCGCTTGTGGACGCGCGCCCGTTCGAGAACGTCCATCAGTTCCGGCGACAGGGGCACCACGTGCACCCGCCCGTTCTTGCCCCGACCATCCTCCACCGTAATGCGCCATAGCCCTTCGTCCAGATCGACCTCGCTCCACTTCATGCCGCGAACATCGCCGCTGCGCACGGCAGTCAGGATAAGGGCTTCCAGTGCCAGCCGGGCAACCGTCTCGCTGTTGCGCAGATCGGCCATGAACACCGGCGCTTCGGCATGGGGCAGCGATGGATGGTGCTCGGCCTTGCCGCGTTGCTTGGGGAGCGCCTTGTCGATCACCGGCATGGCGAGCGAGGTTTCGCGATAGCCCTTGGCAACCGCCCAATCGATCACCGTGCGGATGCGCTGGCGCAGTCGCCGGGCAGTCTCCGGCTTGGTTAGCCAGATCGATGCGAGCACGTCGCGCACGGCTGGCGCACCGACCAGCGATACGGCAACGTCACCGAACGCCGGGAAGGCATAGGCATCAAGCGTCGCCAGCCATTGGTCGCGGTGCTTGCCGTTCTTCCAACCGACCTTGTGTTCGGCATGAACGATTGCCGCCGCCTCGCGGAATGTGGGAACACCCGCCGCCTTGCGCCGCTCGGCAACCGGATCGATCCCCGCTTCCACCTGCGACCGGACCAGCGCCGAACGTTCGCGCGCCAGTTTGAGCGGAACCTTGCCCGCGCTGCCCACGCCGATATCACGGCGCTTGCCATCTTTCTGCACCCGGACCACCCAACTGGCGGCCCCGGTGCGCCCGATTAACAGCGCCAACCCGTCGCCATCGCCATAGCGCCCCGGTGCCTTCGCTTGCAGCGTCGCCTTCAAGCCGGTTGCCGTCAACTTGCCCATGCCGATTTGCTCCCACACAATTTCCCACACTGTAGCGCGGTTGCGTGGGAACGGCAAGGTTCAGCTAGGAACGCAGTAACGGCTCATTTCCGCTACTTTTGCCGTGCCCTTGGGCTGGTGAGGAACCGGGGAAAACAGGACCTTGGCGGAGAGGGAGGGATTCGAACCCTCGATACGGTTGCCCGTATGCCGCATTTCGAGTGCGGTGCATTCGACCACTCTGCCACCTCTCCGCGAGGCACTTGAAAGAGCGGCCCAACAGAGGCCGTTCGGTCGAAGAGCCGCGCGGTTAGCGGAAGGCCGTCAGCTTGCCAAGCCCCCGTTTCCCCGCCCGCCGTGAAATCCGGGGATGGTCCGAAATGCCGGGTTGTTTCGCATCCGCACAAACCTATATTGGCGGCATGAACCGGATCGAGCGCTCCAGTTTCTTCTCCACGCAGGCCGGGCGGTTGGTTGACACCCCGCGCCATTCGCATGCCCGATTCGGCATCGGCGATGTCGTCCGGCACAAGCTGTTCGATTTTCGCGGCGTGGTCTTCGATATCGATCCGGTCTTCGCCAATTCCGAAGAATGGTACGAAGCGATCCCGGCCGATATCCGCCCGCACCGCGAACAGCCGTATTACCACCTGCTCGCCGAAAACGGTGAGAATGCCTACGTCGCTTATGTCAGCCAGCAGAACCTGGTGTCAGACGGCGTTGGCGGGCCGGTGGAGCACCCTTCGGTCGAGCAGCTGTTCGAGGAATTCAAGGCTGGGCGCTATCGCCTGCGCCGCGGGCTGACGCACTAGGCTCGCCCAGCTTCTCGGCCCGCGTCAGCCTTTCAGCTTCCAGCCCGATCGCAGCAGCGCGTAAGTTACCACACCCAACACGAGATTGATCAACCCCAGCGCAACCGCGCCGGCAATCACCGCGGCGTTGGTATCGCCGATGTCGCTCTGGCCCAGAAAACCGAAGCGGAAGCCTGAGATCACGTAAAAGAACGGATTGGCGCGGCTGACCGCCCGGAAGGCCGGGGCCAGATTGTCGATCACGTAGAACGTACCCGAAAGCATCGTCAGCGGCGTGATGATGAAGTTGGTGATCGCCGCGTTGTGATCGAACTTGTCCGCCCAGATCGAGGTCAGCAGCCCGATGAGCGCGAGCAGGATCGAACCCATCAGGCCGAACCAAACGATCGCCCACAGATGGGGCATGCCCAGATGCACGTCGGGCCACAGCAGGATCGCGCCCAGCAGCGCCAGCCCGACCAGCACCGCGCGGGTCACTGCCGCACCGATCAGCGCGATCATCAGTTCCAGCTCGGACAAGGGCGGCATCAGATAATCGATGATCGTGCCTTGGATCTTCCCCGCGAGGAAGCTGAAGCTGGCGTTGGCGAAAGCGTTGTTCATCATCCCCATCGCGATCAGCCCCGGCGCAACGAAAGTGGCGAAGGAAACCCCCAGCACCTGCTTGTTGCCGCCGCCGAGCGCGACCGTGAAGATCATCAGATAGAGCAGCGTCGTCACCGCGGGAGCCCAGATCGTCTGGGTCTGCACCTTGAAAAAGCGGCGCACCTCCTTGATATAAAGGGTCCACAGCCCCAGCCGGTTAATCCGGTGGATCACGGGCACCCCTTGTTCGGGAAAGGCGTGGCGCTGGCCCGCCCACGCGTTGATCGGCGCAGGCGTGCCTGCTCCGGGCAGGTGTGGTTCGAGCTGGGGTTGATCGGCCATCGCCTCGCGCCTATCGGCAGGCAAGGCGCAAGGCAAGCGCCGCCGGTTGCAAGGCACCGGATAGAAGGAACGGATACGCATGAGCTGGACCGACGAACGCATCGAGAAGCTGACCAAGATGTGGGAAGGCGGCGCCACCGCCAGCCAGATCGCCGATGAACTCGGCGGGGTCAGCCGCAATGCGGTGATCGGCAAGGCGCATCGCCTTGGCCTCAAGGCCCGCCCTTCCCCGGTCAAGCCGAACGAGAAGCAGGACGCCGCCCCGGCTCCGGCCGCCCCCAAGCCGGCGCGCCCCGAAGCCGCACCCGCGCGCCCCGCACCGGTCGCTGCGCGGCCGGCCCCTGCCGTTATCCCCGCCTCGGCTCGCCCGGCGCCCCCCGTTTCTGCCGAACCCGATGCCCCTGCCGCGCCGGTCAGCGATGTGCCTCCGCGGATCGTTTCGGTCGGCCCGGGCGGTTTCCTGCGTCAAGGACCGGGCGACCAGCAGGCCCCGATCCCGCCGGCACCGCCGCGCCGGCTTGTTCCGGCCAAGCCGAGCCCGGAAATTTCGGGCAAGACCTCGCTGCTCGATCTCAATGACCGGATCTGCCGCTGGCCGATGGGCCACCCTGGCGAGCCTAATTTCCATTTCTGTGGTGAAAAGGTAAACCCTGGTTTCCCGTATTGCGTCGATCATTGCGGGCGGGCCTATCAGGCGCAGCTGCCCCGTGGTGCCCGCCGCACCCCTCCGCCACTGCCGTTCGGCGGCCCGCGGGTCCGCTAAGCTGGTTCCGCCGATAACCGCCTGAAGCGCTGCCGAGGTTTATCGCGCCGGCTAGGAACCATCTGTTAACCGCCTAAAGGGTAAAGTCTGGCCGGATCCTCCTCTGGGCGGCAGGCATTATGGTTAACCACAAGCGGCGCTCCGTTTACGCCGGCACCTCGTCGATACTCGGCAGACTGCGCCAAGATCGCGGCGGCAACGTGCTGGCGATCGCAGCCGCGTGCATTCCGCCGGTGCTGATTCTGGTCGGCGGCGGCGTCGATATGAGCCGCGCTTACATGACACAGGCCAGCCTTCAGGCGGCGTGCGATGCCGGCGTGCTGGCCGGCCGCCGCGCACAGGCCAAATCGGGCACCTGGGGCACAACCGAACAGGGCAAGGCCCAGCGGATGTTCACGTTCAACTTCCAGAGCCAGGCGGTCGCCGCAACGAGCACCACCTTTACCCCCACCGATGCCGGCAGCGGCGTGATCAGCGGCACCGCCACCACCACTATCCCCACCGTGCTGATGTCGATGTTCGGCACCAACACATTCACGCTTCGCGCCAATTGCAGCGCCGAGTATCAGATTTCGAATATCGACGTGATGTTCGTGCTCGATACCACCGGATCGATGGCCGATTGCCCAGACGGCAGCACCTGCAATTCAAACTCCAGCTCGAAGATCGCCGGGCTCAAGGAAGCCATCCGCCAGTTCTATTACACCATCGCTGCGGCCGTTCCCAGCGGGGGCACCACGCGTGTGCGCTTCGGCTTCGTCCCCTATTCGGGGACGGTCAACATGAAAAACCTCGTCGCAGCGGGAGACATTCCCAGCAGCTATTTCACTAGTGCCACCAACTATCAGACGCAATTGGTCAATTACAACACACCGAACTATACCGGCACCAAGGGCACGGTGAACACGGTCAATACGACCAGTTCACAATCGAGTTCGTCCGCCTGTAACACTTGGGCGAACGCCAGCCCCAACGTAGTCGGGACGCCGCCCTCGAACGTCACGATCACCGAATATTCCTACGTCAGCTACAGCAACAGCAGCAACGTGTGTACCCGGGCTGCAAAAACCTACACGCTCAGCAATATGACGTTGCAGGGCTACAAGGTGTCCAGCTCGGTGCCCTATAGGTATATCTCTGACCCGGTAGACACCTCGCAGTTGAAGACTTTCACAGCCGTTCCGATCGCCGTTTCTGTCAATACCTCTGCGCTCGTTTCTACATCTACGTATGCAATAAGCGCGTCGTCCACCGTACCGACTGCAGGAATGTACGACAGTGTCCAGCTGGGCGCGATGACTGGCACCACCGGCATCACTACCAGCAACATTACCTGGGCGGGCTGCGTCGAGGAACGCAATACCGTGAACACGCTGTTCACCAACAACACCGCGCCGAGCGGCGCTTATGACCACGATCTGGCCTCTGCGCCGACCAACGATGCCACGCGCTGGCATCCTTATATCGGCGCGCTGATGTTCGATCGAAACCAGACTGCCACGCTCGATTCCAACTCAGACATCGCGCCCGAAACCGAATACTGCGTTCCTGCCGCGATGAAATTCACCACGGTCGATACCAGCGCGCCGACGACGGTGCCGAGCTGGCTGGAAACGTTCATCGGCACGCTTGTGGCCCGCGGCAACACCTATCACGACGTCGGCATGACTTGGGGTACGCGGCTCGCCAACCCCAACGGGATCATGTCGACCAATGTCAACGCCGGCAACCTCACCAGCGTCAGCCGCCATATCATCATGCTGACAGACGGCCTGATGGCGCCGAACAACGATGTATATAACGAATACGGCCTCGAAAATCTTGACGCCCGGGTTGCCCCCAGCGGTTCCAGCAACACCACATTGGAAACTTATCACAATGCCCGTTTCCTCACCGCGTGCCAGACGGCGAAGAACTTGGGCTACACCATCTGGTTCGTCGGCTTCGGCCAAACCTTGACTTCGCAGATGACTGCTTGCGCCACGTCGGGCCGCGCATTTTATGCAAGTGATACTTCGACGCTGCAAAGCACATTCCGCAACATCGCCAGTCAGGTCGCCGACCTGCGGCTGAAGACGTGATTGCGCGCGCGATGGCGGGCCGCCTTCGCCTTACCGCACTGCTACGCGATTCCGCCGGCGCGGCGCTGATCGAATTCGCGATTATCGCGCCAGTGCTGCTCGTGATGATCTTCGGCACGATGGAATTCGGGCTCAACGTCTATATGCGTTCGGTGCTGGAAGGGGCCATGCAGCAGGCTGGCCGCAACTCGACCCTGCAGTCCGCCCAGACCGGCCAATCCACAATCGATTCCTACATCACTAACCAGATCCGCAACATTCTGCCCAACGCCACAGTGACTTTCAGGCGTGAGAACTATTCGACTTTCTCGCAGGTCGGTCGGCCCGAAGACTTCACCGATTCCAATGCCAACGGCGTCCGCGACACGGGCGAGTGCTTTCAGGACATCAACGGAAACGGCACCTGGGATGCCGATTCCGGCCGCAGCGGCGTCGGCGGCGCGAACGACGTGGTGTTCTACACCGCCACCGTTTCCTACACGAGTTTCATCCCAGTAGGCGCGGCGCTCGGCATTTCGCCGACCACCACGATGACGGCATCGACGATCCTGCGCAACCAGCCGTTCGCCACTCAGCCATCGTGGAACGCTGTGCAGGTGTGCACATGAAGCCCCTCTTTCATGCCCGCCGGATGGCCGCTGCGCTCGCTGGCATGCTTGCCCGACACAGCCGCAGACTTAGGACCGATCGCACCGCGGTTTCGGCTGTCGAGTTCGCAATCGTGGCGCCCTTGTTGGCGACGATGGGGCTCGGCTCGATCGAACTGGCCAACATGTCGCTGACCTACATGCGCATCAGCCAGGCAGCGATCACCATCGCCGACAACGCCTCGCGCGCCAAGCAGTCAAGCTCCAACGGCGGGGCGATGATGCGCGAATACGATGTCAACGAATCGTTCACGCAGGCCGATCTGGAATACCCGGGCCTGCAGATTTACACGCGTGGCCGCGTCGTGCTCTCCAGCCTTGAACAGAACGGCTCCGGCGGCCAGTGGATCCACTGGCAGCGCTGCCGCGGCTCTTACACCGCCGGGGTCTCGAAATACGGCACGCAAGGCACTGGCGCGAGCGGCACCGCGTTCCCCGGCATGGGCCCGACCGGCAACATCGTCACCGCCGATGCCAACTCGGCGATCATGTTCGCCGAAGTCTATTATCAATACCAGCCGATCTTCTTCAACATCGGCGGCGGCGGCGCCCCCACCATCTACCGCGCTGCGGCGATGTACGTCCGCGATGACCGCGATCTGACCCAGATCTACAACCCCTCCCCGGTGGCCACAGTCTACAACTGCTGAAGCCGGCAGCGATTTTCGAGAAAGCCGGCGGACCGTTAGCATCGGCTTTACTGTCCGTGTTTATGCCTAAGCGCCTACAAGGAGAATCCTGTGACAGACGCTTGGGTTGCCCGAAAGTCCGAGAGGTTGCGTGTGACGTTGCAAGCGCGCTGCACCGCCCCGGATGGGGATGACCGGGGCGTGACCCTTGTGAACATCACGCCGGAAGGTTGTTGCATGACGCTCGGCGGTACCACCCTGCAGCGGGGCATCGCCGTTTTGGTTCGGCTCCAGAATGGCGAGGCCCTGACCGGCGTGGTTCGCTGGTTCGACGGAGAAAAGGCCGGCATCGAGTTCGACCGTTACCTGTCTCAGGACCGGGTGGATTATCTCCGGCGCGAACAATCGACGTTCCTGTCCGAAAGTGATTGGACTCATCACCGCGTGCAGCGGTCGGTTCTCTGATCCCAAGCGCGGTCCAAGCAGTTCAGGTCACCGAACACCCTTAATTTGCCGTAAGGCATGCCGTTCCTACGAGCATGGACGCGCACGATGAACCCCTCCGCGCAGGTGGCTTGCTGGGCTGGCTCGGCCTCAGACGTTTGGCCGATCGCTCTGCCGACCCCACTGCCGAAGCCGATGCTCCCGAAGGCATGGACGATCCGCAGCGCTTTGTCCGCGAACGCCAGCTGGAAGATATCGGTGACTTTCTCGCCGTACACCGCCTGCCGCTGACGCAGATCACCCTTGCCGTCGCCTGCGATTTCATCAACGGCGCCGATCCGCGCCTCGCCGCGCTGCTCGCTGAGCGCCGCCGCGCCGGCGAGCCGATCACCGCCGAATGGCTCACCGAGTGCCGCCACGCCGCGACCAGCGAAGAAGAAGGCCGCACGCTGACGCGCCTGATGGAGCGCCTCGAAAACAACATCGAAGCCTTTACCCGCACCACGCTAGATGCGCGCTCCGCCACCAGCGAATACAAGACCGCGTTGCGCAGCCAGGTCGATGAACTCCAGCAGGTCAACCGCGCCGGCGCGGTGCTGGGCGAGATGCTCGCCATCGCCCGGACCATGCTTGAGCATACCCGCGAAATCGATATGCAGATGGCCCGTTCGGAACGCGAAACCCGCACGCTCCATCGCAATCTCGACGAAGCACGCCGCACTGCCGAGATCGATCACCTCACCGGCCTGCCCAACCGCCGCGCCTTTGAATCCCGGCTCGACAAGGAAGTCGTCACCGCCCGCAATGCCGGCGAGCCACTGTGTGTTGCCTTCTGCGATATTGATCGCTTCAAGAAGATCAACGACACCCACGGCCACGATGCGGGGGACCGCATCCTCAAGGTCGTCGCCCATGCGCTCAGCGAGATTTCCGATGATCGCTGCCACGTCGCTCGGCACGGCGGCGAGGAGTTCGTCGTGCTGTTCCGCGGCAAGACCCTCAGCGAAGCCTTCGCCATCCTTGACGAGGCGCGCGAGACACTGGCCGAGCGGCGGCTGGTCAACCGCGCCACCGATGTTCCGTTCGGGCGCGTCACCTTCTCCGGCGGGATTGCCGATCTGTTCGAATATCCCGAACCGCGCGCTGCGCTCAAGGCGGCCGACGAGGCGCTCTACGTCGCCAAGAACGAAGGCCGCAACCGCATCGTCCGCGCCCCCGCCCGGCTCACCCTGGTGTCCGACAACGCCGATAGCCCGCGCGCGGCATAACCCTTCGCGCAAGTCGCTGGACAGCGTGCGCGGCGCCATCCTATGGCCGCAGCCGTGATTACGCCCCCGTCCGTGCTGTTCGTCTGCCTCGGCAACATCTGCCGCTCCCCGCTCGCCGAAGCGGCCTTCCGCCACCGCGCCGCCATCGCCGGGCTGGCGCCCTCGCCCGCCGCGGTCAGCGCCGATTCCGCTGGCACCGGCGATTGGCACATCGGCCACCCGCCCGATCCGCGCGCCATCGCTGAAGCGGCGCGCCACGGCATAGACATCGCCGGCTATCGCGGCCGGCAAGTGGCCCGCACCGACTTCGCCCGCTTCACCCACATCCTCGCGCTCGACGCTCAGAACCTCGCCGATTTGCGCGCAATCGCCCCGGGTGGCACCCCGGCCAGCCTCGCGCTGCTGCTCGATCTGGTGCCGGGCATGGCCGGCCAGCCCGTTGCCGACCCCTACTGGGGCGACGCCGCCGACTTCGCGCGAACCTGGGAACAAGTGGACACGGCAGCGCAGGCGCTGGTGGAGATGCTGCGGAGCTAGCCGGCAAAACCTGCCGAGCCAACCTTCGCGCGCGAGCTACTCCTCGCCCATCCGCAGCGCCGCGATGAACGCCTCCTGCGGGATCGAAACGTTGCCGTATTCGCGCATCCGTTTCTTGCCCTCTTTCTGCTTGTCGAGCAGCTTCTTCTTGCGGCTGATGTCGCCGCCATAACACTTGGCGGTCACGTCCTTGCGCATCGCGCTGATGGTTTCACGGGCGATCACCTTCGCGCCGATTGCCGCCTGAATCGGGATCTTGAACATGTGCCGCGGGATCAGCTCCTTGAGCCGCTCGACCAGCCCGCGGCCGCGGCTGTCGGCCTGAGTGCGGTGGACAATCATGCTCAGCGCGTCGACCGGCTCGTTGTTCACCAGGATGTTCATCATCACCAGATCGCCCTCACGCAGCCCGATCTGTTCGTAATCGAAGCTGGCATAGCCGCGGCTGATACTCTTCAGGCGGTCGTAGAAATCGAACACCACTTCGTTGAGTGGCAATTCGTATGTCACTTGCGCCCGCCCGCCCACATAAGTCAGCCCCAGCTGGATGCCGCGCCGGTCCTGGCAAAGCTTGAGGATCGAGCCGAGGTATTCGTCCGGCGTATAGATCACCGCCTTGATCCACGGTTCTTCCATGTCGCGGATCTTGACCTGATCGGGCATGTCCGAGGGATTGTGCAGGTACTGCGTGGTGCCGTCGTTCATCGTCAGCCGGTAGACCACGCTTGGCGCGGTGGTGATCAGATCGAGATCGTATTCGCGCGTCAACCGCTCCTGGATGATCTCGAGGTGCAAGAGCCCGAGGAAGCCGCAGCGAAAGCCGAAGCCGAGCGCCGCGCTGCTCTCCATCTCGAAGCTGAACGAGGCATCGTTGAGCCGCAGTTTCGCGATGCTTTCGCGCAGTTTCTCGAAGTCCGCCGCGTCAACGGGAAACAGCCCGCAGAACACCACCGGCTGCACTTCCTTGAACCCCGGCAGCGCCTCGAGTGCGCCCTGCTTCACCGTCGTGATGGTGTCACCCACGCGGGCCTGCGCCACTTCCTTGATCTGCGCGGTAATGAACCCGATCTCACCCGGACCAAGCTCGGCCAACTGCTCGATCTTGGGACGGAAGCAGCCGACCCGGTCGATCAGATGCTCGGTCCCCCCGGCCATGAACTTGACCGAAAGGCCCTTCTTGATCACCCCGTCGATCACTCGCACCAGGATCACCACGCCAAGGTACGGATCGTACCAGCTATCGACCAGCATCGCCTTGAGCGGCGCGGCAGCATCGCCGGTGGGCGGCGGGATGCGGGTGACCACCGCTTCGAGCACCTCTTCAATCCCGATCCCGCTCTTGGCGCTGGTCAGCACCGCGTTGCTGGCATCAAGGCCGATGATTTCCTCGATCTGCGCCTTGACCCGCTCGGGCTCGGCGGCAGGGAGATCGATCTTGTTGATGACCGGGACGATCTCGTGATCGTGCTCGATCGACTGGTAGACGTTGGCCAGCGTCTGCGCCTCAACCCCCTGCGCCGCATCGACCACCAGCAGCGCGCCTTCACAGGCGGCCAGACTGCGGCTGACTTCGTAAGCGAAGTCGACGTGGCCCGGGGTGTCCATCAGGTTGAGTTCGTATTCCAGCCCGTCATGCGCGGTATAGCGCAGCCGCACAGTCTGGGCCTTGATGGTGATCCCGCGCTCGCGCTCGATATCCATGTTGTCGAGCACTTGCGCACTCATCTCGCGCTCGGAGAGGCCGCCGGTGAACTGGATCAGCCGATCGGCAAGCGTCGACTTGCCGTGGTCGATATGGGCGATGATGGAAAAATTGCGGATCCGGGCGAGGTCGGTCATGGGGCGCCGTTAGCAGGGCGGGATTGGACTGTCACCCTGCCCCCAAACCCCGCGCCTCCAGCGCCAGACAGCTGGCCATCGCGGTATAGCCCGCCACTGTCAGCGCCACATGGCAACGGCGGCCGTCGCGCGGGTCGGGGCGGCGTTCGATCATGCTGCGCGCTTCAAGCAGCGTCAGCCAGCGCAGCGCGGTAGTCCCCGGCACGTCGGCGGCGATGCAGGCGCTGGTTACCGGGATCAGCCGGCCTTCCTCGGCAGCGATGAACAGGTCGAGCAGAATGTCCCACGCCGGTTCGCCAAACAGCTCTTCGGGTAAATGCCGCGTCCTCCGGCGACGCAGCGCGTATAACCGCCGGGCGAGATCGGCGAGCGATTGCGGCACCGGATCGCGGCTGCTTGCCTGGCCCGGCCCGGCAGCGGGCAGCGGTGCGGGCATGATGCGCCGCGCCGGGGCACCGGCCTCGACCGCCAGCCCGGCGATCTCGTCGATCAGGCTGGAGAGGCGCTCTGCCAGTGGCAGGCGGGGAGCGGGATTGCTTCGGCCGAGCGGGATCGCTCCGGCAGACGAGGAAGTCGCCATCGGGTTTACTCCGGCAGTTGGGTTTAGGGAAAGAGGCGGTTCAGGTGGTCACGTCAGGCGCCAGTCACGATACTGTCCGATCCGGCGTCGGCGCTGCATGTGGGCGATTGTGCCCAGCACGATAATCAGAATTTCCAGATCGGCCGGTGCCGTCATCATCAACCAGTAGGCCATTTGCTGCGACGGCAGGCGCAGGATCATCGCCAGATGGACTACCAGCGGTTGCAGTTGCAACGCCGCGACCCACAGCGGCCAGACCCGGTTGGCGCTCAGGGCCACCCACAGGAAACCGGCCATTGTCCCCACATCAAGAACGAGGTGCCCAAGGTCGATGACTCGGTAGCGGATGGGGCCGATCGAGAGGTGGTAGGCGATATCGAGCAAGGATGCGGTCATCCATATCTGGAGGTCCACCCGCTCCGACCCGGCTCCATAGCGCAGGATGCCAATTCCCGCGGTTATGATGAGCAGGGCGATAAGCGGGTACATCATGATGACCGCAGAGCCTTACCGCTGGTTCAGGCGATCAGACCGCGGCGCGCAGACCGGCGCCGTGGTCGGTCACGGTCCCGGTCGGCTTGCAGAAGTTGTCCGCCCCGGTTCCGGTGATCTCGGCGCCGATCTCGGCCAGCCGCCCGTGCACACGGGCCAGATCACCGCCCGCAGTCAGCAGCGACTACTGCGATTTGGACAGGCGCAGCAGAGCATCCTGCCCGGTCAGCACCGGCGTGTCGATATCGCGGCGCGCGGCGAGCATCGAGGTAAACAACTGCGACTGGCGAAGCAGCGCTTCGTTCAGCGCTTCTTCGGCCTCACGCACTTCGCGTTCGATCCGCAGCTGGGCAACATTGTTGGTCATGGTCATCGCTTGGTCCTCACTCGTTGGGTGATCCCGATCGCGACGCTGTCCGAAAGGAGCGGCCCGGTTCCGACTCAGCCGGAATAGAGCTGCGATACCGTGAGGAAGATCGAGATCCCCCCCAGCACCGTGAAGAACATCAGCAAGGCAAGGACCACGATCGCCCCCAGCCTGGCCCATGTGCCCCACGGCCCTTCGAACAGCGCGGGACCGACACGGTGGTCGGCGACTTCGAGAGCCCTTTCAGGTTCTCTGGCCGCCGCGGAGAGGAGGTCGCCCTCCGACTCCGCCGCATCGCTCCCGGACCGGGAATCGACCAGATACGCATCGGGGGCCATGTAGGAAAATTGATATATGGGAGAATCCCATAGCTCGCGCAGCCGGCGATACTCGCTCGCCACCTGCCCGCGGCCCAGCCCGCCCAGCCGCGCGCGGGCGCCGTTGATCCGCTGATCCACCGTATGGGGTGAAATGCCGAGCAGGCGCGAGATTTCCTTGGAGGTCTTGTGTTCAATAAGCAGGTCCAGCACTTCGCGCTGCTTGTCGGTAAGGCTGGTGAGAGGATTGGGGTTAGCCGAACGCGTTTCGCCCCTCGCCGGCGGAAGTCCCGCCACGATTTCGCCCATTTGTCCTACCCCCGCCGTTTCCCGGTTCCGGCAATGCCGGTTTCCATAACGGAACAAATCCAATCCAAACCCGATTTAGTTTGCGGCGGGTGCCGGGGCAAAGCAAGCTATCTGCTGGAAATTATCTTCACCCTTGCGCGTTGACGTTCCTTGCGCCCGGCGTAACAACCCGCGCACCCACGGCAACCAAGGACGGCAAACGATGGCACTGACCCCGGTAGATGGCGCCAACCCGAACGAGCGGATGGTGCTCGCTTTCCTCGATACGTGGGGCCGGCAGGATGTCGCAGCGATGCTCGATTTCTTCACCGAAGACGGAAGTTACATCGACATGCCGCTGCCACCACGCCACGGCAAGGCCGCGATCCGCGAATATGTCGAGGCGATCTTCGCCGCGTTCAGCGTCAGGATCGAAACCTTCAAAATCGCTTCGGCGGGCGATCTGGTGTTTACCGAGCGGGTCGATCACCTGACCATGAATGACAGTGGCCGCACCGTGCCCTTGCCCGTCACCGGGGTGATGGAGATCGTCGATGGGCGGATCGCGCAGTGGCGCGAGTATCTCGATTTGGGCACGGCCGAGGAAGGACTAGGCATCACGATCCGCCCACCGCGCGAAGGGGCCAAGGCGCTCAGCGCCTGATCGGTCAGGCGGCGCGGTTGTGCTTGCTGGGATCGACGGTCCCGAACTTCGGCATTGACATGTGGCTGATGTTGTTAAGCGCCACCACCGCGCCCCCGGTCGAACCCCGCGGCATACCCATCGCCGCAAGGACATAGGGCGCCACCCGGTGCCGGGTGCACAGCCCGCCGGCGCCATCGTCCACCAGCGGCGTCTCGAACTCGACCCCCTGCGCATACCCTTCGGACCGGCGCACCACGCACACCGCTAGCTGGCCATCACCCAGATCGATCACGAACTGCGTACCTATCGGCACGTCGATCAGCCCTTCGATCCCCGCGCCGGTGCGCGACAGGTTGCGCATCGTCACTTCATAACGGTGATCATCATGGATCGCGCCAACCTTGCGCAGCACGGTGCGTCGCTCGGCGCGCTGCTTGTCGGGCCCGGCCGGCTCGATCACCCATGCACCTGAAGCGAGCGCCTGTGACACCTCGGCAAAGGGCCGCGCGGACGAATAAATGTAGCCCTGAATCTGGTCCACGCCGAGCCTGCGCATCAGGTCCAGCTCGTCGCGCGCCTCGATCCCTTCGGCGGTGGTGTCCATGTCGAGCGCCTTGGCCAGGCTGACAATGGCCGTGATGATCGCCGGATTGCGGCTCCCGACCACCGAGACGTCGCGGATGAAGCCCTTGTCGATCTTGATCTTGTCGAACGGCGCCTTCTTCAGATAGCCGAGCGAGGAATAACCGGTGCCGAAATCGTCTAGCGCCAGCCGCACGCCAATCCGTTTGAGCGCGGCGAAAGTCCGGTCGGTGGTGTCATCGTCGTTGACGAAAATTGACTCGGTGAGTTCCAGTTCTAGCCGCTCGGGCGCTAGGTCGGTCTGGGCCAGCGCCTGCGCCACGGTCTTGACGAAATTAGGGTGCGCGAATTGCGCCGGACTGACGTTGACCGCAACGCGGATGTTACCCGGCCAGGTTGCAGCATCACTGCACGCTTGCCGCAGCGCCCATTCACCCAGCGCCAAGATCAGGTTCGATTCCTCGGCAATCGGGATAAACAGCGCCGGGGAAAGCTGGCCGAATTCCGGGTGGTTCCAACGCATCAGCGCCTCGACCCCGGTCACCGTATCGGTGGTTGCCGAAACAATCGGCTGGTAATGCAGTGCGATCTGCTCGTGGACCAGCGCATCGCGCAAGTCCTCTTCCAGACGGCGGCGCTTTCGTGCAGTTCGCTTGAATAGAACCGGAACTGGCCGCGACCGCCGCCTTTTGCGGCGTAAAGCGCAAGATCGGTGCTGCGAATCAGGTCTTCGCTCGTCAATCCGTCGAATGGGGCGATCGCGATGCCGATCGAAGCGCCGATCACACAGCGGCTGCCTTCGATCGAATAAGGCTGCGACACGATCGAGATGATCCGCTTGGCCAGTTCGCCCAGTTTGCCGCGATCCTCAAGGTCCGGCAGGATCACCTGAAATTCGTCGCCGCCCAGCCGGCCGATGTCGTAAGCCTTGTCGCACACGCTTTGCAGCCGCTGCGCCACCTGCTTGAGCAGCTCGTCACCCGCCGGGTGGCCCAGCGTGTCGTTCAGCCCGCGCCGGTCGGTTTCCCAGAACCAGCCCTGCCGGGTCATCTCATAGTCGGACAGGATCAGTTCGGCCCGCTGCTGCGCCCGCTCGATCTGTTCCTGGCGGGCCTGCGCCGCACGGTTGAGCTCGATCTGGCGCGATGAGATGTAAACCCCGCTGCCCGCGCCGATCACCAGCGCCAGCATCGTCGCCGGCTCCAATGTGATGACCGCATGGGCGAACCACAGCGCCAGTAGGGCGGCCACCATCGTCGGCAGCCGACCCGAACACAGGATCGCCACCAGCGTCCCGATGACCACCATCGCTGCCGGGCCGGTCTGCCAGCCGCGCAGCGCGCCGTGCACGATCCACCACGACATCGCACCGCCGAACAGCAGCATCGGCAGCACCACGACAGCCCCGGCCAACGCCCAGCGCTCGCGCGCCGTCACCCGGCGCTGCCGCTCGTACCGCGCCGCCAGCGGGGCGATCAGCGCGACCAGCGCGGCGACCATCGCTGCGAACCCGCTCGCCACCGGCGGCAGAGACCACGAAGCGCAGCCGTGGATCACCACCGCTGTCAGCATTGCCGGTGCCATCAGCCACCATTCGAGCGGCACCGCATGGCGCGCCACATACCGCCGCCCGCGCACCCGCGCGGTCAGCGCCCGGCTGCGCGATGCCCCGGGCTGGCCGAGCGCTTCGTCCTCGCCCGCGCCGGACACCGGAATCGTCACAGGCGCCGGAGAATCGGTCTCCAGCGCCGACGCCGCTTCTTTGAACTGGGCCCGGGTGCGTCGCATCGCATCATCTGGCCCGCTGTCGCTTAGAAAACGGTTAAGTTCGCAGCGTTCACTTTGCCTGTTTACCGGGTTTGCTCGAATAATGCTTGCATGCACCCGCAAATGTCGCAGTTCCTGCCCCTGCCGACACCGGCGCTGGCGGACGAGGGCAGATCAGGCGTGCGACATATCGCGATCATCGGTTCGGGACCGGCCGGATACTACACTGCCGAAGCCGCGCAGAAACGGTGGGGTGAAGATGTCCGGATCGACGTGTTCGATCGGCTGCCGGTGCCCTATGGCCTGATTCGCAGCGGCGTTGCCCCGGATCATCAGTCGATCAAGGGCGTGGCCAAACGGTTCGAAGGTGTCGCACTGTCCGCCAACGTGCGTTTTGTCGGCCATGTCGCGGTCGGCAGCGACGTCACGATCGCCGAATTGCAGGGGCTCTACGATGCGGTCGTGCTCGCCACCGGCGCCCCGCAAGACCGGCCGCTCGGCATCCCCGGCGAAGCGCTCGGCAATGTCTATGGCAGCGCCGCCTTTGTCGGCTGGTATAATGGCCACCCGAACTTCACCGCGCTCGCCCCAAATCTGGCCGGCACCACCGCAGTGGTGATCGGCAATGGCAATGTCGCGCTCGATGTCGCGCGGATACTCGCCAAGACCCGCGACGAATTTAACGGCAGCGACATCGTCGGGCCGGCGCTCGATCTGCTTGACGCCTCGCGCATCGCCCGGATCGTCATTCTCGGCCGGCGCGGCCCGCACCAGATCGCGATGACCCCCAAGGAACTCGGCGAACTGGCGCACCTCAACCGCGCCGCCCCCCACGTCGCGCCCGAAGATCTCCCCGATGAGGCCGCCGACACCGCCCTCGATCCCGGCCAGCGCAAGTCGGTCGTCCACTTGCGCGCCTTCGCCGCCTCGCCCGCTCCGGAAAGCGCCGCCAAACCGATCGCCATTGAATTCGATTTCTTCGCCGCCCCGCGCGCGCTGCTGGGCGAAACTGCGGTCACCGGGGTCGAAGTCGAGCGAACCGTCCTCGTCGATGGCCAACCGGTCGGCACCGGGGACAAACATGTGATCCCTGCCAGTCTGGTCATCGCCTGCATCGGCTACCAGACCTCGCCGATCCCCGGCGTGCCGTTCGATGACCGCAACGGCCGCTTCGCCAATGAAGATGGGCGCATCGCCGAAGGGCTCTACTGCGTCGGCTGGTCGCGGCGCGGGCCATCGGGCACGATTGGCACCAACCGCCCCGATGGGTTTGGCATTATCGAAAAGGTCGCCGCCGATCAGCCGGCCGCCGCGGGCAAGCCGGGCGGCGGCGGTTTCGATGCCCTCGCCGCCGCGCGCGGGCTCGCGGTGGTCACCTTCAGCGATTGGCAGAAGATCGACGCCGCCGAGATCGCCCGCGCCCGCGACGGTGCCCCGCGCGAAAAGTTCGTCGATGTCGCCGAAATGATCGCCGCGACCGGCAAGGACTGAGCGGCGAAGCGCGCTGCTCCTAACCCGGAATTTACCATTCCGGCCCCATGCCACCCCCCAGCATGACCACCCCGGCCCGCCTTTCCATGCTTGACGGCCTGCGCGGCCTCGCCGCGATTCTGGTCATGCTGTTTCACGCCGGGGCGCGCTCGCCGGTGGCGATGCCCGGCGGCTATCTCGCGGTTGATCTGTTCTTCGGCCTCAGCGGCTTCGTCCTCGCCCGCGCTTATGAAGACCGTTTGCGCGCCGGGCTGGGCCTTGCGGCTTTTCTCCGCGCCCGGCTGGTCCGGGTCGCGCCGATGGCGCTGGTCGGCGGCGCGCTCGGGGTGGCACTGTGGCATGGCCGGCCCGAAACGATCCTGCTGATCCCCGATTTCACCTCGGACCAGAACCTCTTCCCCACCAACCCGCCGCTGTGGTCGCTGCTGTTCGAACTGATCGTCAACGCCGCCTGGGCGCTGGTGGCGGTGCGGATCGGCTGGCGCGGGCTGCTGCTGGTCCTCGCGATCAGCGGCGGGGTAACCGCCGAAGCAATCTGGCTGCGCGGTTCGGCCACCGATCTCGGCTCGTTCTGGTTCACTGCCGCACCGGGGCTGGTCCGCACGGTGTTTTCGTTCACCCTCGGCGTTGCGCTGTTCCGGCTGGCGCAGCACTGTCGGATTGCCCCGCGCCGCAGCCCGCTCGCGTTGTTGCTGTTCCCCGCACTCACCGCCGCGCTTGCCTTCGCCCCGGAGCACCGCGCGGCATGGGATATTGCTTGCATCTTGGCGATAATGCCCGCGCTGCTGTGGCTGGGCGCTCGCTGGGAACTGCCCGCCCCCGCGCTTGGCCGCGAGCTGGGCGATCTTTCGTTCCCGCTTTATTGCATCCACGTGCCGATATTGGCGCTGTTCCACGGCAGTGGCGCGGCGATGGCCGGACTGCTGGTGCTGCTGGCGCTGATCGCCTCCGCTCTCGATCGCTGGCTGGACCGGCCTCTGCGTTCGCTAATGACGGGGCTGCTCCGCCCCCGGCTTAGCGGCTTGCCGGCCTGAATCTGACCCGCCCGGGTCAGACCCGCATCGGCATCAGCACATACAGCGCGGGCGAAGTGTCGTTCTGGCGGATCAGCGTTGGCGCACCGGCATCCGCAAGGTGCAGTTCCACCGTATCACCCTCGATCTGGCCAAGGATGTCCTTGAGGTAATTGGCATTGAAGCCAATCTCGAACCCGGATGAGCGATACTCCGCCGCCAGTTCCTCAGCCGCTGTGCCGTTGTCGGGCGAAGTCACCGAAAGCGTCACCCGGTCCTCGTCGAGCGCGATTTTCACCGCGCGGGTCTTTTCGGTGGCGATCGTCGCCACGCGGTCGACGCCCTCATAGAAGCTGCGCGGATCGAGCCGGAGCAGCTTGTCGTTCGCGGTCGGGATCACCCGGGTATAGTCCGGGAACGTTCCGTCGATCAGCTTGCTGGTCAGCACCACCCCATTTTCGCCGCCAAGGGTAAAGCGCACTTTCGAGGCAGAAAGGTCGATAAGCACGCTGCTGTCGAGCGCCTCTTCCAGCAACTTGCGCAGTTCGCCCACGCATTTGCGCGGCACGATCACGTCGGGCATGCCCTCGGCGCCGTCCGGGCGGGCGATAGTATAGCGCGCCAGCCGATGGCCGTCGGTCGCCGCCGCCTTCAGTTCGTCATCGCTGACGTGAAGGAATATGCCGTTGAGGTAATACCGCGTTTCCTCGGTCGAGATCGCAAACCGCGTGCGGTCAATCAGTTCGGCCAGCGTGCGCGCCGGGATCTCGAAGTTGGTCGGCAGATCGCCTTCCACGATCATCGGGAAATCGTCGCGCGGCAGCGTCGGCAGCGAGAAGCGGCTGCGTCCGGCCTTCACCACCAGCCGGTTCTCGGCCGTCTCGAGGCTGACTTGCGAGCCGTCGGGCAACTTGCGCGCGATGTCGAACAGCAGGTGCGCCGAAACGGTGATCGCGCCCGGCGCCTCGACCGAGCGTGCGCCCATCGTTTCGACCACCTGCAGATCAAGGTCGGTCGCCATCACCTTCACCGCGCCGGCAGCCGAAGCCTCGATCAGCACGTTCGACAGGATCGGAATGGTGTTGCGCCGCTCGACGACGGACTGGACGTGCGACAGGCACTTCAGCAGCGTCGCGCGTTCGATGGTGGCCTTCATGCGCGCTCTAGTCCCCCTGGGCGGTGCGCGCGCGGAATCGCGCCCCTGCCCGTCAAGTTTCAGGACTATCTGTCTTAACGCGGGCTTCGGGCGCGGCAAGCGGGAACGGCGCGCGCAGCCCCCCAACTGGGGATAAACCGGGCGAATCTGGCGCTACCGGCAAAGCCGGCGCCCAGAAGGTCCCGCGTCGGTCGGCTCAGGCCGCGGCCTTCTTGCGCCGCCGCCACGCGTGCAGCAGCGGCTCGGTGTACCCGCTCGGCTGCTCGACGCCCTTGAACACCAGATCGCACGCCGCCTGAAACGCCATGCTGGTCTCCCAGTTGCCCGCCATCGGCTCGTAGTGCGGATCACCGGCGTTCTGCGCATCGACCTTGGCGGCCATCCGCTGGAGCGAATCGAGCACCTGCTCGCGACTGCACACCCCGTGCAGCAGCCAGTTCGCCATGTGCTGGCTCGAAATCCGCAGCGTCGCGCGGTCTTCCATCAGCCCGACATCGTTGATGTCAGGCACCTTGGAGCAGCCCACGCCCTGATCGATCCAGCGCACGACATAGCCGAGCAGGCCTTGCGCGTTGTTGTCCAGTTCCTGCCGCACTTCGTCTTCAGACCAGTTGGCCCCGTCAGCCAGCGGGATCGCCAGCAGCGCATCGAGCGGCGGCACCGGTTCGCTGGCCAGTTCGCGCTGCACGCCAAACACGTCGATCTCGTGGTAATGCATCGCATGAAGCACCGCCGCCGTCGGCGAAGGCACCCATGCAGTGTTAGCTCCCGCCTTGGGGTGGACGGTCTTTTCCAGCACCATCGCCCGCATCAAATCGGGTGCGGCCCACATTCCCTTGCCGATCTGCGCCTTGCCCGAAAGCCCGGCGCCCAGCCCGATCAGGACGTTGCGCTTTTCATAGGCTGCAATCCAGCCGCTGGCCTTCATCGCGCCCTTGCGGATCATCGGCCCCGCCCGCATCGAGGTATGGATTTCGTCGCCGGTACGGTCGAGGAAGCCGGTGTTGATGAACACGATCCGCTCCTTCACCGCATGGATGCACGCGGCCAGGTTGGCAGACGTACGCCGTTCCTCGTCCATCACGCCCACTTTGACGGTGAAGCGCGGCAGGCCGAGCAGATCTTCCACCGCATCGAACAGGTCGTTGGTGAAGCCCGCTTCCTCCGGCCCGTGCATCTTGGGCTTGACGATATAGATCGAACCGGCGCGGCTGTTGCGATAGGTGCCAAGGCTGGCCACGTCGTGCGCGCCCACCGCGCTGGTGATCACCGCGTCCATGATGCCTTCGGGGATCTCGCTGCCATCGGCCAGCAGGATCGCCGGGTTGGTCATCAGGTGGCCAACGTTGCGCACGAACAGCAGGCTGCGCCCCGGAAGGGTCAGCGCTCTGCCATTGAGGTCGGTCCACGCGCGGTCGCCGTTCAGCGCCCGGGTCATCGTCCGCCCGCTCTTCTCGAAGGTGTCGGTCAGATCGCCGCGGATCACGCCCAGCCAGTTGCGATAGGCCGCCAGCTTGTCCTCGGCATCGACCGCCGCGATCGAATCTTCCAGATCGACAATCGCGGTCAGCGCGGCTTCGAGCACGATGTCTGAAATCCCGGCCTTGTCGCCCGCGCCCACCGGGGTCGATCGATCGATCACCAGCTCGATGTGCAGGCCATTGCGGCTCAACAGCAGCCCCCCGGGTTTGCGCGCCAACAGCTGCGCCGGATCGCTCAGCGCCGGATCGCCCACGCCGTCCCAGTCGGCCCAGCTGCCGTCTGCCAGCGGCACCGCAAGATCAAGGAACGTCCGGCCCGCGCGGATCACCGCTGCGCCGCGTTCCACGTCATAGCCGCCCGGGCGCGCCGCCGGCGCATCGAGCGCATCGGTGCCATACCACGCGTCATAAAGGCTGCCCCAGCGCGCGTTGGCGGCATTGAGCAGGAACCGCGCGTTCAGCACCGGCACCACCAGCTGCGGCCCCGCCATCGTCGCGATCTCGGCATCGACATTGGCGGTGGTCACCGCAAACGGCGCCGGCTCCGGCACCAGATAACCGATCTCGCGCAGGAAACCCTGATACTCGGCTTGATCCATCGGCTTACCGGCGCGGGCCAGGTGCCACTCATCGATCTGCGCCTGCAGGCTGTCGCGCTTCGCCAGCAGCGCGCGGTTGCGCGGGGTGAACGTACCCACCAGCGCAGCGAACCCATGCCAGAACGCGCCCGCGTCCTTGCCCAGCGGTGCCAGCACCTCGGTCTCGATGAAGCTTGCCAGCGCGGCATCGACCTGCAGGCCGGCGCAAACGATACGGTGTTCGCTCATAGTCATCTTTCCTCGCGCGGAATACCGGCCGCGGCGCGGCAGCGTGCGACAGGGTGGAGTCTCGGGATGTAATGTCTGGGGAGGACGCGCGCCTATTGGCGGATCGCACCCCGCTTGGCAACTGCCCAGCGGGCGCGCTACACCGGCGGCGGATGCACCACCTCCCCGCCCCTGAACGCGATCTGGTCGCGCGGATCGATCCCGCCGCGATGCTGGCGCAGGTGCAACGGTGGAGCGCGCTTAACACAGGTACCGGCAACCTTTCGGGCCTTGCCCGGCAGGCCGGCTGGCTGGCCGATGCGTTCGCGGTCCTTCCGGGCGATCTGCGGCTGGTCGATCCCGGCCCCGTCACCGCGATCGCGGCAGATGGCAGCGCGGTGGCCGTCGAACACGGCCGCCACCTTGTCTTGTCGGTCCGCCCGGACGCCGCGCGCCGACTGCTGCTGACCGGGCACATGGACACGGTCTTTCCCGCCGACCACGCGTTCCAGTCTCAGCGCTGGCTCGACGCGGAAACGCTGAACGGCCCCGGCGTCGCTGACATGAAGGGTGGTCTGGCCGTCATGCTTGCCGCTCTCATCGCCTTCGAAGCCGATGCATCCGCGTTGCAATGCGGTTATGATGTGCTCGTAAACAGCGACGAAGAGGCTGGCAGCCCTTCCTCCGCCCCGCTGATCGCCCAGCTCGCCGCCGGCAAGTTCGCCGCGCTGACCTACGAGCCCTCGGCCCTTCCCGATGGTACGCTGGCCGGTGCCCGCGCCGGCAGCGGCAATTACAGCCTGATCGTCACTGGCCGTTCGGCCCACGCCGGGCGCAACCCCGCTGACGGGCGCAACGCGATCGTCGCCGCGGCCGCGCTGGCGCTTGGCCTCAAAGCGCTCGAGCGCCCCGGCCTCTCGGTCAACCCGGCGCGGATCGATGGCGGCGGGCCCAACAACGTGGTGCCGGAACACGCCGTAGTGCGCTTCAACATCCGCCCGCATGAGCCTGCCC
>CANGQZ010000014.1 GCA_947455865.1 Sphingomonadaceae bacterium
CGGGATGCGCTTCACCTTGTCCGCCGCGCGGGCAAACGGCGCGGCGCGCAGCGCAGGGTCAGGCAATTCGTCGACCTCGGCGTGTTCGCCCAGCAGCACCACCGAGCGGCCCAGGCTGGCGCCGCGGGCGAGGCAATCGATCCATGCGACCGAATAAGTCCAGCCGAGCGAGCTTTCGAACAATTCGATCGCGGCATCGAGCGAGGGCGCGCGGATGCCGCGCTGGCGAATCAGCGCCGAGGGCACCGCGAGCAGGCGCATAGCCGCGCGCAGGATTACCCCGGTCAGCCCCATTCCGCCGCACGTGGCGGCGAACAGTTCGGCATTCTCACCGCGCGAACAGCGGATCACTGCATCGCCGATGGCGAGATCCAACCACTCGACATGATCGGTGAACGAGCCGTGGCCGTGGTGGTTCTTGCCATGGATATCGGCGGCGATCATGCCGCCGACCGTGACGAAGCGGGTGCCCGGCGTCACGGCGGCGAACCACCCGCGCGGCAGCATGACGTCGATGATTTCGGACAACAGCACCCCGCCTTCGCAGACCAGCGTGCCAGTGGCGGGGTCGAACGCGATGAAGCGGTCAAGCCGCCGCGCGCCGATGGTGCAGTCCCGGCCGAGCGAGGCGTCGCCGTAAGAGCGGGCGTTTCCGCGTGCGATCAGGCCACTGCCCATCCCCGCTGCTGCCGCAGCCTCAGCTGTGTCGGCGGGCGAAATCAGCGGGCCCTCGATCACCGGATAGCGGCCCCAGCCGGCCAGCCGGGCCGGGTGCGCGGCGAGGCTCAAATTGAAATCCCGATGACAATCGCGGCGATCACGCCAACCCCCCACGATACCCGGTCGGTGAGCGCAAACACCACTGGATCGTCATGCAGCAGGTTGCGGCTGGAAAGCATGATCACCCGGCTGATCCAGTATATCAGCAGCGGATGCAGCAGCCACAGCCGCGAGGGGTGGTGATAGAGCGCGGCTACCTCAGGGCTGGCCATGTACAGCGCGACGACCAGGATCGCGCCGTAGCCAGCTGCGGCCGCTGCTGGGAATAGCACCTGCAGATCCTGCACCAGATAACCACGCCCGGCGACATCGGTCTTGCCTGCCTCGCGCCGCATGACCAGCTCGGAACAGCGCTTGATGATGGCGAGGCTGATGAACAGGAACAGGCTGAACATCAGAAGCCACTGCGACTGCTTGGCGCCGGAGGCGGCGAGCCCGGCCAATACGCGCAAGGCGTAAAGCCCGCCCAGCGTAATCACGTCGATGATCGTCTTGCGCTTGAGGACCAATGAATAGGCCAGCGTGGTGACGATGTACAGCCCGAGCACGACCCCGAACTTCCATGGGAGCAACGTCGCCAGCCCCACCGACAGCGCCATCAGCGCGGCGCTGAGCGCGATGCCGTGACCGACCGGCACGTCGCCGGCAGCAAACGGGCGGCGGCACTTGGTGGGATGCTGGCGGTCACCCTGCAGATCGAGCAGATCGTTGAGCACATAAGCGCTCGAGGCTGCGGCGCAGAAGCACACGAATGCCGCCATGGTTGCCAGCAACATGGCCGGGTCGGAATAATGCCCGGCGACGATCGGGACGAAGATTAGTCCGTTCTTGGCCCACTGATGCGGCCGCAGCGCCTTGATGTACCTGCGGAGCTGCGGGCGCGGCCGGGCGATCACATCGGCATTGGGGAACTGCCGGAGGACTTGTCGTTCAAAGCGCGCAGAATGGCTGACGAGATAAGCCTGCCGTGCATCGGCCCAGACCGGCAGATCGACCGGCATGTCGCCGACATAGTCATAGCCGCCTTTGCCGAATGCCGCAGTCAGGGCCGCCGCTTTGGCGGGGCCGGCGAGGTTGCGCTCGGGCGTGGTTGCCAACACGCCGGCAATGCCGCCAACACGCTCGGCCAGAGCGGAAACGTAGCGATGATCGGATGCCGAAGCGAGCCACACCGGCCGGCCCTCAGTCTGCGCCGCGCGGATCAACATAAGCGTCTCCTCGCGCAGCGGCACCGCGGCGAGATCGGGCGTTGTTTGATCGGCGAGGCGCGATTTGAAGGCCGACTTGCCGCCCGGCAGCCAGGCTAGCAGCCGCGGCAGATTAAGCGGGTTTGCCGCAATGTGCTGCAGCACCGCTTCGTGCAAAAGATCGCTGCGCACCAGTGTTCCGTCGACGTCGACCGCCACCGGAATGAGCGGGCTCGCCTGCCGCTCTGGCTGTTCTGAAGACCCCTCCCCAGGCAATGGTCAGGTTCGCTCGCTGGCCGGTTGCAGCCGCGAAGCGAGCACCGGTTCGGCAGGTTGGCCGGGAGCAGCCGCGATCCAAGCATGGCCCGGCCCCTCGTTCGTTTCCAGCACAGTATCGGGTGACGCCATCTTTGTTCCAGCAGTCAGCAAATGCGGAAAAACCCCCGGCACATCGATAGGCAAGCAGGTGCATCCGTGCTGCGGCGCAAAACCTACTAAGAGTGTGGCAGGTTGGGAAGTGCAAATGCCGGACAAAGTGGCGCACAAACTCCACTCGCCGGGCTGAGCGCCCCCCAGAGAAGCCCGCGAATCTGCCGCAGCTGTCTAGTCGGAATCCGTAAAAGCCGGCGCCGAGGCGCCGGGCCTGCTTCAGCGCACCAGCGAGGCTTGCCGCAGGTCACGCGCCTTGGTCAGGATGATATCTTCCAGGCGCTGCACTGTTGCCGCCTGCACCGGGGCATCGACCCACAGCCCGTTCTGTGAAACCTGCCGGCTGGCGGCCACGCGCAGCGCGTCGGCGCGCAGGTCCTGATCGAGAATCGCGACAGTCACCTTCATCCGCTCGCCCGGGTTCTGCGGGTTGGCGTACCAGTCAGTCACGATCACCCCTCCGTTGCTGTCGGTCTGCAGTAGCGGCATGAACGACAGCGCGTCGAGCGAGGCGCGCCACAGATAGGAATTCACCCCGATGGTGGTGATCCGCGAAGCGGCAAGATCGGCCTTGGGCCGGTCCTTGTGCCCGCATCCGGTCAGCGTCGCCGCCATCACCACCGCGACCCCTGCGATGGCCAGCGTGCGGCCCGAAGCCAGCATGCGGGCGCGGATCGGGTTACGGCGGGTAGTGCTGGTGCCATGCATCGTCGCTCAAATCCTGTCTTGTCGCCCGCGGCGGTCTGTCCGGCCTCTATAGCCGCAGCCGGCGCAGCGGCAAGACCATTGCCGGCCCGATGCGCCGCAGCCGCAGCCCAGTCCATGGCGGCCGGGCAATTGAACCGGCGCTGAATGCCGCCCACGGTCTGCCGCATCCCGCGCAGCGCGAGTGTTGCGGCCACTCCACAGCGGGAGGGGCAAATTTCGCCGTGCCGGACGCAACGGCGAGATTCCGCTTGGAATGTCGCGTCGTGCAGACCACATGGATAGCGAGTGCTAAGTCACGAAAGCAACGCGAGTCTCTGTAATCTAGCGTTAGGCCGCCGTTCAGGCGGGCCAGCGCAAAATTGTCGGACTCGAACTTGCATTGGTTGATTGGGGAGCAAGTGAAGCCATGAGTGCAGCGCGCGCCAGCCAGCGGAAGGCAGCCAGTCCGGCGCTGCTGATCGCGGTTGCGGTCGGCACATTGGCCTTGCCCAGTGCGGTGCTCGCCTTTTCCAGCGGATTTGAAGGCGAACCGGCCAGCCCTGCCGCGCGAGGCTCCATAGGCTCGTTCGTTCCCGCCTCGGTCGATGCCCGGCTGTCGCGCTCGATCGCCGTGCACAGTCTGGGCAAAGGCCAGATGTTCCGCTTTACCCCGGCAGGCACCGCCACCCGGCCCGATCGTTCGGTTACGGTCGCGGTGCGGGTCGATGCCGAAACCGCCCGCGCGATTTCGGTGCGCCAACCGCTCGGCGAAGGCGCGCTTGGCGGCGGCACGGGCACACTGCGCATCGCCCCCAACGCCTACGCACTTGGCGTTTCGCGCGGATACCAGACTTTCGCGCAATCGTTCGTTCTGCCCGGCACGCTCAACAAGGCCGGCATGCCCGATCTTTCCGGGTTCAAGCTCGGCAGCGCCTCGGCACCGGGCGAGCCGGCGCGGCTCAACGCCCGCATCGCGCTGGATGAGCGCGAGAAGACCGGACGCGCCCCGCGCACGCTGGAAGGTTACGGCGAACAGACGGTCGATGTCGGCGGGTCGTATCGCCTTGGCCGCAATTTCGATGTCACCGCCGGCGTGCGCTACTCGCGTGAGCGCGATCGGCTGCTGCCGCTGGTCGATGGCCGGCAGGATAGTCAGGCGGTCTATCTGGGCACCCAGTTCCGCTTCTGATCGCGCTGCGCCGAATGTTTGCCTGGCTGTTGCGGCGCTTGCAGCATTCCCGGCCATGAATACGCATGCGGAGCTTGTCGTCACAATCAGGTGTGCGTAGCTTGGCCCGAATGGTCGCCAAGATCGTTTCGAATCAATGCAGTTTGAGGGGATAATGCGATGGCTCGAGTTGCAATCGTCACGGGCGGCACCCGCGGGATTGGCGCTGCGATTTCGCGCGCGCTGAAAGCGCAGGGCGCTAGCGTGATCGCCAATTTCGCCGGCAATGCCGAAAAGGCGCAGGCATTCAGTGCCGAGACCGGGATCCCCGCCCGCTGCTGGGATGTGGGCGACCATGAGGCGTGCATTGCCGGCTGTGCCGAAGTGGCGGCTGAATTCGGGCCGATCGACATCGTCGTCAACAATGCCGGGGTGACGCGGGACGGCGTGCTCCACAAGATGACGTTCGAAGACTGGAACGACGTTATGCGCATCAACCTTGGCGGCTGTTTCAACATGGCCAAGGCAACTTTTCCAGGGATGCGTGAACGCGGCTGGGGCCGGATCATCAACATCGGTTCGGTCAACGGCCAGTCGGGCCAGTATGGCCAGGTCAACTATGCCGCTGCCAAGTCTGGCATTCATGGCTTCACCAAGGCGCTGGCGCAGGAAGGCGCCAAATATGGCGTCACCGTCAATGCCATCGCCCCGGGCTACATCGATACCGACATGGTCGCGGCAGTACCGGCGCCGGTACTCGAAAAGATCGTGGCCAAGATCCCGGTCGGCCGGCTCGGCCATGCCGAGGAAATCGCCCGCGGCGTGGTATTCCTGACCTCGGAAGATGCCGGGTTCGTGACGGGATCGACCATGTCGATCAACGGCGGCCAGCATATGTATTGATGGGGCGGCGCGCCCGATGCGTTCAATTCTGTTCGGCATGCTGGCGGCCACAGCGGTCTGTTCAAATCCGGCCCATGCTGAATCGGGAGTTGGCGAACTACCTCGTTGCTCTCGCTGCGTGCTCGGAAAAATCAATTCGCGCCCTATGGCGGAACTGGGATCCGACGCGATCAGGTTCAGCAGCGAGCCGGCTTTGGGCGGCCCGTCAACGGTCGTCGAGGTAGGGCAAGACGGACCGGGTTCGCGTTATCGGGTTTCGGTGGCTTATTTGGCCGGTCATCCTGCGTCAGGTTGGCGTAAGCTAGGCAGCTTTCATTTCTGGCTTAATGGTGACGACTTCAAGCGGCTGCTTCACGAGGTGGAGCAGGCTGAACAGCAGCAAAGTGAAAATGATGCAGGCGCGGGCGGCGTGGATGAGGATGGAGAGCGCGATATCATCGTCTGCACAGATGGACCCGGCTATATCACGGAAATTCGCAGCCACGGCGTAACTCGCTGGATCAGCGGCTCTTGCGGCGATACGGCCAACAACGCCATCGCGTCGTTGATGGCACGACTGGTGCGCTATGGCACAGGCGTGTTTCTGAAGCATTTGGATGGGGGCTCGCAGCCCTCCCTGCGCCTGCCAGATAAAGAGTGATGACCACACCCTACCACCCCCCAGTCAAAGGGTCGGTCGAAATCGCCGGTCACAAGACTTCGATCAGTCTCGAGCCCGTGTTCTGGACGATGCTTCGCCAGGCCGCCGAAGCCGAAGGACTGCCTCTTAACGCCCTGGTCGGCCGAATTGATGCCGAACGGATCGCGGTGGTCACCCCGCCGGGGCTGGCCAGCGCGATCCGTTGCTGGTTGGTGGAACGGCTGCGGACGGCTGCTCCCGATCAATAGGTAGATGGCGGGTTGCTGGCCGGGAAGCTTTCATCGCTTGCCTGGTCGATCTTGTCCCACTCGGGCGGATCGCCGCGCATGGCTTCCGGCCCGGCATGGCGGATTTTTGCAAAGTTCGGCCCGTCGGTTTCGCCCGAGGCAAAGGCGGCTTGGCCCTGGTGCGGGCGCTCGCGGGTGGCATAGCGGTAGAGCCCGTAAGCGACGGCACCGGCAAAAGTGATTCTGAGCAGCATGGGGGTAGCTCCTGGTGAGGGACGGTTAAGCCCTCCCAACGCACGACCCTGCCGTGTCGGTTCCCGCAAAACCCGCTGCCGGCGGCCCGGCGGCTCAATCCCCGCCGACGCGTTCCACTTGCGCGCCGATCAGTGCCAGCTTCTCTTCCAGCCGCTCATATCCGCGATCAAGGTGGTAAAGCCGGTGCACTTGCGTCTGCCCTTCGGCGGCGAGGCCGGCGATGACCAGGCTCATCGAGGCGCGCAGATCAGTCGCCATCACTTCGGCGCCGGTCAGCCGCGGTACGCCGTGAACGATCGCGGTGCGGCCCTTGGTCTCGATATGCGCGCCCATCCGGTTCAGTTCGGGCACATGCATGTAGCGGTTTTCGAAGATCGTCTCGGTGAGCACGCTGGCCCCTTCGGCGCGGCACAGCAGCGCCATCAACTGCGCCTGCATATCGGTGGCGAAACCGGGATAGGGCGCGGTTGAAAGTGTCACGGCCCGCAGCGGGCCGTCCGCCGCAACATACAGCCCCTCGGCGCGCGGCTCGACATGGACGCCGGCGTCGCGCAGCGCCTGCACCGTCGCTTCCATTTCCTCGATCACCGCGTGCTGCAAGGTCACTTCGCCGCCTGTGATGGCGGCGGCGCAGGCATAGGAGCCCGCCTCGATCCGGTCAGACATCACCCGGTAGGTCGCGCCGTGCAGCCGGGGCACGCCATGAATGGTCAGGTCGGAAGTGCCGATACCCTCGATCTGCGCACCCATGGCCGCCAGCATCCGGCACAGATCGACGATCTCGGGCTCGCGCGCGGCGTTGTGCAGGGTCGATTTGCCCTTCGCCAGCACCGCGGCCATCACCGCATTCTCGGTCGCGCCGACCGAGACCACCGGAAAGGCATAGCGCCCTCCGGGCAGGCCGCCGTCAGGCGCGTGCGCTCGGACGTAGCCTGCGGCCAGTTCGATCTTGGCGCCAAGCGCTTCGAGCGCTTTCAGGTGAAGGTCGATCGGCCGGTTGCCGATCGCGCAGCCGCCCGGAAGGGAGACCGTCGCCTCGCCCATCCGCGCCAGCATCGGCCCGAGCACGAGGATCGAGGCGCGCATCTTGCGCACCAGTTCATAGGGCGCGACCGAGGAGGTGATCCGCGTCGCCTCCAGCGTCATCACCCGGCCGAAATCTTCAGGCCGCGAACCGGCGATCGTGGTCGAAATGCCGAACTGGTTGAGCAGGTGCTGGAACCCGTCGATATCGGCGAGCCGCGGCAGATTGCGCAAGGTCAGCGGCTCATCGGTGAGCAGCGCACAGGGCAGCAGGGTGAGCGCGGAATTCTTGGCGCCGGAAATGGGCAGCGTGCCGGAAAGCCGCTTGCCCCCCTCGATGATGATCTTGTCCATCAGGGGTCATTTAAACGGTTGCAATCGGCGTGCAATAGCGCCCGCAGCGGGTTCCCCCGCGGGCGTCATCGCGTGCTTCACTATATCGGTTGCCCGGTCCTCGCGGTCCGTCTAGCTGCGCAAGGGCTTTTGATCCGGCGGTTGCGCCCGGCGCCGTCACAAGGCATCGCGCACGAATACAACTTTCGGTAACCCAGCTGCAACGACCAGAACGTAGAGAGCTTGTTCATGACTGACGCGACTGCGCCCCGACCGATCCGCAAGGCCGTATTCCCGGTTGCGGGCCTTGGCACCCGGTTTCTTCCGGCAACCAAGGCGATCCCCAAGGAAATGCTGCCAATCATCGATCGGCCGTTGATCCAGTATGCGGTCGACGAGGCGCGTGAGGCTGGTATCGAGCAACTGATCTTTGTGACCGGGCGCGGCAAGACTTCGATCGTCGAGCATTTTGACACGGCTTATGAGCTTGAGTCGACGATGAACGGGCGCGGCAAAAGCCTGGAAGTGCTGGAACCCACCCGGATCCAGCCGGGCAACCTCGTCACCGTGCGTCAGCAGGTGCCGATGGGGCTGGGCCACGCGATCTGGTGCGCGCGCGCCATCGTCGGCGACGAGCCGTTCGCGATTTTCCTCCCCGACGAACTGATGATCGGCGAGCCGGGTTGCATGAAACAGATGGTCGAGGCGTACAATCAAGTCGGCGGCAACCTGATCTCGGTGCTCGAAGTGCCGGAAGAGGAAGTGTCGAGCTACGGGGTGATCGCGCCGGGCGCCAAAATCTCGGACACGCTCACCGAGGTCACCGGCCTGGTCGAAAAGCCGAAGCGCGAAGATGCGCCGTCGAACCTTATCATCTCGGGCCGCTATATCCTTCAGCCCGAAGTGATGCGCACGCTGGAGGGGCAGGGCAAGGGTGCCGGCGGCGAGATCCAGTTGACCGACGCGATGGCTCGCATGATCGGCACCCAACCGTTTCATGCCGTCACCTTTGCCGGCCGGCGCTACGATTGCGGCAGCAAGCTCGGCTTCGTCGAAGCGACGCTGGCGCTGGCGCTTGAACGGCCCGACATGGCGGATGATACCCGGGAGATGGCGCGGCGCCTGCTCGGGCTCTGACCGCCAGCCTCAGGTAAAAAGAAAAGGGCGTCCAGTGGCCGCCCTTTTCCGATGCACCCTCTCCAAAGTGCGTCGCGCCGTCCGCGTCTTGCGCGCGGATCGGGATGGGCGAGGTGGGCTTACTGTTCGTCGGATCCGGCGATGGCCAACACCGATGCCGGTGCCGCGCGCTCGATCCGTCCGTTTTGCAGGTAGGGGATGGGGTTGACCGCCTCACCGGCGATCCGGACTTCATAATGCAGGTGCGGGCCGGTCGAGCGGCCGGTGGTGCCGACATAGCCGATCACGTCGCCCTTGCGCACCATCTGGCCGGCCGCAACGTTCAGCCGCGCCATATGACCATAGCGCGTCTCAAAGTTGCCGCCATGCTCAAGGCTGACATAAAGCCCATAGCTGCTGTACCAGTCTGCCCGGCTGACCATGCCATCGGCAGCAGCGTGAATCGGCGTACCAGCTGCCGCAGCCAGATCGACGCCCTTGTGCTGGCGGCGACCGCCGAGCACCGGGTGCCAGCGCATCCCGAACTCACTGGTGAGATGCGCCCCATCGACCGGGATAAGCGAAGGGATCGAAACGGTCTGCGGGGTGAACCCGGGGATCACCCCCGCGGAACGATTGGGCAGCACCGAAGTTACAAGGTTGGTGCGCGACGGAACGACCGAGCCGGTGCGGTCCATTGATTGCCAGCTGGAAAAAAGCTGGCGGAATTCTTCGTCCCCGGCCGCTTGATGCGAAGCCTGCGCAGCGCGCAGCGGGGCAAGGATATCAGCATTGGCGCTGGCGTTGGCCCAAGCAGGGGTGATGGTAAAGAACGCAATAGCTGCCGATGCGATGGCAGCGAACGAACGGGCCTTCAGAAAAATCGGTAAAGCGACCACTCAGTTGTTACCTTGTATCCGGCATGCAGCCACCTTGCGGTAGCCGGGCCGTTTGGACCCCTGTCGTTCAAGCCTGCCGTGCCCTGGTCGAACCGGCGAAACCCGCGATTTTCTGAGATGGTCGGAACCCCCCGCCGTCTCGGAAGTTTGGCTAACCACCCTCCTGCCGCAACGCAACACTGTCGTACCAGTGCCGCGATAAACCGGCTGCCTGCGGCGCTGAGTCGTTGAACGGTGGCTTAATGGCTCCGCGGAAGTGGCTCTGAACCAAGCTTTTCCAGAATCGTTCTGGCGATTCGCCGCGTCTGTCCGCCTCCGCGACGAAATGGTTTACGCCGATCGCGACGTGACGGATTTCGTCGTCAAGGATTCGTTCGAGAATGCGCGCGCCGCGCACATCGCCGTTTGCACGCACCCGCGCCAGCGTGGTCGGGGTGACGTCAAGCCCGCGTGCCTCCAGCACCATCGGCACCACCGCCAGCCGTGCGGCAACGTCATGACGGGTCACCTCAGCCGCCTCCCACAGTCCGCCATGGGCGGGAAGCGCGCCATAATGGCTATCCAGAGCGCGCAAGTGCCGAGCGAGCAACCCGAAATGCATCGCTTCGTCGGCCGCAATGCCCAGAAAGTCGCTCACGAACGCGGTATCCATCTCCGCGCCGAAGCGCCCCGCCATATCGAGCGCAAGGTCGATGGCTGAAAATTCGATATGGGCCAGCGCGTGCCATAGCGCGATCCGCCCGCGGTCCGATTGGCCGCGCCCGCGCCGCGGCATCTGGCTCGCGGCAAGCAATTCGGGCTTCGCCGGCCGCCCAGGGCGGTCGGGCATAGCCACATTGAAGACCGGTGCCAGCCGGCCCAGCCGCCAGTCGCGCGCCGCCGCTCGCGCCGCCATCGCCTTGGCGATGGGATCACAGGTCAGCAGCGCCGCGCGGACCGCCGCCGCGATGCTGGTCTTGCTCAAAGCGTTGCCGCTGCCTCAAGCACTTCGGCGGCGTGTCCCTTCACCTTGACCTTGTCCCACACCCGCGTGATCCGCCCATCGGCCCCGACCAGCAGGGTGGTGCGGACCATGCCCATGTAAGTGCGGCCATAATTGACCTTCTCGGTCCAGATGCCGAGCGCGTCGGACAGCCCGCCTTCGGCGGCATCGGTCGCCAGCGGCACGGTCAGCCCGTGCTTGGCGATGAACTTCTGGTGCTTGGCCGGCGGGTCCTTGGAAATGCCGAGCAGCGCGGTTCCGGCCGCAGCGAAGCGATCGGCCAGTGCCGTGAAGTCCAGGTTTTCGGTGGTGCAGCCGGGGGTGTCGTCCTTCGGATAGAAGAACAGCACCAGTTTGCGTCCGGCAAAATCGGACGGCTTGATCGCGGTGCCGTCGGGCGAAGTCAGGGCGATATCGGGCAGGCTGTCGCCTACGGCGGGAACGGTCATGGCGCGGTCTCCAGAGTTTTGCCGAAGCACTGCTGCCAGGCTTCGGCCACGAAGGTTCTGGCCTCGGCGAGGCCGGCGGTCAGGCTGTCCCAATTGGCATATCCGGCGGCGACCGCAAGCGCCGCGCGCGGCATGGCGCGGGTCTCGTCGCACTCAGGGGCGAGCAGCCGGGTCACCACCAGCAGCCGGCTCAGCCGGTCATGCGCCAGCGCCAGCCGTTCGCTCACCAGCCCGGCGGCGGCAAGCCCGGCCAGCGCCTGCGGCAGGAATGGCGAGAGCCCGAGCCCGCTGCCGAGCTGAAGAAAATGCACCACGAATTCTAGATCGACCAGCCCGCCGCGCAGTAACTTGGCGTCGAGCGGGCCTTTAGGATGCTTGTGCTCGGCCATTCGCGCCCGCATTTCCAGAACTTCTGTGCGCAGTGTGTCCGCCGCGCGCGGGGCGATCAGCACTTCGCCGATGATTGCCGCGAGCTTGGCCCGCGCGAGCGGCGGGCCATAGACCGGGCGGGCGCGGCATAGCGCCATGTGCTCCCAGGTCCACGCCGCCTCGCGCTGATAGCGCTCGAACGAGGACAGGCTGACCGCCAGCGGCCCCTGCGCGCCCGAAGGCCGCAGCCGGGTATCGACTTCGTAAAGCGCGCCCTCCGCCGTGGGAACTGACAGCGCTGCGCTGATCCGCTGCGCCAGTCGATTGAAATAGAGCGTCGTGCCCAGCGGCCGCGGCCCATCCGATTCGCCTTCGTGCTCGCCGGTGAACAGATAGACCAGATCGAGGTCCGAGGCGTGAGTCAGCGCCCCGCCACCCAGCCGGCCGAGCCCCAGCACCACCAGATCGGCGCCGGGATCGCGGCCGTGTGCCGCTTCGAACCCGGCGATCGTGGCATCGGCCAGCACCGTCAGCGCCGCCTCGGCCACGCGGGCATTGGCTGCGGCAACCGCCAGCGGATCAGTCGCCCCTTCGATAAGCTGGACTCCCAGCGTGAAGCGCCGCTCGCCCACTTTGCGCCGCACCCGGTCAAGCAGGCGCTCATAGTCGTCGCCTGCCTCGCCTGCCGCGAATTCAGCGGCCAATTCCGTAACGCTGCCGGGCTGTTCGAACGCGGTTGCATCGATCAGCGGATCGAGCAGGTCGGCGCGGCGCGCCAACGCATCGGCCAGCGGCGGCGCAAGGCTGAGCACTTTGCCCAGCAGTTCGAGCAGCGCCGGGCGCGCTTCAAGGAGGAGGAACAGGTTGAGCGCAGAAGGGAGCCGGCTGAGCAATTCTTCCCATCGATTGAATGCGCGCGCCGGATCGGGCGATCGCGCCAGCGCGGCCAGCAGCGCCGGCTGGATGGCATCAAACGCGGCCCGGGCGGCTTCGCTGCGCAGCGCGCGGATGCGCCCGGCGCGCCAACCCTCGGCCCGTTCCGCCAGCATGGCTGGCTCGGGAAAACCAAGCTGCGCGAGTTGCTCGGCCAGGCTCGATCGCTCCGGAGCGGCGGACATCGTGTGGTGTCCGGTCCGTGCTGCGACCAGATCGTCATACCGCGCCGCGACCGCGCCGGTGATCGCGGCAAGTTCGTCGATCAATGCGCCGCCGCCCGCCAGCCCGTCCAGCCTGGCCACATTTTCGATCGCGGCAGGGTCGGCCGGGATGCGGTGAGTCTGCAGGTCCTGCACCATCTGCAGCCGGTGTTCGATCACGCGAAGCCGGTCATAGCTGGCGCCAAGCAGCTGCGCTTCTTCGGCGGCTATGATGCCGGCAGCGGCCAGCGCATCCAGCGCGGCGCGGGTCCCCCGGCAGCGCAAGGCGGGGTTGCGCCCGCCGTGGACCAGCTGGTGAATCTGCGCAAAAAATTCGACCTCGCGAATCCCGCCGCGGCCCTTCTTGACGTCGAACCCGGGGCCGGGAAGCGAAGCCCCGGCGTGGCTCGAACGGATTCGCGCGGTCAAGCGGCCCAGCTCCGCAATGGCGCCGAAATCGAGGCTTCGGCGCCAGACGAACGGACGGATCGCGGCAAGGAAGGCCTCGCCGCCGGCAATGTCACCGGCGCAGGCGCGGGCGCGGATGAAGGCGGCACGCTCCCACGCCAAGGCCGACGATTCGTAATGGCTCAGCGCCGCGCCAAGCGAGATCGCCGGCGGACTGACCTCGGCGGCGGGGCGCAGCCTCAGATCGACCCGGAAGACGTAGCCTTCGGCATCGATATGGGAGAGCGTCTGCACCACTCGCCGGGCGATCCGCGCAGCGGCCTCGTCCGGCTCGTCGCGGGCGCGGCGCGGCAGGGTTTCGGGATCGTAAAGCAGGATCGGATCGATATCCGAACTGTAGTTGAGCTCGCGCGCGCCGTGCTTGCCAAGGGCGAGGGCTATGAACCCTGCCGGCTCGCCATCGGGTGCGCGCTGGTGGATCGCCTCGGTGATTGCGGCATCAAGCGCCCGGTCGGCCAAGGCGGAAAGCTCTTCCATCACCTCCTGCAGTGGGAAGGCGCCGGCCAGATCGCCGATCCCGATCGCCAGCGCTAGTGCCCGCCGCTCGCGGCGCAGCGCAGCGCCAAGATCGGGCGCGCCATCGCCGGCTGCGCGTGCGGCCGCCAATGCGGCCGCGCCGTCGCCGCTCGCCAGCAGCGCGGCTAGTTCCGGATGCCGCTCGATCAAGCCTGCAAGGAATGGCGAATGCGCCTGAGCGCGCGCGACAGCGCCGGTCCAGTCGGTTGCGGTCGTCGTCACCTGCACAGCGTTGCCAGTTCGTCGGCAGACGATCAAGCAGCGCGCTTGCGAGCCGGGGCTGGTTTTGCCAAGGCCCGCGCGCACCAAGGGAGATAGCCGCCATGACTGAACCTGTCCTGACGCTGCCGCCTGAATGGTACCCGCAGGAGTGGCTGTGGATCGGTTTTCCGCATGATGGCGATGAATGGCCGGGCTTCCTTGAAGCGGCGCAGGAGCAGATCGCCGCATTTGCCGATGCCGTGGCCGAGAGTGGGCAGGACGTGCGGCTGGTGGTGCGCGATAGCTTCAATGCGGCGCGGGCGCGCAGTCTGGTCGGTCCGGGCGTGCGGATTGAAGAGCGCGACTATGGCGATATCTGGCTTCGCGATACCGGGCCGCTCGTGGTCTGCAGCGCGGGCGGCGTCCGTAAGGCGCGGCGCTTCGCCTTCAACGGCTGGGGCGGTAGATACGTGATGGCCGGCGATCAAGCCATCGGCGCGGAACTGGCCGCAAGCGCCGGGCTGGAAACATCTGTCAGCGACTGGGTGCTCGAAGGCGGCGCGCTCGACACGGACGGCACGGGACTGGTTGTCACCACCGAACAATGCCTGCTCAATCCCAACCGCAATCCGCAGCTCTCGCGCGGCGAGATCGAGGCGCGGCTGGCCCGCGATCTCGGGTTTGAGCGGGTATTGTGGTTGGGGGAAGGGCTGATCAACGATCACACCGACGGTCATGTCGACAATCTGGCGCGGTTTGTTGCCCCCGGTGTGCTTGCGCTGCCGCGCGCGACCGGGGCGGAAGATCCTAATGCCGCGATCTATGCCGACGCGAAGGCACGGGCCGAAGCGTTCGGGGTCACCGTGCGCGAAGTGCCTTCGCCGGGGCTGGTCACGACCGGCCAGCGGATCGAACCGGCGAGCTACATGAACTTCGCGGTCACTTCGCGGCTGGTCGTCGTGCCGATTTATGGCAGCGAGCACGATGCCGACGGCGTAGCGGCGATCGCCGCGTTGTTCCCGGATCGCGCCACCATCGGCCTCATGGCCGATGCCGTGCTGGCCGGCGGCGGCAGTTTCCACTGCGCCAGCCAGCAGATGCCGGCCGCATTCGATTAGGTCGCCAATAGCGCGCGGCGGTTTAACCGGTTTTCAACACATTCGGCCGCACAGATCATTCCATGGCCCGCGCCCTTGCCCTTGCCGCATCTCCGCTCAGCGTACCCGCGCTGGAAAGCTTGCGCGTGCTGATCGTGTGCGGCAGCGCGCTGGCGCTGATCTGCGCCGAGCGCTTTCTGCCCGCTTTCTAAGGCAGCTCTACAGTAAGTCCGGCGGGGTCGCCTCCGCCTTCAGCATGGCGATCGCCTCGGCCAGCGGCATCACCCGCTGGCGCTCCTCGCCCAGCGTGCGGATCGCCACGGTGCCTTCCTCGGCCTCGCGCTTGCCCACCACCAGCAGGTGGGGAACCTTCTGCAGCGAGTGCTCGCGCACTTTGTAGTTGATCTTTTCGTTGCGCGTATCGGCTTCGACCCGGATGCATTGCGCTTGCAACTGCGTTACAACGGCCTGTGCATAGTCGTCCGCATCGGACACGATGGTAGCGACGACCGCCTGCACCGGCGCCAGCCACACAGGCAGTTTTCCGGCGAAATGCTCGATCAGGATGCCGATGAAGCGCTCATACGAACCGAAGATCGCGCGGTGCAGCATCACCGGGCGATGCTTCTCGCCGTCCTCGCCGACATAGCCTGCATCGAGCCGATCGGGCAGTACCCGGTCGGACTGAATAGTGCCGACTTGCCAGGTCCGGCCGATCGCATCGGTCAGGTGCCATTCGAGCTTGGGCGCATAGAACGCGCCTTCGCCGGGGAGTTCCTCCCAGCCGTATTCCGGCGTTGCGAGCCCTGCCTCGACCACCGCTGCGCGCAGTTCGGTCTCGGCCTGATCCCACATTTCCTCGGTCCCGAAACGCTTTTCCGGGCGTAGCGCGAGCTTGATCGAATAGGTAAAGCCGAAGTCCTTGTAGATCCGGTCGGCGAGCTGGCAGAACGCGCGCACTTCGCTCACGATCTGGTCCTCGCGGCAGAAGATATGGGCATCGTCCTGCGTGAACTGGCGCACCCGCATCAGCCCGTGGAGCGCCCCATGCGGTTCGTTGCGGTGGCAGCAGCCGTTCTCGTAAAGCCGCAGTGGCAGTTCGCGGTAGGACTTGAGGCCCTGCCGGAAAATCAACACGTGCGCCGGGCAGTTCATCGGCTTGAGCGCCATCCAGTCGGCCTCGCCGCTGATCACCGGGCCTTCGCCTTCGGTGTTGGGCACTTCGTCGGGGATGACGAACATGTTTTCGCGGTATTTGCCCCAGTGGCCGGACTGCTCCCACTGGCGGGCGTCCATCACCTGCGGGGTCTTGACCTCGCGGTAGCCGGCACCGTCGATCGCGCGGCGCATATAAGCTTCGAGCTCGCGCCAGATGCGATAGCCCTTGGGGTGCCAGAACACTGAACCATGCGCTTCCTGCTGGAGGTGGAACAGGTCCATCTCAGCGCCGAGCCGGCGGTGATCGCGCTTCGCCGCCTCTTCCAGCCGGGTCAGGTGCGCATCAAGTTGCTTTTTGCTCAGCCATCCGGTGCCGTAGACCCGGCTCAGCATCGCGTTGTCCTGGTCCCCGCGCCAATAGGCCCCGGAAACGCGGGTGAGCTTGAAGGCGGCGGGATCGAGTTTGCCGGTGCTGGCAAGGTGCGGGCCCCTGCACATGTCAAGCCAGTCATTGCCCGACCAGTATACGGTCAGCTCCTCGTCGCCCGGAAGCTCGGCGGCCCATTCGGCCTTGAATGTCTCGCCCTGCTCGCGCCAGCGCGCGATCAGCGCGGCGCGGTCCCACACTTCGCGGCGCAAGGGTTTGTCGGCGGCGATGATGCGGCGCATCTCGGCCTCGATCGTGGGCAGATCCTCTTCGGTAAAGGGCCGCTCTTTTGGGGCAAAATCATAATAGAACCCATCGTCGGTTGATGGGCCGAAAGTGATTTGGGTGCCAGGGAACAGCGCCTGCACCGCCTCTGCCAGCACGTGGGCGTAATCGTGGCGAACCAGTTCGAGCGCATCCCCCTCATCGCGGGTGGTGACCAGGGCCAGCTGCGAATCGCCTTCGAATGCGCGGGTAATGTCGAACAGCTCACCATTGACGCGCGCGCCGATGGCCGCCTTGGCGAGGCCCGGGCCGATCGCGGCGGCAATGTCTGCCGGGGTAGTGCCGGGCGCAACCTCGCGCACGGAACCATCGGGCAGGGTGATCTTGAACAGTTCGGACATGGCTTTCCTCTTGGCTCGCAGCCCTTAGCGGCGGTGACCCGCGCCGTCCACCGCGGCAAATCCGCCGCGCTTGCCTTTGCCGCCATTCCGGGAGCATGAGCGGTGCATGGCCGCAATCGCCCATCACTTCCTGCCCGACGGACGGCGCATCGCTCACCGCTTTCACGATGGGGCCGGTTCGGTGCAGGTGTTTCTGCCCGGCTACATGTCGGACATGGCGGGCGGCAAGGCCTGCGCGGTGATGGACCACGCAATTGCGCGGGGCCGGGCCTGCCTGCTGCTCGATTATTCGGGCTGCGGGATGAGCGATGGGCGCTTTGCCGAGGGTACGCTGACGCGGTGGCGCGAAGAGGTGCTGGCGTTGCTCGCGGCCGTCGTGCCGGGGCGCGATCTGGTGTTGATCGGCAGTTCGATGGGTGGGTGGCTGATGTTGCTGACGGCGTTGGCCATGCCGGGCCGTGTCTGCGGCCTCATCGGCCTCGCTGCCGCGCCCGACTTCACCGAATGGGGTTATGACGCCGCCCAGCAGGCGCTGCTCGCGGCCGGAGAGATCGTTTACGAAGCCAATGCTTACGGCCCCGAGCCGACGCCGACTCATCCAGCGTTCTGGGTGGACGGGCAGGGCAATCGGCTGCTCGGCGGCGAAATCACGCTCGACTGCCCGGTGCATCTGCTCCACGGACAGGCGGATCCGGATGTGCCGTGGAACGTTGCGCTTAAGCTCGCTGCGACGCTGCGTTCATCGGCGGTGCAGGTCACGCTGATCAAGGACGGAGACCACCGCCTGTCGCGCCCGGACGATATTGCGCTGCTACTGCGCACGCTTGATGCGCTGGCCGCGCCGCTCTCCTGAACGAGGTGCCATGACCTTCTTCCTTCCCCTGCTTCCGCTGATTGCCCAGGTCGGCCCGTTCACCGCGCCGGGGACCAACGGCACGCCGCTGCCGGAGCCGGTGGTGCGTCCGTCGCGCGCTCGCGCCGCGCCAGTAACTGTGCCGCCTCCTCCGCCGGTGCGGGCTGGCAAGGCGCAGGCCTGTCTCGATCAGGTTGACGATGACGCCGAAGCGGCGGTCGACTCGGCAACTACCTGGCTTGCTGAGGCCAAAGGCGCGGAGCGGCCCGAGGCCTACTTATGCCTCGGCATGGCTCAGAGCCGGCTTGAGGATTGGGATGCCGCTATCGGTGCGTTCCTTGCGGGACGCGATGCTGCGGGTGCCGACCGGGCGATGCGCTCCAGGCTTGGCGCGATGGCAGGCAACGCAGCAATGGCCGGAGCGAAGCCGGACAGCGCGCTGGCGGCGCTCGACACGGCCGAGGCTGATGCCAAGGCGCTGTCTGATATGCCGATGCTTGCCGATATTGCCATCGATCGCGCCCGCGCGCTGGTGGCGCTGCACCGCGAAGCCGAGGCCGAAGCGGCGTTAGCCGCGGCGCGCACTGCGGGGCCAACCAATCCCGAAGCTTGGCTGCTGTCCGCCACGCTGGCGCGGCGGCAAGGCAAGCTGGCCGATGCGCAGGCGCAGATCGAAAAGGCGGCCGACTTGCTCCCGATCGATACCGAAATCGGGTTGGAGGCGGGGGTGATTGCGGCCTTGGCGGGCCACGAGGCGGCCGCGCGCAAATCTTGGGAATCGGTTATCAAGGCAGCCCCTGACAGCGCCTCGGCCCGGATCGCCAAAGACTATCTGGCCCAGCTGGGGCCAGCTCCGGCGGACGCCGCTGCGCCTATTCCCGCCACGTCCAACGCAAAGGCAAACTGATGATTCCGCTTTCAGTGCTTGATCTGGTCCCGGTGGGCGAAGGTGGCACCATGACCGAAGCGATGGCCAATGCAGCCGCACTGGCGCGTGAGGCCGAGTCGCTGGGCTACCACCGCTATTGGGTGGCCGAGCATCATGGGATGCCTGGCATTGCCGGCGGTGCAACCGCGGTGGTGCTGGCGCATGTTGGCGCAGGGACGTCGACCATCCGTATCGGTTCGGGCGGAGTCATGCTGCCCAACCACAACCCGTTTGTGATTGCCGAACAGTTCGGCACGCTCGATGCGCTTTATCCCGGGCGGATCGATCTCGGGCTGGGGCGTGCGCCCGGGGCCGATGGCCGCGTAGCGCAAATGCTGCACAAGGACATCGGCCAGGCTTCGCAATATTTCCCGCAGGATGTGCTCGAATTGCGTGCGCTGTTTGCTGGCGATCCGGGCCTGCCGCTGCAGGCGACGCCGGGGCAGGGCGCCAATGTGGCACTGTGGGTGCTGGGCTCCAGCCTGTTCGGGGCGAGCCTCGCGGCCCATCTGGGGCTGCCCTACGCGTTTGCTTCGCACTTTGCGCCCGACGAACTCGACGGTGCGCTGCGAACCTATCGCGCCCGGTTCCAGCCGTCGCCCCAGCTTGCCGCGCCGTATGTGATGGTCGGCATGTCGGTGTTTTGTGCGGATACCGACGAGGAAGCAGAGTACCTTGCCTCGTCGCAGGATCAGGCATTCATCGCCTTGCGCACCGGGGCGCCCGGGCGAATCAAGCCGCCAGTGGCGGGGTATCGGGAAAGCTTGCCGCCGCCGCATCGCCGCATCCTTGAACACATGGGTGAGGCGGCGGCCATCGGCAGCCCGGCGACAGTGCGCAGCAAGATCACGGCATTCATTGCGCGCACCGGGGCCGATGAGGTCATCGTTGCCGGCGCGACCTTCGATCCGGCAGCGCGGCGGCGCTCGCTGGCGCTGACGATGGAGGCGCTGGGCGCTGAACCGGCAACAGAGCGTGCGGCAACCCGGGCCAGAGCTTGAGCGACCGGTTTCCAGTGATACCACCTGTCTTCACCAGGTAAGACTATTGCGCGAACACGCGCGGCAAAGCGGGCGGAGAGGGAGCACGGCCAATGAGTTCCGGAGGCGAGGCGACAACTACGCCCGGCACCACCCTTGCCGGATCGGAGCCCGCCACTGCCCTGCCGGAAGCCGTCGCGGCGCTGGCGGCGAGCCTGGCCCAGCGGCTGAGCCAGGCTGTGCTTCCCGGCGATGTTCCCCTTGCCGGTGCAGCGCTGGGCGAAGCGGCCAAGTTTATACTCTCGGCAGCTGCCCGGCGCAAACCCGGCGAGCCGGCGATCGCGATCGAAACGGTGGCGGGATCGGTCGGGCAAGGTGCCGAAAACCGGCGATTCATGCGGTTCGCGGTGATCAACGACGATATGCCGTTTCTGGTCGATTCGATCGCGGCAGCGGTCGTCTCGGAGAATCTGTCGATCAGCCGTTTGGTCCATCCGGTGCTGGCGGTGCGCCGTGATCTTGAGGGCACCCTGACGGCGCTGCCCAAAGGTGCGGCCGCGACCGGCGAGCGCCGCGAATCGATCGTCTACATGGAAGCTCAGCGGGCCGATGCCCGCGGCCGGCGGGCACTGTTGAAGGCGCTGGCGGCCACGCTGGACGACGTGCAGGCCGCCGTGAGCGACTGGCCGGCGATGCAGGCGGCAATGGCCGCCGATGCCGACCGGGTCGAGGACAGCGAGGGCGCCGCCTTGCTGCGCTGGCTCAAGGACGGAATGCTGACCCAGCTCGGCCATATCACCCGCCGCCGCGATGGCACCAACGAAGCCGCGCTAGGGGTTTGCCGCCGCGAAGCCCGCGAGATACTCGGGCCGATCTCGTACGAGCGAGCTTTCGCTTGGTTTGAAGCGCGCGAAGGGGTGCGGGCGCCGCTGATCGTCAAGTCCAACCATATCGCTACGGTGCATCGCCGTGTGCCGCTCGATCTGTTCATTGTGCCGGTGCGCGAACAGGGCCGGCTCGTCTCACTGTCGGTTCACGCCGGGATCTGGACCAGCGCCGCGCTTGCCGCCCCGCCAACGCAGGTGCCGCGCATGCGCGCGCAGCTGGCCGGGCTGGCGGACCAGCTGGGGGTCGATCCATCGGGCCATGCAGGCAAATCGCTGGTCCACGCCCTGACCGCGCTGCCGCACGATATCGTGATTTCTTTCGGCGAGGCCGATCTCCAGCGCGTCGCAACAACGATGATGAGCCTGATCGACCGGCCGCGCCCACGGCTCGCGCTGGTGGCCGCTCCGCTGGATCGGCACTTGTTCGCCTTCGTCTGGCTACCGCGCGATACCATGTCGACCGGCATTCGGCTCGAGGTGCAGGCTCTGCTCGAAGCGGGCTGCAAGGCGCCGCTGCTGGACTGGAGCCTTGCGGTCGAAGCTAATCTGGCCTTGCTGCGCTTTGTGCTCGACCTGCCCGAGCACGCCGCACCAATCGATGAGGCCGCGCTTGACGCGCAGCTGCAGGCGTTGGTCCGCGGCTGGCGCGATGCGGTCGAGGCGGAGATGGCGCGCTCCGAGGATCCCGCGCGCGCAGCGGCGATCGCGGCGCGTTATGCCAATGCCTTTCCACTCGCCTACCGCACCGTTCACGGCCCGGCTGAGGCCGCACTCGATATCGCCCGGCTGCGGCGATTGGCGGCCGATGGCGAGGAAGCCCATGTGCCGCCGGCTCCGCGGCGCAGTGTGCGGTTTCACCGGGTGGCCGGCGATGGGCCGGACTGCTTGCGGCTCAAGATCTATCTGCGGACCGGAATGTTGCCGCTGTCGGATGCAGTGCCGGCGCTTGAGAACTTCGGTTTCAGTGTGGTGGAGGACCTCCCGACCGAACTTGCCAGCAAAGCCGAGCATCTCGGCACGATTCACGATTTCCTGCTGGCGCTGCCCTCTGGCGAGTACGCCCAGACCCTGCTGGAGCGGGCCCCGGCGATCGAGGATGCGCTCAGCCAGGTGATTAATGGCGAGGGCGAGGACGATGCCTTCAACTGGCTGATTGGCGGTGTGGGCCTCTCGGCGCGCGAGGCCAACTGGCTGCGTGCCTGGTATCGCTATTTGCGCCAAGCCGGGCTCAGCTTCGGCATTGCGACCGTGGTCGATGCGTTGCAGGCGGCACCGCAAGTGACGCGCGGGCTGATCGACCTGTTCCGTGCCCGCCACGATCCGGCCTTTGGCGCGGATCGCGCTGCGGGCGAGGCCAAGGCAGAGGCAGCGATCCGCGAAGGGCTCGCCAAAGTCTCGGCGATCAACGACGACCGGCTTTTGCGGCGCTATCAGGCGGTTGTCGAGGCAGTGCTGCGGACCAATGCCTTTGCTCCGGCAGGCGCAGCGGCGCTGGCGTTCAAGCTCGATCCTGCGCTGGTGCCGGGATTGCCCCGGCCGGTGCCGTGGCGCGAAATCTTCGTCTATGCGCAGCGGGTGGAAGGCATCCATTTGCGTGCCGGGCCGGTCGCGCGCGGGGGCATCCGCTGGTCAGACCGGCGCGACGATTTCCGCACCGAAGTGCTGGGGCTGATGAAGGCACAGCGGGTCAAGAACGCGGTGATCGTGCCGACTGGCGCCAAGGCCGGGTTCTATCCCAAACAGCTCCCCGATCCGGCGCGCGACCGCGATGGCTGGCTGGCGGAAGGGCGCGCCAGCTATCAGTTGTTCATTCACACCCTGCTGTCGGTGACTGACAACATCGCTGGCGGCGCAGTGGTTCACCCCGCCGGGGTAATCGTGCGCGACGGTGAGGACCCCTATTTCGTGGTGGCCGCAGACAAGGGCACCGCAACGTTTTCGGATATGGCCAACGCCATCGCCGCCGAGTTCGATTTCTGGCTCGATGATGCCTTCGCCAGCGGCGGCTCGAAGGGCTACGACCATAAGGCGATGGGGATCACTGCGCGCGGGGCATGGCTTTCGGTGCAGCGACATTTCCGCGAACTGGGCGTCGATGTGCAGGCTGATCCGGTCCGCGTGGCTGGGTGCGGTGACATGTCGGGCGATGTGTTCGGCAACGGCATGTTGCTCAGCCGCTCGCTCAAGGTGGTTGCGGCGTTCGATCATCGCCACGTGTTTCTCGATCCTGATCCCGATCCGTCAACCTCGTGGGCAGAGCGGGCCCGACTGTTCGCGCTGCCGCGTTCGAGCTGGGCCGATTACGACGCGCAGCTGCTTTCGCCCGGCGGGGGCGTGTTCCCGCGCAGCCAGAAGGATATTCCGCTCAGCCCGGAGGTGCGTTCGATGCTCGGCCTTGAGGCCGAGACGATCGATCCGGACAGCCTGATCGCGGCCATCTTGCGCAGTCCGGTCGATCTGTTGTGGTTCGGCGGGATTGGCACTTATGTGAAAGCCGAGAGCGAGAATAACGTCGAAGTTGGCGATCCCACCAACGATGCGCTGCGCGTCAATGGCGGCGACGTCCGGGCGCGGGTGATTGGTGAGGGGGCCAATCTGGGCTGCACCCAGGCGGGGCGCATCGAATTTGCGCTCCACGGCGGGCGCAACAACACGGACTTTATCGACAATTCGGCCGGGGTCGATTGCTCGGACAAGGAAGTGAACATCAAGATCGCACTGGCCGCCGCGAAGCGCGCCGGGCGGCTGTCGGAACCCGCGCGCGTCAAGCTGCTTGCGGGGATGGCCGATGCGGTGGCCGAACTGGTGCTGGAAGACAACCGCCTGCAGGCGCTGGCACTGTCGATCGCCGAGGCGGGCGGCGCAGCGGCGATGGCCGCCCAGCTCCGGCTGATCGACATGCTGGTCGAAGGCGGCCACCTCGATCGCCGCACCGAAGGCTTGGCCGACGCCGAGACGCTGGCCCGCCGCGCGCTCGACGGACATGGGCTGACTCGGCCCGAACTGGCGGTGGTGATGTCCACCACCAAGTTGGTCCTGCAGGAAGCGATCGAACAATCGGCCCTGCCTGACGATCCGGCGATGGTCGGAGAGCTGCTCGCTGCCTTTCCATCCGCGATGCATGGCGAGTTCAAGCGCGATATCCTCGATCACCGGCTTCGCCGCGAAATTGTCGCGACCCGGCTGGCCAACCGGATCGTCAACCGGCTGGGACCGATTCACCCCCTGGAGCTGGCCGAAGAAGAAGGTGCCGCGACCGCACAAGCGGTTGCGGCCTTTGTGGCGGCAGAGCGACTGTTCGGGCTCAATGCCCTGTGGCAGGCCATCGAGGACGCGGCGATGCCAGAGGCGGCGCGGATCACGCTCTTTGAACGCATGGCCAGCGCCGCCCGGATCCACACGGCCGATCTGCTTCGCGCGGGTGCTGGCGCGACGCAGTCCGGCAAGTTGATTGGCGAACTGGCTGCGGCAATTGGCGAGCTGTCACAAGCGGCGAGCAAGTTGCTGGCCGGTGAAGCGCGGGCGCAATCGGCGCGTCTTGGGGCCGAATTGGCGGATGGCGGCGCTCCGGTTGAACTGGCCGGGCAGGTTGCGCACTTGTTCGAGCTCGATGGTGCGGTCGGCCTTGCCCGGCTGGCGCGCGACAGCGGAGTGGGTGTGACCGATCTCGCGCGCGGCTTTGTCGATCTTGGAGACCGGCTCGGGCTTGATTGGGCGCAGGCTTGCGCCGCCCGAATGAACCCGTCCGACCCATGGGAGCGGTTACTCGTGGCCGGGCTCGCGCGCGATTTTCAGCAGATGCGGCTCGATTTCCTGCGCCGTTCCATCGGTCGGAACGGCCCGTCGCCAACCGCCGCAGTCGCGCGCTGGGCCGAGGCGCAGGAACCGGCAATCCGCCAGTTCCGGGCGATGGTCGGCCGGGCCCGCTCGGCCGTGGGCGCCAGCGCGGCCATGCTGGCGCAAGTGGCTGGACAGGGGCGCAATTTGCTCTGCCGCTGAACGCGACAGATGCTATGCCGTACCGCTTTCGAGCGCCAGCCGGCTAATCAGCAGCTTATCGATCTTGCGGCCGTCCATATCGACCACTTCGATCCGCCAACCGTGGTCTTCGAAGTGGTCGCCCTCGCCGGGCAGCCGTTTGAGCACCGAGAGGACATAACCGGCCGCCGTGGCGTAATCGCGGTCTTCGGGCAGATCCAGCTCAAGTCGCGCTGCCAGCGCATCGGCGGGAAGCGCGCCGGATACGAGCAGCGAGCCGTCTTCCCGCTCGACCACCATCGGGGCGTCGCCTTCGTCCTGATAATAGGCAAAATCGCCCACGATCGCGGCGAGGAGATCGGCCGGAGTGACAACGCCTTCGAGATGGCCATACTCGTCATGGACGATGGCCATTGCCACTTCGGCGGCCTGCAGGATGCGCAGAGCATCCATTGCGTCAAGCTGGTCGGGAACAATTTCGGCCTTCTTCATCAGCCGATCGATTTGCACTGCCTGTCCGTCAAGCAATTCGGACAACAGCTCGCGCACTTTGATTACGCCGACGATGGTATCGGGCGACCCGTCGGTGACCGGCCAGAGCGAGTGCCCCGAGGTGCGGACCAGCGCATGCACGTCAGCCTCGGTCGCGTAGCGATCGATCGTGTCGAGTTCGGTGCGCGGGGTCATCAGTTCGCGTACCGGCCGGTCCGCGAGGCGCATGATCCCGGTCATGATCGCGCGTTCTTCTTCCTCGATCACCCCCGAACGGGTCGCCTCGGCGAACATCATGTGAAGTTCTTCCTCGGTTACTTCCTGTTCGCTGGCCGAACGCAGTCCGAGCAGGCGAATGATCAGGTTCGACGAACGGTCGAGCATCCACACTAGCGGTGCGGCAATCCGCGCAAGCACCAGCATCGGCCAGGCGGCAACGATCGCGATCGGCTCGGCATTACGCAGCGCGACCTGCTTGGGCACGAGCTCGCCAATCACCAGACTGGCGAGAGTGGTGAGCGCGATCACCACGGCAAACCCGATATCGTCGGCATAGCGCAGCGGCACGCCCAGCGCCGCCAGCCGTTCGCCGGTAGGCCCGCCAAGGCTCGCGCCCGAATAGGCACCGGCGACAATTCCGATCAGGGTAATGCCGATTTGCGCGGTTGAGAGCAGCTTGCCCGGATCGCCCGACAGTTCCAGCGCACAGACCGCCCCGCCCGAACCGCGCTCCGCCGCCACCTTGAGCCGGCCCGGGCGCGCGGAGACAATCGCCAGCTCCGACATCGCGAACAGGCCATTGAGCAGGATCAGCCCCGCGATTACGAGGACATCTGGCCAGGGAAACGGCGTCACGCATCGTGCGCTAGCAGAAACGCAGGCCCACGCGAAGGGGGTGGAAAACTGCAGCGGTGCAGATCGTAAACGGGAACTTTGCTTGTATCGAACGCGTTCAGGGTGTGATCATGTGCGCGGATTCACATCCGGCAAGAAACTGCGATCACCGGGTCGCGGCGGAGAACGACAGAAGGTACCTGCATGAAAAAATCACGCATCATCATTTCGAGCTTGTGCGCCGTGTCGATGCTCAGTCTGTCGGCCTGCGTCACCGATCCCAACACTGGTGAGCGCAAGGTCTCGCGCACGGCCATTGGTGCGGGCGGAGGTGCCCTTGCTGGCCTGCTGCTTGGCGGCCTGATCGGTGGCGGCACCGGGCGGATCATCGGCGCGGGCATCGGCGGCATCGCCGGCGGTGCTATCGGCTATACGATGGACAAGCAGATCAAGCAGCTGAAGGAACAGACCGCAGGCTCCGGCGTCGATGTTACCCCGGTCGACAATGGCCAGGCGATTCTCGTCAATCTGCCCGAAGGCGTTACCTTCGATGTCGGCTCCTACACACTGAAGCCGGAATTCCGGGCCACGCTCGACAAGGTCGCTGACAGTCTCAAGCAATACCCCGACAGCCTGATCGACGTTTATGGCCACACCGATTCGACCGGTTCGGATGCCTATAACCAGACGCTTTCGGAAAACCGCGCGCGCACTGTCGCCAGTTATCTTGCGATGCAGGGCGTTTCGGCCGCACGCATCCGCAGCCAGGGCTTTGGCGAGACGATGCCGGTGGCGGACAACGCCACCGACGACGGTCGGCGCAAAAACCGCCGGGTGGAGATCAAGATCGTGCCGGTTTCACAAGACGATGTGGCCCGGGCGCGTACCGCGCCCTGAGGCTGTCCTCCGTCAATTGGCGCGGGATAGCTTTTCGGCCCGCGCACGCAGGCGCTCGACCGCGGCGGCATGCATCGCTGCCGCGGTTACCAGCACCCCGAACGCACGCGGATCGGCCTTGTTGTAATTGAGCGGTTCGCCGAAGGCGTCGGTCACTGCGGCACCGGCCTCACGCGCGATCAGCGCGGCGGCGCCGATATCCCATTCCCAACCCCAGCGCAGCGTGGCGAGCAAATCGGCCTCATCGGCGGCCACCATGGCAATCCTGAGCGCGATCGAGTTGGGCTTGTGGACCAGCACCAGATCGGCGTCGACAGGGGCCAGACTGTCTGCCGGAACGCGCGCCCCGGCCAGTTGGCGGCGGCTGCTGGCGACGAGCCGGCGCCCATTGCGCCAAGCCCCTTGCCCTGCCTCGCCGTGCCAGAACTCGCCGCGCGCAGGGGCGCAGAGCAATCCGAACAGCGGCCGGCCGGAGTTGATCAAGGCAACCGAAACGCACCACCCCTCGCGGCCATGGATATAGTCGCGAGTACCGTCGATCGGATCGACCAGCCAGATAAGGCCCCCGGCCAGTCGTTCGGGTGCGTCGGTGGTCTCTTCCGAGAGCCAGCCGGCAGAAGGGAGCAGCGCAGTCAGTTCGCGGCGCAGATAACGATCGACCAGCAGGTCAGCTTCGCACACCGGATTGCCCGGCGATTTTTCCCAGCTGCGCAGGTCATGGCCATTACCCGGCCAGCGCTCCAGCGCGATCCGACCGGCATCACGCACGATCGCTTCAAGGCGTCGGCGGTCGATCACAAAAGGGCTGCGGCCATGGTTGGTCCCGACATTGGTCGATAACGTGCGAGACCCGGCCATGGCGGTCTATCCGGCTCTTTTCAACCCGCGAGCGATGGCTTATGCCGCGCCGCAAAATAAGCCGATTCAACCGTTCGATTAAACAGCCTCCCCGGGCTTCAGCGAAAGACGCACGCGATGAACATCCACGAGTATCAGGCGAAAGAGCTGCTGGCGAAATTCGGCGTCGGCATTCCGGCGGGTATCGCCGCGATGACGGTGGAAGAGGCAGTCGCGGCGGCGAAGCAGCTTCCCGGGCCGCTGTGGGTGGTCAAGGCGCAGATCCACGCCGGCGGGCGCGGCAAAGGCAAGTTCAAGGAATTGCCGGCCGATGCGAAGGGCGGCGTGCGGCTCGCCAAATCGCTCGGTGAAGTCGAAGCCTTTGCCAAGGAAATGCTCGGCAACACGCTGGTCACGATCCAGACCGGCGATGCGGGCAAGCAGGTCAACCGGCTCTACGTCACGGACGGCGTCGACATTGCAAAGGAATATTATCTGTCCATGGTGGTGGACCGCGCTTCGGGCCGTGTCGCCCTGATCGTGTCCACCGAAGGCGGGATGGATATCGAGGAAGTGGCGCATTCCACGCCTGAAAAGATCACCACGATCGTGATCGATCCGGCTGAAGGCTTCATGCCGCACCACGGCCGCGCGGTTGCCTTTGCGCTGAAGCTGACGGGCGAACTCAACAAGCAGGCGCAGCTGGTCTCGAAGCAGCTATATGAAGCGTTCATTGCGCTCGATTGCGCGATGCTCGAAATCAACCCGCTGGTCGAAACCAAAGGCGGCCAGCTGCTGGTGCTTGATACGAAGATGAGCTTCGACTCGAATGCGCTCTACCGCCACCCCGATGTCGTCTCGCTGCGTGACGAGACCGAGGAAGATCCGGCCGAGATCGAAGCCAGCAAGTACGATCTCGCTTACATCAAGCTCGATGGCGATATCGGCTGCATGGTCAACGGTGCCGGTCTCGCCATGGCGACGATGGA
>CANGQZ010000015.1 GCA_947455865.1 Sphingomonadaceae bacterium
ACGGCGCCACGATCGCGCGCGACAGCGCAATCGCCGCTTCCAGCTTGGCGATGGCGTGGGGATATTCGCTACGGACATAGATGTAGCCGCGCCCGGCCCCGACCGCGAAAGCGGCAATCGCCATGCCCTCGATCAGCTGGAAGGGATCGCCTTCCATCACCATCCGATCGGCAAATGTGCCGCTGTCGCCCTCGTCGGCGTTGCATACGACGTATTTGCGGTTGCCCGCCGCCTCGGCGACGGTGCGCCATTTGATCCCGGTCGGGAACCCCGCCCCGCCGCGCCCGCGCAGGCCGGATTGGAGCACTTCGGCAATCGTCTCCGCCGGGCCGAGCGCCCGTGCCCGTTCCAGCCCCGCCCAGCCGCCGGTCGCGGCATAATCATCAAGGCTGAGCGGCCGGGTCTTGCCGGCGCGGGCAAACGTCAGCCGCTGCTGGCGGGCGATGAACGGATGATCCTCGATCCGGCCGATGGCCTTGGCACTGTTCCCGGCGATCACCGCCGCGACATCGCCGGGTTCAAGTGGGCCGAACCCTTCGCCGTCAATCTCGGCCAGCGGCTCCAGCCAGTGCATCCCCCAGCTCGAAACCCGCTCGACGCTCCAGCCGGCAGCAACGAACGCCGCTGCCACCGTATCGGCACCGCAGGCCAGTGCCAGCGCATCGTCGCTGATCCGCACCGTGCTCATGCCGCGTCCACCAGTTCGACCAGCCGCGCCGCATCTAGCCGGGCATGGACCGTGCCGCCCACAATCGCAGCCGGACCGACACTACATAGGCCCAGGCAATAGACCGTGCCGACCTTTACCCGCGCGGCGGCTGGCAGTTCAGCGACCAGCGCCTCGACACCGCGCGCCTGACACGCCTCGGCCCGGCACAGCCGCAGCGCCGGCGAATGGCCAGGCTCGGCATGGAAATCATGATAGAAGCTGACGACGCCATAAACCTCGGCCCGGCTGAGGTTCAACGCGGCGGCAATCGCCCGCATCGAGTCTTCCGACACATGCCCGAACGCCGCCTGCACATCATGCAAGATCGGCAATAGCGGCCCTTCGCGCCCGGCATGCGCGGCAATGATTACGTCCAGTCTATCCATCACTTGCGCCAACTCGTGCCAGACCGCCTTCCAGTCAAATCCAATTAGCATGCCAGGTATAGAAAAAAGCGATCTTCAATCGCGGGGCTGGCCGATCCATGCCCCGGGGTCAGGGCCTGCTCAGGCACAGTCGCATTGCCGCAGCGAATGCTCTAAGCGCTCGATCTGGCCCCCGGCGAGTGCCCGCAAGATGCCAGAACAAGGACTTTACCGGGTGACCACCGCCGGCAGCACAGCGCAAACCACAACCGACCTGTGGGTTCTGATCCCGCTCAAGGATGCCTCTGAAGCGAAGTCGCGCCTTGCCTCCGTCCTGCCGCCGGCGGCGCGCGCCGAACTGGTGCTGGCAATGGCCGATCAGGTGATCGCCGCCGCCAAGGCCGCGCATGGCGTGGCCGGATTGGCGGTGGTCAGCGCCAGTCCCACCATAGCCGCCTTTGCCCGCGAACGGGGCGCTACGGCGATCATTGAGGCGGGCGAAACGGGCATGGCGGCGGCGTGCAGCGCAGCGATCGCCCAGCTCATCCGCGATGGCGCGCAGCGCGTGCTGATCTTGCCCGCGGACTTGCCCTTCGCCAATCCCGCCGCCATCGCCGCGCTGGCCGCCATGCCCGGACCTGGCGTGATCATGGTGACTGACCGGCAAGGCAAAGGCACCAATGCCCTGCTGCTCGATCCGCCCGACGCGATTGCGCCAGCGTTCGGGACAAACAGCGCCTACGCGCACCGCGCCGCCGCCGCTGCCGGGGGAATCGCGCTGACGGCCACAGCGGAGCCGGCGCTGCAGTTCGATATCGACACGGCAGAGGATCTGGCCGAGCTCGCCGCGCTGCTGTCTGCGGGTGACCCGCTGGCGGACCGGCTCAGTCCGGCGCTGCGCGCTCTGATCAGGGAAACAGATCGGTCGCAGTCGGCCGGATAAGAGCCGCTGCCGGCGCCGGCGCAGCATCCACCGGCGCCAGCCCACGCACAACCACCACCGGCCGCCCTTCTCCAGCCTGCCCCATGACCAGCGAGGCCGCCGCAGCGATCTCGTCGGCATAGGCCAGCTCGCTCGATTGCAGCGCGCGCCCGAACCGGTCGGTCGCGCCGCGCAGATCGAGCAGCGGGGCAATTCCGGCAGCCCCGATGCAGATGCCGCACGTCCCCAGCCGCCAGGCCCGGCCGAAACTGTCGTTGATCACCACGGCGAGCGTTTTGCCGGTCGCTGCCATCAGCCCCCCGCGCAGTGTTGCCGCCGATGCGTCGGGGTCTTCCGGCAGCAGCAGCGCATGGCCAGCCGCGCCGGCGATATTCGAGCGATCAATGCCGGCGTTGGCCAGCACGAACCCCAGCCGGTGACGCACGATCAGCACGCCGGGCACGCAGCGCAGCACTTCGGCGGATTCGCGCAGGATCAGTTCGACAAGCGCCGGCTCCTTGCCGCAGCGCGCCGCCAGCCGCTCGGCCTCGGCGCCCGGCGTCACTTCGGCCAGCGCGAGGCGCCGCCCTTCTGCCTTCGACACGATCTTCTGCGCCAGCACGATCACATCGCCATCCGCCAGCGCCAGTCCTTCACTGCCCAGCGCGGCAAGGATGATTGCGGCCAGATCGTCGCCCGCCGCAATCTCGGGCAGGCGCTCGGGCGCGAACAGGGTCAAGGCCGGGGTCATTCAGCGGCTCTCCGGGCTAACCCGCGCCCTGTCAATCGCGGCCCTAGCGGTCGCGATATTCGGCCGCACGCCCCTCCAGAAACGCCCGCACGCCCTCGCCGCTGTCAGCGCTGGCGACCAGTTCGGCCGAGAGCGCCTGGGCATCGAGGTAGGCCTCCATCCAGGTGCGGCCCTCCAGCGCGACTTGAGCGATCTTGCGCGCGCGGATCGAAAGCAGACTTTTGCTGGCAATCTTTGCGGCCATCTCGAGCGCTTTGGGCAGCACTTCGGCCCGAGGCACGACATAGTTGAAGTACCCTGTCGGCTCGAGTTCGCGCGCGGTGAACTTGCTGCCGGTGAACAGGATCTCGCGCATTTTCGCCTCGGGCATCTTGAGCATCGCGAACAACCCGGCCCCGCCGCCGACCAGCCCATAATCGATCTCCGGACAAGCGAACTTCGCCTCGTCCCACGCCACCCGCATATCGGCTAGGCCAGCCCAGACCATCCCGATCCCGATCGCGTGGCCATTGATCGCGGCGATCACCGGTCGGTCGAGCCGATAGAACCCGGGCAGCTGTTCGTTGATGAACCGATAGCGCTCCTTGCGCTTCTCGGTGTCCATGCCCACGAAATCGTTGAGATCGGCCCCGCCGCACCACGCCCGGCTCTCTTCCGGCGCGGTCAGCACCACCGCCCGCACCGCATCGTTGCCCTCAATCGCGGTAACCAGCCGGCCGATGTCTTCATAGACCGACAGCGAGACAGCGTTGACCGGCGGGCGCGAGAACGTGACGATCGCCACTCCGTCCTCGCGCAAGTTGACCGCAAAGCAGCCGATCTGATCCTGCATCCCGCCGTTTCCCGATATTTCGTCGTGTTCAGCCGTGGTCATGCCATTCGGCAATCAGGCCGTCGTCAGTAAAGCGGAACACGCTGCACAGCCGCAGCTTGAGCTTCTCGCCGTCGCTGGCGAAGCCGGGAATGTCCCCCCGCGCGGTGCCGGTGAAATCGGATTCGCGTACGACCACGTTGCCGCTCGCCGTTACGCGCAGCGCCGGCGAAAACTTGCGGTCGGGCATCAGACTGTCGGCAAAGATCGGGAAGATTTCCAGCAGCTGGTCGCGGTGATTGAACTGCGCGCCGCGATTGTAATGTGCCATGTCGATATCAGGCACCATCATTTCGCCCATCTTGGCGAAGTCCTTGTCGTTATAGGCGGTCAGGAAGGTGTCAACCAGTTGGACGAAATCAGGCATCGGGCTCTCCTCGGTGCGGGGCGCGTCGCAGTTGCCGGGGGGTCGTTCGCCGCCCGTTTCGCGCTAGCTCAAGCATAGAGCGGACGGGCCGGGCTGGCAACGCGCCATGCCGACGGTTTATCGGAAATTTCCGGTCCGCGCGGCATTGACTCGCGCGCCACTCCGGCCGAATTTAGAACGCATGTACGAAAGCGGCGAAAACGCCGGATCTGTGGAGAGCTTAGCAATGGCGGATACCGCAACCCTGGCGCGCATTCCCGATAACGTCCCCGCCGATCGGGTGATCGATTTCGACATGTTCAACCCGTTCACCCGCGAGACTGATTTCCACAAAGCATGGGTCGGGCTGCGGATGGATACCCCGCAGGATCTGGTATGGACCCCGCACAACGAAGGCCACTGGCTGGCGCTGTCGCCCGATCTGATCGCGCAAGTGTTCGGCGATGCCGAGCGGTTCTCCAGCCGAATCGTCATGGTGCCCAAATCCACCGCGGGCGAAACCTACAGCAACTTCATCCCGCTATCGCTCCCGCCCACCACGCACCGGCCCTATCGCAAGCTGCTGAACGACAAACTCTACAGCGCGGCGATCAATCCCTCCGAACCCGATGTGCGCGCACTCTGCGCCGAACTGATCGACGCGTTCGCCGATAAAAAGCGGTGCGATTTCGTCACAGAATTTGCCCAGCAACTGCCGCTCAGGGTGTTCATGCGGCTGGTCGATCTGCCGGTCAGCGATCTGCCCCGGCTCAAGCAGATCGCCAGCCAGTTCACCCAGCCCGATGGCTCAATGACCCCGGAAGAAGCTGGCGAAGCGTTCAAGGACTATCTGCTCCCGGTGCTCGATGCGCGGCGCGGATCGGGCCGCAAAGATCTGCTCACCCACATCGCCGATGGCATGATCCGCGGCCGCGCGATCACCGAGGCCGAAGCGATCAACCTCGCCTCGCAGGCGATGGTCGGCGGGCTCGATACGGTGGTCAACCTGATGGGCTTTGCGATGCAGATGCTGGCCAGGCATCCCGAAGTGCAGGCGCGCATCGTCGCCAAGCCGGCGATCATCCCGGCCGTCGTCAGCGAACTGCTGCGCCGCCTGCCGGTGGTGTCCGATGCCCGCGAAATCATCGCCGATACCGTGGTCGATGGCTGCACGCTCAAGGCCGGCGACATGATCGTGGCGCCGACCGCGGTCTATTCGCTCGATCCCAAGACCAATCCGGACTGGATGACCTTCGATATCGATCGCAAGGGCGTCCACTACCTCACCTTCGGCACCGGCTATCACACCTGCCCGGGGCAGTTCCTCGCGCGGATGGAGATGCGGGTGCTGCTGGAGGAATGGTTCAAGCGCATTCCCGCCTTCCGCCTCGCCCCCGATCAGGAAATCCGCCACATCGGCGGCGTCGTGGGCGGAACCCGGCCTTATATCCTCGAATGGGATTGAACGCCGTTACGCGGCTGTGATGGCATGGACGGCGGCAATCGAATCCCAGTCCGCCGCCGCCGCCAGGTTGCGCCGGAGCAGGGCGATCAGCAGCCGCTCCAGCGGCGGACTCATCGGCAGCAGCGCATAGGCGGCAACGGTCGTCATCAACCCGCTCAGTAGCTGAACCCGGTAATCCTGCTCGATCACCGCATCGGCATAACCCCGTTCGCGGCCAAGAACATCGGCATAGAGCGCCAGCAACACCCGCTCGTGCGCGCGGCGGTCGTCGATGGAAATGCTGCCGGACAGGAAATAGCCGATATCGTGCATCGGGTTGCGCCAGCCGGTCATCTGCCAGTCGATGATCACCGCTTCGACGGCGTCCGGCCGGTCGTTGAACAGGATATTGTCTACCCGCGGATCGCCGTGGGTCAGCGCCCCGCGCGGCATGGGCAGGCTGTACCAGTCGTGCGCCACCTCGCGCGCGCCAAAGAGCACGGTCCATTCGGCTTCGGACAAGTCCGCCCCCGAGTGCTGGCGGATGACCGGTATCGCGCGGTCAATCGCGGCGGACCAGTAATGCGCGCTCCCCGCCATGGTCAGGCCCCACGCCGGCGCCTCCTCGCGCGTTATCGGAAATGTGGCGCGGTGCAGCCGGGCAAGCTGGGTGACGACCGCCGCCGCATCGGTCGCGGAACAGCCGGCAACCTGATCGCCCGAGCGGGCTCTTCCGGTCAGGTCTTCCAGCACGAGATTGACGTTCTCCGCCCCGCCGGCAATCCAGTAGGCATGGGGAACACGGCACGCGCCTCCGCCCATCTCGCGGATGGCGCGGTAACTGTGCACTTCGCGAAAATATGATCCGCTGCCCACGCCGTGGGCATGGGCCTGCGGCTCGCTGCAGCGAAACTTGCAGACCACCGACGACGGCGCCCCGGTCGGCCCGGCGAAATCGAGCTCGACTTGCACGGTATCGCTGACATTGCCCGCGCCGATCGGACGGACGGCAAACCCGCGCACATCGGCATCGGCATGGCCGGCTTCGCGCAGCACAGCGCTCAGCCAGCCGGCATCGAGCTCTGCAACGGTATCGAGCAGCCGCGGCGGGCATGATTGCGACACAGACAGTCCCCTCTGCGCGGTGCGGCCGGCCGATACCGGCCCGCTGCCGACCGTGCTAGCGCGCCCGAAATGAAATCGGCAGCCGCTTGAGCCCCGAGACGAAGTTGGCCTCGACCCAGGCCGGGGCGCCGGCCAGTGCGATATCGTCCACCCGCGCCAGCAGCTCGCTGAACAGCATCCGGATTTCCATCTTGGCGAGCGCGTTGCCGAGGCAGAGGTGCGGGCCGTAGCCGAAGGCAATGTGTTTCTTGGCGTCCGGCCGGTCCACCCGGAATGCAAACGGCTCGGCAAACGCCGCCTCGTCGCGGTTGCCCGAAGGGTAGCACATCATCAGCTGATCGCCGGCCTTGATCGCCTTGCCGCCCACTTCGCAATCGCTGACGGCGGTGCGGAAGAAGTGTTTCACCGGGCTGGTCCAGCGCACGAACTCGTCCGCCGCGTTGGCCATCAGGCCGGGATCGGCGCGCAGCTTGTCCATTTCGCCTGGGTTCTGCAGCAGCGCCAGCAACCCGCCGGCAATCGCCGAGCTGGTGGTGTCGTGCCCGGCGGCCGCGACGATCATGTAATAGGCGTTGCGTTCAGCCTCGCCGATCGGCTGCCCGTCGATCTCGGCGGTGGCAAGGATCGTGGCGACATCGTTGCGCGGGTTCTTCCGCCGATCGTCGGTTACCTTGTTGAAATAGTCCGCGAAGGCCTTCTGCGCATCGACCATCGAGGCGGCACCGTCGCCGCCGCCGGTCTCGGCATCGGTGTTGCCGAACAGCTTCTGCGAAAGGGCCAGCATCAGCGGCTCGTCTTCGGGCGGCACGCCCAGCACCAGCATGATCGTGCGCAGCGGATACCATGCCGCGACGTCCTGCGAGAAATCGCAAGTGCCGCCGGTGGCGATCAGTTTGTCGACCGTTTCGCTCGCCAGCGCGGCAACCTTGTCTTCCAGGCTCTTCAGGCTCTTGGCGCCGAACCACGCTGCGGTCAGCGCCCGGTAAGCCTTGTGATCGGGGTTATCCATGGCGACGAGATTGCGCGCCAGATTTCGGCTGCCGGTTTGCGCCAGCAGCATTTCCTCGTCCGCGATCGTCAGCAGGAACTGGCGCGGATCGTTAAGAAAGTTGGCGGCATTCAGCTCCACCGCCATGATATCGGCGTGGCGGGTGACCGCCCAGAACGGCCGGTAGTCCTTCGGCTCGGTCCAGTGCACCGGGTCCTCGCGGCGCAACTGCGCGAACACCTCATGATAGCGATGCTCGTCGCCATAAGTCCTTGGATCACAGATGATGTCGTCGATATCGTCGGCCAGTGAGTTCGCCACGGCACATTCTCCCGGATTTATCGGAGCACAGTGCCACGGCCGAAGCCCATTCGTCCAATCGACAATGTGGCAGGATCGATTGCGCAGGCCAATGGATTGCCGTCCATTCGCGATTGGACCTGTGGCACAATCGGGCCGACACAGTGTCAAAATCCACGGGAGTTATGCGATGCTGACCAGGGCCGACGATTATCCGATCCACCAGACGCCGGAGCCGATCGCCTTCTCGGGGACCGACCGGAATTTCTACGATCGCTATTTCTTCAACGGGTTCGAGCCCGATGGATCGTTGTTCTGGATGGTCGGACTGGGTGTATATCCGCATCTCAACGTGCTCGATTGCCACTTCTCGATCCTGCTCGGCGGGGTCCAGCATTGCCTGCGCGCCTCGCGCATCCTCGCCAGCGAGCGGATGGACATTTCGGTCGGCCCGATGAAGATCGACGTCGTCGAACCACTGCGCGTGCTGCGCTTCTCCGTCGCCGAACGTGACGGGATCGCCGCCGAGCTGACTTTCACCGGCCGCGCCTTTCCAATCGAGGAGCCACGCTTCACCCGCCGCGTCGGTACACGCGGTTTCATGGATATCACCCGGATGACCCAAAACGGCCACTGGCAGGGCTGGATCAGCATCGACGGCAAGCGGATCGAGCTTTCCCCGAAGGCGATGGGCACGCGCGATCGCTCTTGGGGCATCCGCCCGGTCGGCGATTCGGATAGCCAGCCGGTGGTCCCTGCCGGGCTGCAGGGCTACTTTTGGCAGTGGACTCCGCTCAGCTTTTCCGATGTCAGCCTGTTCTACCACATCTCGGCCGAGCCGGACGGGACGGTGTGGAACACCCGCTCCGCGCTCGTCCCTGATGGCGCCCGCGCCGAGGATATCCGCGAGACGACGGATGCGAAGATCGAAACCACGCTGGTCGCCGGCACCGTCTGGCCAGAACGCGGCGTTCTCACCGCGGATTACGGGGCCGGCCAATGGCAGGTTGAACTGGTCCCGTTCCAGAGCTTCTTCATGAAGGGTGCGGGGTATTTCCATCCCGAATGGTATCACGGCCGCTATCACGGCCCGCTCAAGATCGAGCGCGAGGATTTCATGGTGGCAGAACTCAGTCCCGCGCCGATGCAGAACTGGCACGTTCAGCGCCTCTCGCACCTCACCCTAACCCGCCCCGATGGCCGCAGCGAGCAATCGATCGGCGTGTTCGAACAGGCGATTATCGGGGCTTATGCCCCGCTCGGCATCACCAACGAGCGCCAGATTTCGCGATGGGACCAGAAGGACTGAACCCGGCCCATCCGCCCATCTATCGACATCTCCGATAAATAGGGGCATTCTCCCGCCTTGCTCCGGCTGACGACCGGAGGCGGGAGACGTCCATGTTTCATCCAGACTTGCGCCTGCTGCGCTGCTTTGCCGCGATTGCCGATACCGGTTCGCTGACCCGCGCCGCCGAACGGCTGCACCTCAGCCAACCGACCGTATCTGGCCAGCTGCGCGAACTGGAACAGGCGTTGGGCTTCGCGCTGTTCCACCGCACCTCGCGCGTGGTCACCCTCACGGCGCAGGGCGAGCGCCTGCTGCCCTCGGTCAAGGCCGTGCTGGCTGAGACCGAGCGGGTGCGCCGCGAGGTCGAGGATATCCGCGTGGAAGAAACCCGCCGCTTCCGCCTCGGCGCGGCGATGTACAGCATGGACATAGCCGAGCGGCAGGAGCTGCTCGACGCTTATGCCGAAGCCGCGCCCGACTACCGGCTGACGATCGATTCGCGCCTGCAAAGCGATCAGATCCCCGATCTGGTGGATGACCGGCTTGATGCCGCGCTGCTGCTGGGCATCGCCACCCCCGCCTGGACGCACAAGCCGGTAACCACCAAGCCGGGCGCGATCGTCAACGAGATTACCTACCCGGACAGCCTCCGTCGGGTGGTGCTGCGCCGCCGTCGGATCGGGCTGCGAGTGCCGCGCGGCTCAGCACTGGCCCGCTTCGAAGTGATCCCGCGCGAAGCGCTCGCCGGTCAGCAGATCGCCACGCTCAGCATCGAGCACGGCCATGCCATCGTCGATCCGATTGACGGCTTCCTGGAGGCGAGCGGGGCGGTGCTGGTCCGCCACAGCGAAGGCCATGCACTGGCAATCGAGCGGCATGCCGAACGCCACGGGATCAGCGCGATCGGGATTGGTTGGTATCCGGTGCCGCCCGGGCTCGTCCACCGCGATGTTGCAGAAATGGATTTCCACCTCGAATTCGCGGTCGTGCTCGGGACAGCGGGAAACCGGGCCGCACAGCACTTTTTCGCTTTCGCCCGGCGCTGGCAAGCCGGGCGCGAGTGCGCGGAAAGCCTCGTGGATGTAGCGGCCTAACCGCCCAGACCGAACATCTCGATCACCAGCGCGGTATCACTGTATTCGCGCACTTCGCGGATCAGCTCTCCGGTAAAGTGGATCACAAAGACATAGCGGTTGGCATAGATCCGCCCATCCTTGAGCGGGGCGTGCGAGGTTGCCTCGATCATCACTGTTTCGCCCTCGGCCAGCACCAGCCCGGGGCTGACCGCGACCCCGCTGACGGTGGTGGCATGGAGCCCGCCCAGTACGTCATTGAACGCCGCAAGCGGGAACGCCAGATCGCGGTTCCACCACCAGCTGAAGTCAGCGGTCAGCCGCGCAGGATCAAGCGCACCGCTGCGCAGGCTTGCCAGCAGTGCCAGCGCGCTGGTCACGCGCGGATTGGCGTTAGCGGGCATCGAGGATCTCCAGTGCGCCAGTGTCGATCACGTGCGAGACATGGCGATCGAGCATCGTCAGGAACATCCGGTCCCCCCGCTCGGTGCGTTTGACCATCATGGCCGCGCCGACCGCGACATTGATCCCGGCGAAGGAGAAGTGGCGATAGTCCTCGGCCAGATCGGCGCGCGAATAGCCGATCACCCCCTGCAGTTCGAGTTCGCGTTGATAGCTGTCGAGCAATTCGCCTTCGATGACGCGGCGCTCTTCCGACTGGAAAGCCCCGCCGATCAGGTAGGCCACATCGACCGCGTTCTGCCCGATCGCGCACGATTGCCAATCGACCACGGTGACCCGGCCATCCTCGCCGAACAGCATGTTGTCCGGCCGGTAATCGTTATGAGTCACGCAGCGCGGCCGGTCGAGCAGCCGGCTGTATGCCTCATAGCGCTCGGAAAGACGCTCGCACACCCGGACCATGTCGTTGGTAAGGCGGTCGGCATAGCGCTCGCGGAAGCCAGGCCATACACTGCGCAGCACATCGGCGACATAGAACGGCTGCGACAGCGGCCCGGTCTCGAGCCAGACAAAATCGGGTCCCTCCACCTTGCCCCAGAACGCGGCATGCAGCCGCGCCGCCTCGCGCATGGCGCGGTGCGCCAGCTCAGGTGCGATCCCCGCAAACTGATCGCCCACCCGCGCCGGCGAAAGATCTTCCAGCAGCAGGGCAAAGCTGCCTTCTGCATCCAGCGCGCTGCCATAACAGGGCGCAGTCGTGATCCGCGCCGTCGCCGCCAAATGGCGATAGAAGCCTACTTCCCGCTCATAGAGGTGCCAGTTGGCCGCCACCGTCAAGCTATCCGGATTGGTCGCGGCAAACTTGCCGATTAGCGTCGGCGGCCCGGACTGCTCGCCATAACCGATCGTCAGCCGGACCGTGTCGCCGATCTGACCTGTGCCGACCGGCACTACAGATACCGAGGTTACATCATACGCGTGCCCGCATTCTGCCAGGATCGCCTGCAGCCACGCCGCATCGATCGCCTCCGGGCGGGGCACAGGGCTGGTTGAAATGTCGTTCACGATGGTTGCCCCTCCTTGCCACCTGCTTGCAACCCCGTTGCATCGCGGTTCCAATAACGCTCGCGCACCAGCCGCTTGAGCAGCTTGCCGGTGGGCGTGCGCGGGAGTTCGGGATCGAAATCGAACCGCTTGGGCAGCTTGATCCGGCCGATGCGGCCATCGAGCCACGCCCGCAATTCCTCGGCCAGCTCCGGCCCGGCCTCGGCCCAGTTGGCCGGCTGGACCACCGCCACCACCTGTTCGCCCATCTCCTCGTCAGGCGCGCCGACCACTGCGACATCGGCCACCTTGGGGTGCGTAACCAGCGCGTCTTCGATCTCCTGCGGGTAGATATTGACCCCGCCCGAGATGATCATGAAGCTTTGCCGATCCGTCAGATAGAGGAACCCGTCCTCATCCACCCAGCCGATATCGCCAAGCGTGGTCCAGCCGTGGCGGTTGCGGGTGGCGGCGGTCTTTTCCGGATCGTTGTGATAGACGAACTGCGGCCCTTCGGCGAAATAGATTGCCCCCACACTACGCGGCGGCAGCGGTTTGTCGTCCTCGTCGCAGATCCTGAGCTGGCCCCAGATCGCCCGCCCGACTGACCCGGGCCGCTCCAGCCATTCAGCCGGGCCGATCCCGGTCAACCCGTTGGCCTCGGTCCCCGCATAGAATTCGTGGATGATCGGCCCCCACCACGCCATCATCGCCTGCTTGACCTCGACCGGGCACGGTGCGGCGGCATGATAAACCACCTTGAGCGACGACACGTCATATTTCGCCCGCACCGCCGGATCGAGCTTGAGCATGCGGATGAAATGGGTCGGCACGAATTGCGCATGCGTGACCCGGTAGCGCTCGATCAGCGCCAGCGCGCCTTCCGGATCGTACTTCTCCATCACAATCGTCGTGCCGCCCAGCTTGTGGATCGTCATGCACCAGCGTAGCGGCGCGGCGTGATAGAGCGGCGCTGGCGAGAGGAACACGCTGTCCACATCCATCGCATAATGGCTGCGTCCGAACTCGGTGAGTGGGTTGGTCTGGTCGAGGCTGCCCTCCGGGAGCGGCGGACGGATGCCCTTGGGGCGCCCGGTCGTGCCCGAAGAGTAGAGCATGTCGTTCCCGGGGCTTTCATCCGCAATCGGGGTGGCCGGAAACGCCGCCCGCTCGCTCAGGAAATCGCGGCGGTTGGGGGCAAACAGCGTCACCCCCGGCAACAGACCAGCGAGTTCGTCGCCGATCGGGGCGGATGCGACCAGCACCGTGCTGGCGCTGTCGGTGACGATGAACGCCACTTCGAGCGCGGTCAGCCGGGTCGGGATGCAGGTGTAATAGAGACCGGCCCGCTGCGCCGCCCAGACGATCTCGAAGAACGCCGCGCTGTTATCAAGCATCAGGGCGATGCCGTCACCACGCTTGAGCCCGAGGCTGCGGATTAGGTGCGCTCCCTGGTTCGACCGAGCATCAAGTTCGGTATATGTGGTCACGGCGCCGCTGGCGGCCATGATGATGGCGGGCTTGGCAGGCATGGTGCGCGCGTGAAGCGATGGATGCATGGGTCTTCCGGCTCTCCCTGCGGCTCGCCCACCCCTGAAGGGCAGTGCCGCTTGTTCCCGATCTTAGGGTGGAGACCCTGGCCGATCTGTGGCCGACGATCAAATTGCATCTTGGCGGCGATCGATTGGCAGGGGCAATGGATCGTCGGACAAAGGTGGATTGGTCGCGGGGCGGTGCTGGTCTAGGAACCGGCGCAAACAGCGAGAGGCATTCCGATGAGCGATTCGATCCGTCCCTTCCCGATCCACGTTGCAGACGAGGCGATTGCCGATCTCCACCGCCGGCTCGATGCAGTGCGCTATCCCAATCGCGAGACGGTGGATGACTGGACGCAGGGCGTGCCGCTCGCCGCGCTGCAGGATCTCGTGGCTCACTGGCGCTCCGCCTATGACTGGCGCGGGGCCGAAGCCTGGATCAACGCCAGCGGCTCGTCGGTGACGGAGATCGACGGGGTCGACATCCATTTCCTCCACATCCGCTCGCCCCATGCCGAAGCGCGGCCGCTGCTGCTGACGCATGGCTGGCCTGGCGCGATCTTCGAATTCCGCGATGCCGTCCCCGCGCTGGTCGATCCGGTTGCGCATGGCGGCACTGCGGCCGATGCCTTCCATCTCGTGATCCCGTCGCTCCCCGGCTACGGCTTCAGCGGCAAGCCGACAGTGACCGGGTGGGGCGTCAACCGCATCGCCGCCGCCTGGGAAGTGCTGATGGAGCGGCTCGGCTACGGCGAAAACTGGCTGGCGCAAGGCGGTGACTGGGGCGCGGCGGTAACCACCCGGCTTGGCGCGCGCCGGCACAAGGGCCTTGCCTCGATCCACATCAATATGCCGATCGTCATGCCGAAAGATCCGACCCCGCCGTTCAGCCCCGAAGAACAGCGGATGCTCGAGCAGATGCAGTACTACGGTGCGCACGAGGCCGGCTATTCTACCCAGCAGGCCACCCGCCCGCAGACGCTCGGCTATGCGCTCGCTGATTCCGCGGCCGGACAGGCGGCGTGGATCTATGAAAAGTTCTCGGCCTGGTCCGATTGCACCGGCGCGCCCGAAGCGGCGATTGCGCGCGATGCGATGCTCGACATCATCAGCCTCTACTGGTTCTCGAACAGCGGCGCCTCATCCGCGCGGCTTTACTGGGAAAGCTTCACTGGCGGGTTTTTCGCACAGCAGCTCGATCTGCCGGTGGGTTGCAGCGTGTTCGCCCAAGAAATTTACTGCGCCCCGCGCAGCTGGGCAGACAAATGCATGTCGCAGATCGTCCACTGGAGCGAGCTTGAGGTCGGCGGACATTTCGCCGCGCTCGAACAGCCGGCGCTCTACGTCGAGGAAGTGCGGGCCTGGGCGCGGAGCGTTCGCTAAACGCCCCCATCCCGTGGGCAACTCTGCCGCGTTCGATCGGCATCTGCGATGGATGGAGGCGGGTGTCTTGGCTACGCATTCGACCAAAATCCGGAGAGCTGCCCGATGACTGATTCGATCCGTCCCTTCCCGATCCACGTTCCCGACGCGGCGATCGCTGATCTCCACCGCCGCCTCGACGCGGTGCGCTGGCCGAACCGGGAGACGGTCGAAGACTGGAGCCAGGGCGTGCCGCTCTCCGCACAGCAGGATCTCGTCGCCCACTGGCGCAGCGCTTACGACTGGCGTCAGGCCGAGGACTGGATCAACCAAACCGGTTCCTACGTCACCGAGGTTGACGGGATCGACATCCACTTCCTCCACATCCGCTCATCCCATGCCGGGGCCCGGCCGCTCCTCCTCACCCACGGCTGGCCCGGTGCGATCTTCGAGTTCCGTAAGGCGATCCCGGCGCTGGTCGATCCGGTTGCTCACGGCGGGCATATCACTGATGCGTTTCACGTCGTGGTCCCCTCGCTGCCCGGCTACGGGTTCAGCGGCAAGCCGACGGACACCGGGTGGGACGTCAACCGCATTGCCGCCGCGTGGGAAGTGCTGATGGAGCGGCTCGGCTACGGCGAGGACTGGCTGGCCCAGGGCGGGGACTGGGGCGCGGCCATCACCTCCCGGCTTGGCGCCCGACGCCACGCCGGGCTCGCCTCGATCCACGTCAATTTGCCGATGGTGCTGCCCCTGTCGCCCGCCCCACCCTTCAGCGCGGAAGAGCAGACGATGCTCGATGCCATGGCCTATTACACCGCGCAGGAGGCTGGCTATTCGACCCAGCAGGCGACCCGGCCGCAGACGCTGGGCTATGCCCTCGCCGATTCGCCGGTCGGGCAGGCAGCGTGGATCTACGAGAAGTTCTCGGCGTGGTCGGACTGCGTGGGCGCGCCAGAGGCCGTCATTGCGCGCGATGCAATGCTGGACATCATCAGCCTCTACTGGTTTTCGAACAGCGGGGCGTCCTCGGCCCGGCTTTATTGGGAAAGCTTTACCACCGCGCTGTTCGCGCAGCAGCTGGACCTGCCGGTCGGCTGCAGCGTCTTCCCCAAGGAGATCTACCGCGCCCCGCGCAGTTGGGCTGATAAGTGCATGTCGCAAATCGTCCACTGGAACGAACTCGACGTTGGCGGGCACTTTGCCGCGCTCGAACAACCGGCGCTCTATGTGGAAGAAGTGCGGGCCTGGGCGCGACAGGTCGGCTGACGCGCCGCCCTGCGCTCAGCGCTTCGCTGCCACAGTGGTCTCGATCCGGCAGCTGCCTTGATAGACAGTCTGAAGATCGAGGCTGCCGGCATCCATGGCCCGGGTGGTGAAGAAATTGGCGATGCCGGCCTTTTCATCGATTTCGCTGACGATGATCAGCCGCATGTAATCCTGCCCGGTGACCTTGCCTGCGATCTCGACCCGCTCGGGCCACAGGTCGACCACGCGGTAAAGCGGATAGGCCAGATCGGTGGCGATGCCGGCGGGATCGTCGCTCACTCGGGTGGCGGGATTGACCGGTTCGGGATCGTCGGTCGGCTCGGGCGGCGGACCCACATGCTTGGGGATGGCCGGAAGATGCAGCGTTAGCGGGAATGCACCTTCATGCTGGATTTCGGCCACCGCTTGCCATTTCCTGGCATCGAGCCCGATCGCATGGCCGACAACGCAATGCAGCGCTCGTTCGGGCAGCATGGCGACGGGCACGCTGCCCGGCCGTGACGTCGCAGCGTTCGTACAGGCTCCGGCGAGGAGCAGCGGCAAAAGCAGGATCGAACGGTTCATAGCGCGCCATTGCCCGCGGCGGATGACAATTGTGAGAAACTCAGATGATCGTATCCTGACCGGGGTCGATCTGCCGGATGACTTTTGCCGGCACCCCGCCGACGATCGTCAGCGGGGGAACGTCCTTCGTCACCACCGCACCCGCGGCAACCACCGCACCGCGCCCGATCGTCACGCCGCCGGTGATGATCGCGCCGGCGCCGATCCACACCTCGTCCTCGATCGTGATTGGCCGGACAATATCGCCGCGGCCTTTGCCCGGCACATAGACCAGTCCATGCGATACCGTTTCGAAGCTGACGTTGGGCCCGATCTGGCAGTTCCGGCCCAGCGTCACCGGCGCGCTCGGCACGCCGAAACGGGCATTGGTGTTGATAAACGTGCCGGCGCCGATGGAGATGTTACGCGCTCCGCCAAGCGGGCGAATCGTTAATGGCCCCCAAATTGTGCAATTTCCTGCTACGCTCAGTCCGGCGAATCGATAGAGCCACGAGCGCCCGCGATCTGAAATTCGCAGTCGCGGCAAGTTGTTGGCTAGGATTAGGAATATCGCTTCGCGCACGTCATACGCCTGAAACAAACAGAGGGTGAAGAGTGTCACATTGACGCGTTGCTGCAAACATTCCAACGGGGCCCGATGACAATTTCACGCCTCCTCGGTCTCGCCCTGTTGCTGGCGCCTGTCTCGGCATACGGTCAATCCCGTAATCCGTTCGAGGGTCAGCCGGTCGGACCGTTGTTGCGTAACGATGTTGCGGGTTCACGACAAATTCCCGGATACGAGCCGGAAGGCATTCAGGCCGGCGCACTGACGGTGATGCCCAGCGTGACCGGATCGGTCGATGGCGACACCAACGTGCTTAAGCGCGCGATCGACAAACGGCGCGATGTTTATTTCACGCTGGCTCCTGCCGTCACCGCCTCGGGCACCTCGGGGAAGAGCCAGTTCGTGCTGCAGGCGGAGGCCGCCGTCACCCGCTTCGCCACGCTGGCGCGCCAGAACCGTGAGACTTGGGGCTTCGATGCCCAGGCCAGCACGCCACTCGCCTCCGGGCTGACCGTGGCCGCCAGCGGCACTTACGCCCGCAAGTTCGAGCCATACTATGCCGCCGGCGCATCGACCGTGATCGGCGGCCCCACCCTTTACGACAAGCTCGAAGGCGATCTGGGGCTTAAAGCCGATCTCGGCACGATGCGATTGACCGGCACGGCAAGCATCCTGCGGCTCGATTACCGGTCGGTCGAACAGGGCAACGGGACCCTCATCGATCAGTCGTTCCGCGATTCGCGCACTGTCGCGCTCGGCTTCAAGGCCGAGCACGATCTTGCCGTCGGCCGCGAAGTGTTCGTTGAGGGCGAGTATCACTGGATCGACAGCATCCATCCGATCCCCTGCTGCGACCGGACGGCGACCGGCGGGCGGGCGCTGGGCGGCGTGCGCAGCGAAATCGGCCACCTCGTCGATGTCGAACTCGCTGCCGGGTATCAATGGCGCAAATACCGCTCGCCGGTGTTCCGCGATTATGATGGGCTGGCGTGGCGGGCGCGGATCGAATGGTACGCCACACCGCTGGTCAGCGTGTCGCTGATCGGCCGGCGCGATATCGTCAACAGCGGCCTGCAGACCGCCTCCGGCGTCGTGCTCGATTCGGTGACGCTGCGCGTGTATTACGAATTGCGGCGCAACTTCGAGCTGATCCTGACCGGCGCGCATACCCACGAAGACTACCGTGATACCGGCGCCACAGCGCGCGGCGATTCCGCCGGGCTTGAAGGGCGCTACAAAATCTCTCGCAATTATGCGGTTGCCGCTTATGGCCGTTACCGCAATCGCAGTTCGAACAGCTCGCTGCTTCCGGCCCAGGGCAATGCCCTGGAGGGCGGGCTTGCGCTGCGCTTCTCGATGTGAGGCCACATGACAACGACCAATCTTCCTGATCGCTATCGCGGCACCAATCTCCCGGTCCCGCTCGAAGGCAATCGCCTTCCCGGCTCGCCGATCAACCATGCCGAGGCAGATCGGCTCGATCTCGCTGGCCTCTATGCGATCTTCCGCAGGCGCCTGTGGCTGTTCGCAATGGTGGTGGGCATTTGCCTGCTAATGGCGATCAACATCACGATGCTGACCCCCAAGATGTACCAGGGCCAGGCCGATGTGATCATCAACAAGGACCGCACCGAACTGGTGCCAGGCAATGTGGCCGATCAGCAAGCCAATAACGCCCCGCTGCACGGCGAAGATATCGATACCGAAACCAAGGTCATCCAGTCACAGGATCTGGCCGAACAGGTGATCGACCAGACCCGGCTGACCGAGGACCAGGCGTTTATCAATCAGACATTCCGCGGCGGCTTCCGTAACTCGATCAAGTCGCTGCTCGGCATGTCGTCAGAGAAACCTGCCGATTTGCGCCGCGCACTGGCCGATGCCGTGCTCAAGAACCTCGACGCCAACCGCCTCGACACCGCTTACGCGATCCGTATTTCCTACCTGGATCGTGATCCGCAGCGCGCCGCGCGGATCGCAAACGCCTTCGCCGAAACCTATGCCGCCAGCGCCGCCACGCGCAAACGCGCCGAAAACGAGAAATCGCTGGCGGTACTGCGCACGCGGATCGAAGATTTGCGCAAGCAGGCGCAAGTCGATTTCGCGGCTGTTCAGGACTTTCGTGTCCGCAATAACCTGCTGAGCCAACAGGCAACCCAGCTTGCCGAGCAGGAAGCGGCAGCGTACTCGCTGCAGCTCGCCGCCGCCCGGGCGCAGGCTGCGGCCGATCGCGGCCATGCCAATGCAGCAGGCGGCACGGCAGACGCAGCGGTGGTCAACTCGCCCGGCATGCAGGCTCTGCGGGCGCAGCGGGCGACGATTGGCGTCAAGATCGCCGATCTTTCCAGCCGCTATCTCGAAACCCACCCGGATCTAATCACCGCGCGCCAACAGATGGCGGAAATCGACAGCCAGATCGCCGCTGAAATGAACCGGACGCGTGCAGGTGTTACCGCCGGGCTCGCCGCGAATGCTTCGGCCACTTCGCAGCAGGCGGGATCGCTTCAGGGCAACCTTTCGACCGCGCGCGGCGCGCTCGCCGCCAACAACAAGGCGCTGGTCGGGCTCGACGATCTTACCCGCAAGGCGCAGGCCTCGCAGTCGCTCTACGATGGCTACCTTTCGCGCTACAAGGAAGTGCTCGCCCAGACCGGGATCGAACGGGCCGAGGCTCACGTCCTCTCCCCCGCCGAAGTGCCCAAGGTGCCGTCGAGCCCGATCGTGATCCTCAACCTCGCGCTCGGCCTGATTATCGGCGTGCTGCTCGGTACCCCGGCGGCGATCGCCACCGAAACCGCTTTCCGCGGGCTGACCACCGCCGATGATGTCGAAAGCCGGCTCGGCGTGCGCTACCTCGGCGGCATCCCTCAACTCGCCTCGGTAGGCCTCGGCCACGGGCCGCCGGCAGATTCGCTCGCCGAACATCCCGGCTCGGCTTATGCCGAAGCCGTGCGCGGTCTGCTCGGCGCCACCCGGCAGGGCAACCGGGAGCGCAATCAGGTGATCGCGATCAGCTCATCGCTGCCCAACGAAGGCAAGACCTCTCTCGCACTGTCGCTCGTCCGTTCGGCCGCGTTGGCCGGGGAATCGGTGATCATCATCGATTGCGATATCGTTCAACGCGGGCTGTCCTCGCTGGTCTCCGCCGATGCGACAAAGCCGGGCCTGCGCGAAATGATGCGCGACGGGATCAAGCTGGGCGAAGCAATGGTCAAGGACAGCGCCAGCGACGCCATGGTTCTGCCGATCACCGCGCCGTTCCTCGAAGGCGAACGCCTGCTTGAACGCGGCAATTTCCACCGCATGATCGGCGCACTGCGCGAACACTTCGGGGTCATCATCCTCGATACCGCGCCAATCCTGCCGATCGCCGAGACGCGCGAGATCGTATCGCTGGCGGACAACGTCATCATCACCGCGCTGTGGCGCAAAACCTCGGATTCGGCGATCCGCGCGGCGATGCGTTTGCTGCCGCTGGCGACCATCGGCGATATCGGGGTCACCCTCAACGCGATGGACATGCGCAAGCAGGCCAAGTTCGGCGGCGGCGATGCGGCCTATTATTACAACAGCTACAAAAAATACTACGCGGCCACCTGAGGCCTTCCGATCATGCCCGCAACCCCAGTCCTGCCGCGCCCGCGCTCCGAACGGGTCGCGCTGGTCCACTACTGGCTGGTGGGCATGCGCGGCGGCGAGCGCGTGCTGGAACGGCTGATCCGGCTTTATCCAGAAGCGGATATCTTCACGCACGTCTACGTGCCCGAAGCGATGTCGGCGACGATCCGCGCCCGTCCGGTCAAAACAAGTTTCATCGCCAAGCTGCCCGGCGCGCGCAAACACTATCAAAAATATCTGCCGCTGATGCCCCTGGCGCTCGAACAGCTCGATCTTACTGGGTATGATCTTGTAATCAGTAGCGAATCCGGCCCGGCCAAGGGCGTGATCGCCGCACCCGATGCGCGCCATGTCTCTTATGTCCATTCGCCGATGCGCTATTTGTGGGATCATTACCACGCCTACCGCGCGTCGGCCGGCCGGCTGACGCGGCTGCTGATGCCCGGCATGTTCCATTACTTGCGCACGTGGGACATGGCCTCCGCCGCGCGGGTCGATCGGTTTGTCGCCAATTCCAGCTTCATCCGCCGCCGCATCGCGCGGGCGTGGGGGCGTGAGGCCGATGTTGTCCACCCCCCGGTGTCCGTCAGCGAGTTCCGCCGGGCCAGCGATGTTACGAGCCGGTATCTCTGGGTCGGGCAGATGATCGCGTACAAGCGCCCGGACATCGTGGTCGATGCGTTCAACCGGCTTGGCTTGCCGCTGCTGATGGTTGGCGACGGGGCGATGTATGAAGAGATCCGCCGCCGGGCCGGGCCGAACGTCACAGTCGAGCGCCGGCTCGATTTTGCCGGGCTGAAACAGGCCTATGCCACTTCGCGGGCGCTGGTGTTCTCGGCCGAAGAGGATTTCGGCATCGTCCCGGTCGAGGCCAATGCCAGCGGCCGGCCGGTGCTGGCATTCGGCCGCGGCGGGATCCGCGATTCGATCGTGCCGGAGGAAACCGGGCTGTTCTTCGACGAGCAGAGCCCCGAAGCGGTAATCGCCGGGATAGAGGCGCTCGAGCGCTGGCTTCCCCACTTCGATCCCGAGGCGGCGATCGCCAACGCCGCCCGCTTCGCGCCCGAGCGTTTCGACGAAGGGTTTCTTGCCGCGGTGGAGCGCGCTCGCTGATGCGCCGACGGGCGCGATCCCTGCGCTTTGGCGCCGCGCTTTGCACTGTTGCCCTGGGTGTTCCGGCCTGTTCGCCAGCGAGCACCGCGCCGACCCGCCCGACTGGCCCGATCACCGTGCGCACCGGGGTGACCACCCATTTCAGCCAGGGCTGGCCCCCCCGCCTGATCGCCAGCGCCAAGGAACTCGGCACCGCCACGATCCGCGATTCGGTTCATTGGGCGCAAGTCGAGCAAAGCCCCGGTACATACACCTTCACGCCGCGCAATTCGGGGCACGTTTCCGCCGCCTGCGAGGCGGGAATGTCCGTCCTGCTCGGGATCGAGCCGCGCAACAGAATCTACGATGGCGGCACCACGGCCTATTCCCCGGCGGCGCAGACCGCCTTTGCCCGCTATGTCGCAGCCATTGCGGCGCGCTGGCCCGATTGCGTGGTGGCAATCGAAATCGGCAACGAGATCAACGGCCAGAATAATGTCTCCGGACCTGCGGCGCGCGATCGTATCGCCGCGCATGTCGCGCTGCTGCGCACAGTGTATCAGGCGGTCAAGCCGGCCCATCCTGGCCTGCTCCTGATAGGCGGGTCGACCAATACCATTGCGACCGGGTTCCTCGCCCGGCTGTTCAAGGCCGGGATGCTCGACTGGGTCGATGCCGTCGCCGTTCACCCTTATCGGCCCGAGCCCGAAGGGGTCGACTGGGAACTGTCGCGGCTGCAGGCAGCGATGGCAGAGGCCGGCACGGTCAAACCGATCTGGGCAACCGAATTCAGCCGCGAGTTCCCCGATCCGGCAACCGCTGGCCCGTTCTACCTGAAGATGATTGCACTGCTCGAGAGCAGCGGGGTGGGCGACCATTTCTGGTATGCGCTGATCGATCAGCGGTTCTTCCCCACCATGGGCCTGTTGACCCAGGCCGGCGCACGCAAGCCTGCCGCGGCGGCCTATGCCTTTGCCGCCAGCACGCTCGCCCCGCGCGGCCCGGCGCAGCGGATCGACGAGCATGATCCAGCGCTGTTCCACTTCCGCTTTGGCAGCGACGCGCACCTTGTCTGGGGCGCCCCGCGCCCGCTGACCGTTTCCGGCCAGGCCAAGGCGTTTGCCGCCGACGGCACTGCACTTGCGGCAATTCCTGCTGCGGTAAGCGATCAGCCGGTGGTCATCACCGGGGCCAGCGCGCTTGCCTTCGGGCCGCCCGAGGTGCTGGCCGACAGTCTTTATGGCTTCGCCCAGCCCCCGCTCACGTGGTTCGCGCAGCGCGCCGATGCCCCGCCGCTGCTGCTCGTCCCGATCGACTGGCAATGGGCCAGCTACCTCGGCACGCCGGCAATGCCGCAGATAAGCGTCAACACCGCCGGGATCGGCACAACTCCGGCTGCGGGCACCCTGGTCCGCTACACTGCCACGGACGACGGGCCGGTGCTGGCTTCGGTGTGCCTGCGTCCGAAGGCTGCCAGCATGCGCGCTCTCGCGGTGTTGCGGCGCAATGGCAGCGAACTCACCCGTGCGTTGACCGGCGGACCTGGCGGCGCGACGCAACTGGCCGCTCGCAGTACCGTGAAGTCGGGAGATATCGTCGAACTCCGCCTCACACCGCTGCCCGGCGCGCCGCTCAGCCGGTTCGCTTACCGTTTTCGCGTAGCGCGCGGCGGCAGTGGGGTAATCGGATGTTGAGCGCTTGCACCCACGCTGGCAGATCGTCCAGATATCGCAATCAGGGAGGCCCGCTGTGACCCCGACATTGATCGGTGCCGTTGTTGTCCTGATCGGGTTGCTGTTGTTGGTGTTCGGCTCGCGGCTGGCCATGCTGATGTTCGTCATCGCCTGCAGCGTCATGAACGGCTCAGCGACCGTAATCCTCACCGCAGTTGGCAATGTCTCCATCGCCCCGGCCGTAACGGCCGCACTGTTTCTGGCGGCGCGCTGCGTCCTGCCATCGCGGGCGGGATCGCAGGACCTGACCCGCCGCCTGATGAGCAACGGCTGGTTGATCCTGCTGGTCGGCTATGGCTTCATCAGCGCGTACACGCTGCCGTTTCTGTTTGGCAAATCGATCTTGATCGTGCCGCTGCGACCGACGGCCGGGCCCTATACGCTCGTTCCGCTGCACTTCACGCCACAGCACCTGACCACCTCGATGTATATGGTCATGACCTTGCTGGGGGCGATCTGCGCGGCGGTGGCGGTCTCGCGGCGCGGCGCCGGAGCGAAGATTGCCAGACTTGGCAGCATCATCGCGCTGATTCACAGCGGGATCGGCTGGTTCGGCCTGATCTTTGCCAACTCCTCGCTCAACGCCGTGATCAAGTTCTTCCGAAATGCGAACTATGCCCAGCTCGACCAGGCATTCGACGGCATTTCACGGATGACCGGTATCTCTCCCGAACCCTCGCTCTATGCGTCGTTCGGGTTCACCTGGTTCGTCTTCGTGACCGAGCTGTGGCTGCGCAACGTTGATCGGCGCTGGTCCGGCCCGGCCTCGCTGGCGCTGTTCCTGACCTTGCTGGTTTCCACCTCCAGCACGGCCTATGTTGGTCTGATTGCTTACGGAGCCGCGGTTACGGTGCGGTTGCTGTTGTTCTACGGTGCGATTCCGGTCCGCAAGGGCTTGACGATTCTGGTCTGCCTACTGAGCCTGGCCGCCTGCGGCATGGCGGTGATCATCGGCAGCGAGGCCATTGCCGAAACCGTCGGCCGCATCCTGCGCTTGACCACCACCGACAAGCTCGATTCGGCATCGGGCGCAGCGCGTGCAACCTGGGCCTTGCAAGGGCTGCGCGTCTTCCTCAGTTCGGGCGGCCTCGGCATCGGCGTCGGCTCGTTCCGTTCTTCGAGCATTTTCGCGGCCATCCTCGGCTCCACTGGAATCATCGGGTTCGTTGCATTCATCTGCTATGTCGCCAAGGTGTTCCGGCCGTTTGCCCGCACCACATATACTTGGACCGGCGATGTCGACCGCGACACGGCTACGGCAGCGGGGTGGACCGTGCTGATGGTGCTGGTCCCGGCCGCGGTTACCGCCCCCTCACCCGATCCCGGGCTGCTGTGGGGGCTTATGGCGGGAATTGCCATGGGCCTGCGCAATGTTATGCGGCAGACGGTCGATGATGTAGTACGGCGCGAAACGGCAAAGACTGCTCCAGATCCGACTTTTACCGTGCCCGCCGGCGGACGCACCGCTGTAACATCAACGTCGCATGCCGACCTTCGATTCGCTCAGCGGGAACAATAACGGGGGCCGCGTGAAACTAACTGTTATTATCGCCACTACCGGGCGGGCCGAGCTGCTATGTAAGACAGTGGCCCGCTTATCGGTTCAGTCCCGTGCACCGGACCGGGTGATTGTGTCCGCAGTGACCCAATCCGATGTCGCCGGAGTGGCCGAAGCGGCCCCCTTCCCGCTGGACGTCATCTTTGCTGAACGCGGCCTGCCCAAACAGCGCAACGCCGGGCTGCACCACCTCGCAGGAGGCAGCGACATTGTGGTGTTCTTTGATGACGATTTCGTCCCCGCCAACGATTATCTCGAAGTGCTCGAACACCAGTTTGCCACGCGCGACAATGTCGTTGGCGCAACGGCGGTGCTCCTGGCCGATGGGATCAAGAGCCCGGGGATCGGGTTCGACGATGCGGTTGCGATGGTCGAGGCCTACCAATCGCGCAGGGTCATCAACGAGCGCACGCTGCCAGCGCTTTATGGCTGCAACTTGTGCATCCGCCTTAGTGCCGCCGAAGGCCTTTGGTTCGATGAGGCGCTGCCGCTTTACGGCTGGCAGGAAGATGTCGATTTCTCCTACCAGCTCGGCAAGAAGGGCCTGCTGATCTACACCAATCAGCTCGCCGGGGTGCATCTTGGCGCCAAGGGCGGACGCACTTCGGGCAAGCGGCTAGGCTATTCGCAGATCGCAAACCCGGTCTATCTGCTGCGCAAGAAGACCATTCCGCGCCGTCTCGCCTGGCGCTTGATGAGCCGGAACATTCTGGCCAACTGCGTCCGCAGCATCTGGTCGGAACCTTATGTTGACCGCTTCGGACGGCTCCACGGCAATATCGAGGCACTGCTCGATCTCGTCCGCGGCCGCATTCATCCCGAGCGCATACTGAAGCTCTGACCGACAGATGACCACCAGCCATCGTGCAGGCGTGCTCAGCGGAGCGATCGGCTTTACCAGCCGGGCGATCGTGCAGATTGTTCTGTTCGGCGTCACGATCATCGCCACCCGCGTGCTGTCGATCGCCGATTTCGGGGCCTATTCGCTCGGTTCGCTGTTCCTCGTGCTGGCGCGCCAGTTGTTCTATGTCGGGCCATACGAATATCTGCTGAAATCGCAGGACGAGGCCAATCTGTCGAGCGCGTGCTTCGGGGCCAATCTGGTACAGGCGACTATCCTTGCCGCACTCCTTTCGGTGATCTGGCTCGCCTCGCCGTTGGTGTTCAGCACCGGCACGGTGACGCTGATCCTTGGCCTGCTGATCCCTTCGGTATTCCTTGTCTCGACGACCGCCTGGTACGAATCCGTACTGCTGCGCAACGTCCGGGTCCGCCGCTATTATGCCAGCACGCTGATCGGAGACATTGCTGGTTCGGCCGTGGCGGTGATCCTGCTCCTTCGCGGTTTCGGCGTCGCCTCGCTGGTGGTGCAAACGTATGTCCGGCTGCTGGTGCTGCTGGCGCTCTATGTTATGGCGACCGGCAGCAGCCCCAGCTTAAGGGCCGGGTGGGGCCCGACTCTCGCCGTGCTGCGCTGGTCGCAGGCGCGCTATGCGGCGGTGTTGCTCAACTTCACCTCGGCCTACGGCGCGGATCTGGTCTTGGGCGTGGCGCTTTCCGCGCAGGCCACCGGGCTTTACCGGGCGTCGAACCGGATCGTCTCGTCGCTGACTGACCTGTTCGCCCAGCCGCTTCAGAAAATTGCGCAGACCAATCTTTCGGCCTCCTACGTCCGCAAGCAGGACATGGGCACATCCTGGCTGAAGATGCTGTCTGGTGTCGGCGCGATCGCCTGGGCCGGTCTGCTGACGCTTGGCTTCCTCGCCAAGGATCTGGTGCCTTTCGCGTTGGGCGAAAAATGGGCACCGGCGGTGCCGATCGTGGCGCTGTTCTGCGTGATCAAGGCCTTCTCACTGCTCGATGCGGTAACCACCTCGTTCCTCGTATGCCACGATCGGCAGCGCGACATGCTGCGTGTCCAGATCGCCTCGGCGGTGAGCGTTATCACGCTGGGCTATGCTGCGGCGCGCTGGGGCGGCGGGCCCGAGGCAGTCGCGATTGCGGTCGGCCTTGCTTCGACCGCGATGAGTATCACGTACGGGGTGATGGTGATGCGCCTGTCGCGCGCTGGCGGCGAAGCGCTGCTCGACCTCGTGCGAACGTCCGCCTCGCCGGTTCTCTCGGTCGCCATCGGCCTGCTGCTGCTCGATCTGTTTGCGCCCACATTGTCCGGGCTCGAAGCCGTTGCCGCCGGCCTGGCGGTGGCCGGCACGGCCTTCCTGATCGGCGCGTTCAGCGTGCGTCACCGCATGCTCGCGGCCATCGGCAGCCTTGGCCACCTGCCGGGGCCGATCGCCTCGGCGCACAGCCAGTGACGGCGGCGCACGGAATACTGGCACCGATTGCCAAGCGGTTTGCCGGTGGCCTGGTTGCACAGATTGCCCCGCAGTGTCGCTACGATCGGGCGCTGTTCCTGCTGGGCCACATGCGCTGCGGGTCAACCGCGCTGTCGCACGTGCTGTGCGCGCACCCCACGATCAGCGGCTACGGCGAGGCGCATATCCGTTATGCCAATCGCGAGGCGCTTGGGCTGCTGCTGATCAACCAGTGGCGGCGCGGCGAATTCAAATATGGCACGCACAGCCTGTTCGACAAAATTCTTCACGGACGCTATGATGCTGCCGCGCCAGACGAATTCTTTAAGGCGCGGGCAATCTTTCTGATCCGTGCGCCCGAACAGTCGATCCTGTCGATCCGCAAGCTGTTCGCGACGCTTGATACCGGCGAGTATGCAACCGATGAACTGGCTGCCGACTATTACGAGGAACGGTTGACCCAGCTCGCCGCAACCTGGAACCGCTTTGCGCCACACCGGCGGATCGGCTTGACTTATGAGGCGCTGACCAAAGTCCCGGACGCGACACTTGCGCGCATTTCGTCCGTCATGGAATTGTCGCCAGTGCTGGCTAACGCCTACAATCGGGACGGAAAGGTTATGCCGCGCGGTGCGGGCGATCCGCTTTCATCCCATAAATTCAACGCGATTGTGCCATCCAGCGAATCTTCCACGCTTGATCCGGCGCGCCGCGGTCCGGATCTTGCGCCCGGCCGTCTGACCGCTTTGGTGGCACTTTACCAACAGATCGGGCAGCTTTTCGCTAATACGGCCGAGACGGCGACGACAGGGAATGACAGACTATGAGTGCTGCGCGCCAAACCAGTTTCGGCCTTGCCCGTTCAATGGAACTGATGAACGCGCTCCCCGGCGGCCGCCGCGTCCTGATGACGATCCTCGGGATGAGCGCAATGCTGAACGTGCTGCTGCTGTCGGGCTCCATCTTCATGCTGATGGTTTACGATGAAGTGCTGCCGGCGCACTCGGTGCCAAGCCTGATCGGGCTGGTGGTAATGCTGGTGATCGCCTTCGGGTTTCAGGCCGCTCTCGAGCACTTGCGCCACCGCGTCGCGCACGCTTCGGCGGAAATCTTCGATTGACCGGCCCCCACTGAGTGGTCCGTGATGATTGTTAGTGCAGAACTGCCTCCGGCGCCATGGCTGTCTGCAGGTGGAGCGTAGCGGAACCGGAGGGCAGCCATGGCGGCGTTGCTGTTTCCGGGGCCGGTGGGCGATACCCCAACGAGCTGTGCGGCCTGACGGTGTTG
>CANGQZ010000016.1 GCA_947455865.1 Sphingomonadaceae bacterium
GGATTTCGGAATCGTGATAGGTATGGATTGAGCCGATCGCGAACGGCTTGGTGTGATCGAACTGCACCGAGAGCACGAAGTGCGAAATCAGCAGTGGCGGCACGATCGCGCCGCCAAACGGCGACTCCCCGGGGATGTTCCAGGTGTTCATCCGCCAGCCTTCGTACCACGGATTGAAGTCCTCTACTGCGTCGGCATAAAGGATCACCAGTTCGGGGGTGATGTGCAGTTCGCGGCTGAGTTCGTCACCGATCTCCACCATGTCCCAATAGGTCTGGCATTCCTCCTGCAGGCCGGCGATGAATTCGCGCGTCTGCGCGCGCTGCACCGGGCTCATCGGCCGCAACTGATTGATCGGGGTGTCTGCGCTCATCGCCTTGGATCCTCTTGTGTTCTTGCGCGGGGAAGGGTGGCGGTCAGACTCCGACGTCAACCTCGACCCAGCCGACGGTCTTCTTTTCACCGGCTTCGTTGTCGCACCAGACGTCAACGATGAAGCGATAGCCCGCGCCCTTCGGCGTTTTTTCGCGCACCACGCCGTGCGTGGTGATCACCTCGTTGGCGAGGGTGGAGGCCACATACTTGCACACCACTCGGGCGCCGCAGAAGAGATCGGCGCCGAAGTGATTGACGCACATTTCGGTGATGTAGGCCGACGACATTTCGCCGGTCTGGATCGGGGCGCTCAGCCCGGTTTCGGCGGCGTACTCGGGGTCCCAGTGATTGGGATTGAACCGCCCCCACAGCCGCGATCCCATCAGCTGGATCAGCGCCCGCTTCTTGATCGGTGCCAGTTCGAAGCCGACCGGCGTATCACGGGTGATGGGCTGGGGCAGGTCGGTCACAGTCATCTTCGGGTCTTTCCTGATGGGGTTCTGCTGCGCGATAAAGGTTTGCTCAGGCATCCACCCGGTGTTCGGTCATGCGCAGCGTCAGGCCTTCGTAGCCCAGCGCTGCGGTCTTTTCCAAAATGCGGCGATAGCCGCGCACCCCCCCGGAATAGGGCATGAACACGCGCGGCTTGTTCGGCATTTCCGCGCCGAGATAATACGACGGCGTCTTGGGATAGAGCGTTTCCTGGGCCCGATCGTTGACGTGCGCCACCCAGCTGCGTTCGGCCTGTTCGGTGGCCTCGATCGAATCGAACCCGTGCGCGTCGCAATAGGCGAACAGTTCGCTCAGCCAATCGATCTGCTCCTCGCTTGAAAGCAGGACGTTGCTGAGCAGCGATGGGCTGCCCGGCCCGACGATGATGAACAGGTTGGGGAAGCCGTGGACCCCGATCCCCAGAAAGCTTACCGGCCCTGCCGCCCATTTTTCCCGCAGCGAAACGCCGCCGCGGCCGATAACTTCGGGCTTGAGCAGCGATCCGGTAAAGGCATCGAAGCCGGTGGCGTATATGATGATGTCGAACGGATACTCTGTGCCGCCGGTGCAGATTCCCGCCGGCGTGAACGCCTCGATCGGTGTTTCGCTGATGTCGACCAGCGCCACATTGTCGCGGTTGAACGCGGCGAAATAGCCGCTGTCCACCGAAGGCCGCCGCGTGCCGAACGGAAAGTCCTTGGGTATCAGCTTCTCGCGCAGCGCCGGGTCATCAACTTGCGCGGCGATCTTGCGGCGGATGAATTCCGATGCGGTATCGTTCGAGGCCTGATTGAGCAGGATATCCTTGAAGGTCAGCGCAAAGCCAAAGCCCAGCCGGTTCCATGCCGCTTCGTAGGCCGCCTCGCGTTCGTCTGCGGGCACATCAACCGCTGAGCGGGTGTCTGGCACGAAACCGAGGCCGCTTGGCGAATTGCGCGCGGAATCGCGGCGCTGGCGGTAACCGGCTTTGACAGCCTGGTCTTCCTCGTCGGAGACCGGTGCGTTGGCGGCAGGGATCGAATAGTTGGCAGTGCGCTGGAACACGGTGAGCTGCGCGGCCTTCCGGGCGATCACCGGGGTCATCTGCACCCCTGACGACCCGGTGCCGATGATAGCGACGCGCTTGCCGGCGAAGTCGGGCTCCGTCTTGGGCCAGCGTGCGCTGTAAATGATCTGGCCGGCAAAGCTTTCCTGACCGGGATAGGTGGTATCCTTCGGCGCCGAGAGCTGACCCATCGCCAGAATGACGCGCCGCGCGGTCCACACCCGGCCGTCGTCGGCAGTAACCCGCCAGCGCGACGACGCTTCGTCGAACCGGGCGGAGGCGACCCGGGTGTCCAGCTCGATGTCGCGCCGCAGGTCGAAGCGGTCAGCCACGTGATTGATGTAGCGCAGGATTTCCGGTTGGGTGGCATAGCGCTCGCTCCAGCGCCATTCCTGCTCCAGCTCGGGTGAAAACCGGTAGGAATAATCGAAGCTCTCAACGTCGCAGCGCGCGCCGGGGTATTGGTTGAAATACCACACGCCGCCGATGCCATCGGCAGCCTCGAGTACCACCACTGACTGGCCCTGTTCGCGAAAGGTGTGAAGCGCGCGCAGTCCGGCAAAACCGGCACCGATCACGATCGCGTCTACATCCACTTTGCGTCAATCCTCACCCTGGTTCGCCTTTGCTCTTGCACAGCGCAGTGTTATCGTCAACGGTGTCGTGGAAAATCTGCCCGACGGCCGATGCATTGCGGTAAAATGCTGCAGCATCGGCAGCGATAAGGGCTGCGAAGAGAGGTGGGAAACCAGCGGATGCTAGAGCCAGTTGCAGACCGACAGCAGGCAATTGCCGCCCGCTTCAGTCCGTGGTTTCCGCGCACCTTGCATGGTGCATTTGACGAGGCCGTGGCCGCCTTTTCGGATCGTCCGTTCATCATCACCGATGCGCGCAGCTGGACGTACCGCGAGGTGGCTGATTGGTCACGGCGGGTGGCGGCTGGGTTGGCGCAGCGCGGGATCGGGCAGGGCGACAAAGTCGCGATCATCCTGGCCAACTATCCCGAATTCGCCGTGCTGAAGTTCGCCATCGCGCGCCTCGGGGCGGTGGCGGTGCCGATCAACATGCTGAACCGGCGGGATGAGTTGCGCTATCTGCTGGAGCAATCGGATTCGGTCGCGCTGGTCACCATGGACCGTTTCCGCGACAACGATTACCTCGCCGCGCTCGACCAGATTGCGCCGAATTGGGAGCGCAACGGCGGCGGAACGGCACTGCCCAGCCTGCGCGCAGTGTTCGTGCTGCCCACCGGGGAGGCCCCGGTGCGCAAGGATGCAGCGCTTTTCGCCGAGCTGGCCGAGACGTCTGCGGTAGACCTTCCCGCAGTCACCGTCGAGCCGGGAGACGTCGCCGACGTCATCTACACCTCCGGCACCACCGGCATGCCCAAGGGGGTGATGCTCACTCACGACATGCTCACGCGGACCGCGTTCGGCAGCGCCTATGCGCGCGCTTTCGAGGATGGGCGGCGGATCATCTTCGCGGTGCCGATGTATCACGTGTTCGGCTATTCCGAGGGGTTGCAGGCGGCGATGTGGGTTGGCGGGGCGATCATTCCGTACACGCGGTTCGACGCGGCGCAGATGTTGGACGGGATCGAGCGCCACCGGGCGAGCGATGCCCTGCTGATTCCCACCATGTCGCTGGCACTGCTGGATGCGCTGCCCGACAAGCGGCGCGACCTGTCCTCGCTTACGGCGATGCTGGCATCGGGTGGCCGCGCCCCGGCGCGGTTGTGGCAGGCGCTGCGCGATGGGTTCGGCAATCCCGAGATCACCACCGGCTACGGCATGACCGAAGTGACCGCATCGGGCACAGTCACTCGCCCGGACGATCCTCCCGAACGGGTGCTGACTACCAACGGACGAATGCGCGATGTCGGGCCGGCGGGTGATCCCGCGCAAGGCGGCCGGCTGGTTGTCTACCGCGTGGTCGATCCTGATAGCGGAGCGGAACTGCCGCCGGGCAAGTTGGGCGAACTGGTCGCCAAGGGGATCGGCGTCACGCGCGGTTATTACAACAAGCCCGATGCGACCGCTGCGACCTTCGATAGCGAAGGCTGGCTGAAGACAGGGGATCTCGGCACCGTCGATGCCGATGGTTACGTGACGCTGCTGGGCCGCTGCAAGGAATCCTATCGCTGCGGCGGCGAACTGGTGATGCCGTCCGAAGTAGAGGATGTGCTGACCAGCCGGACCGATATCCTGCAGGCGCATGTCGTCCCCGTGCCCGATGAGCGGATGGGTGAGATCGGCGTGGCCTTCATCGTCCCCGCACCCGGTACGAACCTTGACCCCGCTGATCTGCAGCGCATGGTCGCCGAACGCGTCGCCCGCTTCAAGGTGCCGCGCCACTTTCTGGTGGTGGGCGAGGGCGACATTCCGGTCACTGCCTCGGGCCGGGCGCGCAAGTTCCTGCTCTCGCAGCAGGCCATCACCACGTTAGGATTGGCATGACCGACACGCCGTCTATCTCCACCCGCAAGCTGGCCATCGTCACCGGTGCGGCACGCGGCATCGGCGCTGCCGTGGCGCAGCGGCTGGCACAGGATGGCTGCGATATTGCGGTGATCGATCTGGATCGTGATGCCTGCGCCGCAACAGTACAGGCGGTAGCCGCAGCTGGCGTGCGTGCCGCAGCGTTTGCTGTCGATGTGGCTGACGAAGCGGCCGTCCGGCGCGGTGTCGCGGCAGTGGTCGAGCAACTGGGGCCGCCAGCCATTCTGGTCAACAATGCGGGGATCCTGCGGGACAGCACCCTTGCCAAAATGCCGGTCGAAGACTGGGACGCGGTCGTTAACGTCAATCTGCGGTCTGTCTTCTTGATGTCGCGCGAAGTGCAGGGGCATATGCGGGCGCAGGGCTTTGGCCGGATCATCAACCTCTCCAGCATTGCCGCGCTGGGTGTGTTCGGCGAGGCCAACTATTCGGCCGCAAAAGCCGGCGTGCAGGGAATTACCAAGACCCTTGCGATCGAACTCGGCCGCTATGGCATAACCGTGAACTGTGTGGCCCCCGGGTTCGTCGTCACCGACATGACGCGGGCCGTCGCCGCACGGATAAACATCGATTTTGACGCCATGACGGCCGAGATGATGAAAGACATTTACGTCGGACGGCCCGGCCAGCCCGCAGACATCGCCAATGCCGTTGCCTTCTTTGCCGATGCCCGGTCCAGCTTCGTCACTGGGCAAGTGCTCTATGTTGCCGGCGGGCCGCGCGGATAACGCGTGAATTCTCGCTGTGGGTTGGCAAGGGGCGGACGATGCGCATAACAAGGGCGCAGCTTGAGGGACAAAAAATTGGACGAACAAAAAACCGTCATTGGCAAACGCCGCAGCGCCGCCGCAATCGAATCGAGCGCGGCCTATCAAACCCGGCGGCAGGAAATTTCCCAAGCTGCAATCCGCGTCTTCAATCGGCTCGGCTATACCGGCGCAAGTCTCAGCGCGGTCGCCGCTGACATGGGTATCGATCGCGCGACGCTCTATTATTACTTCTCATCCAAAGAGCAGCTGTTCGACGAAGTTGTTCGCGCCGTTCTTGAAGAGAACAACCAGTTTGCGCGAAAAATCGCCGATGGTCCCGCTAGTCCAGCCAGCAAGATGCGGGAGCTCGTCTCGGCATTGATGGTATCTTATGCCGCCAATTATCCGATGTTGTTTATCTATATCCGTGAAGACCTGAACCATGTCAGTGACAAGCGCTCCACTTGGTCGATCCGGATGCGCGAACTCAACAAGGATATCCAGCAATCGGTGATCGACATAATCGAGCAGGGCTTTGCCGATGGCAGCTTTCGCCAGATCGGCTCCGCGAAGATCGTCGCTTACGGCATCCTCGGCATGTTGAACTGGTCGCACCGCTGGTATCGGCCCGAACGACCCGAAGCATCGGAGGATATTGGCCGGACATTTGCTGAGATGGTACTGGCCGGTCTGGAAGCGCCTGCCACTCCCTGACCGACCGGCCCCTTACTGCGCGGTCATCCCCGCATCGATCACGTGTTCCGCGCCGGAAATGTAGGACGAATCGTCCGAGGCGAGGAACAGCACCAGATTGGAAACTTCCTGCGGCTCGGCAATCCGGCGCAGCGGGATCATCGACAGGGCATCGCCGCCGCCCTCGTCGGTCGCCTCGACCATCATCGGGGTCATGATGAAGCCGGGGTGGACCGAATTGACCCGGATATTGTCCGGTCCGTACTCCACCGCCGCCGCCTTGGTCATCCCGCGCACCGCAAACTTGCTGGCAACATAGGCCAGGCTCGGAAAGCCGTAATTGGCGACCATCCCTGCGATCGACGAAATGTTGACGATCGAGCCTTTGCCGCCGCGCAGCATTGAAGGGATCACCGCATGCATTCCGAGATAGACCGAGTGCTGGTTGACCGCGCAAACCTGCAGGTAATCCGCTTCGGAAATATCGGCTGTCTTGGCCATGGCGCCCAGAATTCCGGCGTTGTTGACCAGAATGCCCACTGGGCCGAAGAAGCTTTCGGCCTCTTTCACCACCGCATCCCATCCGGCCGCATCGGTCACATCGTGGCGGATGAAGCGGGCATTGTTCCCAAGTTCGCGGGCCAGCGCTTCGCCTTCGGCAACGCGCATGTCAGTCAGCAGCACTTGCGCGCCTTCTTGCACGAAGCAGCGGGCGTGCGATTCGCCCATGCCCCGCGCGGCGCCGGTAATGATGGCTGTCTTTCCTGTCAGTTTTCCCATGTGAATTCTCCCGTGGACTTGTCTGTGAATGCGAAAACTCTCTGGCTATCGTTCGGCTTGGGCGATAGGCAGCGCTGCATGGGGCAATCGAGCAATATCTCCCGGCGGCGGCAATCCGCGCTTCAGGAAGGCAGTGCCGATTATCTCGCCAAGCGCGCCGAACTGGTCGAAATCGCCGGGCGCCAGTTCAAGGCCCATGGTTTCAAGGCCACCACGCTCGCCGAAATCGGGCACAAGGCCGGGCTCGACCGGGCTACCGTCTATTACTACTTCGGCAGCAAGGAAGAACTGTTCCGCGAGTGTGTCCGGCTTGGCGTCGATGCCAATATCGCGCGGTGCGACGCGATTTTTGCCGACAAGTCCCGCTCCGCCGCCGAGCGGTTGCGGGCGGTGATCCAGCAGCTGATGTCGGCCTATGACCACTACTATCCGCACATGTACGTCTACATTCAGGAAGAAATGAGCCGGATCACCGGTGAAAAGAGCGTCTGGGCCCAGCGCATTCTCAGCCAGACCCGCACGTTCGAGCGCATTGTGCTCGGGCTCGTCAGTGAGCTGATCGAAAGCGGGGAAATGCGCAAGGACATCCCGGTTACGGTGGCGGCCAACGCCATCTTCGGCATGCTCAACTGGACTCATCGCTGGTACCAGCCGGGTGGTGCGCATCCGGCCGATCAGGTTTCGGCGGCCTTCGCCGACATCTTTTTCGAGGGAATGAAAGCCCACTAACCGCCGCCCATCCGGGCGAGCCGGTCGCGAAGAGCGGGCTTGTTCACCTTGGTGGCCGACATCGGCCAATCTTCTTCAGCGATGATGTAAACGGCGCGGGGAACCTTGTAGCTGGCAATCTTGCCTGTGCAGAAGTCGATCAGTTCCTGCGGGGTGGCGTCGCGTCCAGGGCGCAGTTCGACGAAGGCCACCGGCACTTCGTCCAGCCGCGCATCGGGCCGGCCAACCACCTCGGCGATCTTGACCGCCTCGTGCCGGCACAGAAACGCCTCGACCTCGACCGCGGCTACGTTCTCCCCACCGACCTTGAGCATGTCTTTGGCCCGGCCGTTGAAGGTCAGCCGCCCGTCAGCGCTCTGGGCATAAAGATCGCCGGTGTGAAGCCAGCCGTCCGCGTCGATCGCCTCGGCGGTCTTTTCCGGCGAGCGATAATAGCCGCTCATCACGCAATATCCGCGGACCAGAATTTCGCCGACTTTGTCATGCGGCATGGGTGCGCCGCTGTCCGGATCGACGATCCGCACTTCCACCCCGGGAACGGCCTTGCCCTGGCTGGTGGCGCGCTGCTCCTGCGTCTCGTCGGGGCCGCATAGCGCAAAGATCCCGGCCGTCTCGGTCATCCCGCAGGCCTGCATGAACTCGACCTGCGGAAACAGCGCCTGCACGCGTTCGACTAGTGTCTGCGGCGCAATCAGCAGCGCCTTGCGCAAGCTGGCAAGCCGTTCGGGGCGGAACGTGGGGTGGTCAATCAGCGGTTGGAGGATCGCCGGGAACCAGGGCCAGGCGGCCGTCACACCTTCCTGTTCCATCAGGTCTAGCGCCCGACCGGCATCGAACACCACGTCGGTCAGGTACGTCCCGCCGGTGCCGATCACACCAAGGAACGGTGCGAACGAGCCGATGTGGAACAACGGACCGCCGCCCCAGGTAACATCGTGCGCACTGCTGCGGAACCGCCGGTCAGCGCGCTCGACCGGGCCGCGGGTCAGCGCCTCATGCGTCAGCATGCAGCCTTTGGGGTTGGCGGTGGTGCCCGATGTATAGATGATGATGGCGGTATCGCGCACGCGGGTGCGCTGCCGGGCCGCGTCGATTGCCTCGGCGGAGACGCGTGCAGCGGCAGCGTCGAAAGCTGCCCGCCCGATGAAGCCGGCAGGCGCATCCCCTTCAAGCAGCACGATATGGCGCAGCAGGGGCGCTTCAGGCAGGTCGAGTGTGGCTGCAGATCCTGCTTGCGCCAAAGACGGCAAGGCCCCGATCAGGCTCTCGCGGAAGTCGATGAAGCGCGTATCGGCTGCCGTCGTAAGGATCAGCGACAAATCCGCATTCTGGGCGATGAAGCCCAGTTCGGCGCTCTTGTGGCGGGCATTGAGCGGCACCGCCACACAGTTGGCAAGCGCCGCACCGAAGATCGCGGCGACCAGTTCCCGGCTGTTGTTGGCCAAGATTCCGACGTGCGACCGCTCCGCAATGCCCAGTCCGACAATGCCGCGGGCGACGGCAACCGCCGCATCGCGCAGCTCGGCATAGGTCAGCGCGAATTCCGGCAGCACCAGCGCTTTGCGGCCTGGATGCTGCGCTGCGCTGCGAACCAGCAGGTCCGCAAGAGGGCACACCTCCGACCATTCCTCAAACGCCACCTGCCGCTCTCCCTTCACCCTTCTGCCTTGTCGGCGCGAGGATGCAAAGCCATTCGATTCCTGTCAACGCATGAGTTGACAAATGACGGCTCCAGCCGATTTCGGCATTGACAAGCGAGGGCTCGACTTCCTATCAACGTCAGTGTTGATAAATGGGTTTTGAGGATTGCTGGGTCATGAAGTTTCATCTGATGCAAACGGGTGTCGTCGGCAGGCGTCGCGAGATCGAGGCCGGCATGGCCGGGCAGCGGCCGGAGCTTTACCAGCGCTTTCTCGAAGAGGTTAAGGGCTACGTCCAGCTGGCCGATGACCTTGGCTTTTACGGCTATTGCCAGCCCGAGCATCACCTGCAGATCGAAGGGTTCGAAGCTAACAATCACCCGGGCATGTTCAGCCTCTTCGTCGGCCAGAACAGCAAACGGCTCAAGGCCGGGATCATGGGCTATACCATGACCACCCACAATCCGGTGCGCGTGGCCGAAGAGATCGCCACGCTTGATCACATGCTGCAGGGCCGGCTCTATTGCGGTTTCACCCGCGGCTATCACGCCCGCTGGGTCGATGCCTATGGCATCAAGGAAGGCGTCAGTGCGACCACGCCCGACAACGTGAAGGCCCGCGATTCGCAAGATGCACGCAACCGCTCGCTGTTCGAAGAGGGCGTGCGGGTGGTCAAGAAGGCCTGGCTCAATGACGTGTTCGATCACAAAGGGGAGAACTGGCAGTTCCCGCCTGAGGGCGGATCCGCCGGCCATCCGGCTTATGCCAAGTTCGGCAAGGGCCAGGACGCCGAAGGCATCGTCCGCCAGATCGGCATTGCCCCGCGCTGCTATCAGGATCCGCACCCGCCCATCTACGGTGGCTTTGCCGCATCGGGCCGGACGATCGACTTCTGGGCGGAAGAGGGCGGTAAGCTGATCGTGCTCTCGGATAATCTCGATTTCTGCGAATCGCTCAACAATCGCTACATCGCCTCTGCCGCCAAAGTCGGGCGCGAGGTCACCAATACGCAGGCTTCGGCCTGGGGCGGCTTCCTGATGTTGACCGACAACAAGGAGCGGGCAGCGCAGTTGATGGAAGAGCATATGTGGTTCTGGGATGAATGGTTCATCCCGATGGGCCAGCGTCCGCCCTGCGTGCTGATCGGCACTGCCGATGAAATCGCTGACCGCATCAGCGAGGCGCATGACCGGCTCGGCTTCGACGAGCTGTTCCTGATGTTCGGCCAGGGCCATCTCGAGCCCGACGAGAACAAGGAAGAGCTCGAGAATTTCATTGCCAAGGTGGCGCCGCGCTTCTCGACCAAAGATGCATCTGGCGTCTTCGTCTGAGGAACGGCATTTTGGAACTGACAGGCCGATAAAGGCCGCAGTTTGGGAGTCTATATGACGCAGGTTGGAATGCAGTGCGGCATCTTCATGACGCCATACAACCCACCGAGCCGGACGCCGCGTCAAGTGTTCGACTGGGCGGTCGATATCGCCCGAATCGCCGACGAGGCGGGCTTTGCCGATTTCATGATCGGTGAGCACTACACGCTCGGCTGGGAAAACATCCCGATGCCCGAAGCGATCATCGCTGCCTGCGCGCAGACCACGAAGCAGATCCGTTTCGCGCCGATGGCGCACCTTCTACCCTACCACGACCCCGCTACGCTCGCGATCCGCATCGGCTGGCTCAGCCAGGTGATGCAGGGGCGCTATTTCCTCGGCGTCGCGCCGGGCGGACACCACACCGATGCCATTCTCCACGGGTTCGAGAACATCTTCGAGCTGCCGCCGCGCCAGCTTGAGGCGCTGCACCTCATGGAGCGGGTGTGGGAGGGTAAGCCCTTCGTTGAGAAGGGCAAATTCTTCCAGGCTGGCTTCCCCGGTCCGGATACCATGCCCGAATATAATGTCGAGATCGCCAACAACGGCCCATATGGCGGACGCGGCGCGATGGAAATCGCGGTAACCGGCCTTTCGCAGAAGTCGTCGTCGATGAAATTTGCGGGTGAGCGTGATTATTCGCCAATCTCTTTCTTCGGCGGCACTCCACAAATGAAGGCGCACTGGGATACCTGGTCCGATGCCATGATCTCCAAGGGCCACACCCCTGATCGCCGGCGCTACCGCGTGTGCCGCGATATCTTCGTGGCCGATACCGATGCCGAGGCCAGCCGGCTGGTCCGCAAGAGCGGGCTGATGCAGACGTGGCACCTCTATCTCAAGGAAATCTACGTCAAGTTTGGGCTGTTCGACGGGATCATCCATGACAGCGGCGTCGACATCACCCCCGACGCGATCGACGAGGACTTCTTGGTCGAACATGTTATCTTGTGCGGATCGCCAGAAACCGTGATCGAAAAGCTTGAAAAGCTGGCCGATGCGGTTGGTGGGTGGGGACAGATCGTGGCCAACCAGCACGACAGCATCGACGATCCCAAGCCCTGGGAAGAGTCGCTGCGGCGGCTGGCCACCGAAGTCTGTCCCAAAGTGCGGATGCCAAACTAGGCCCCGCCGGATGACTGCCACACAAGGCGCGCAAAGCGCCGCGGGAGATTGATGATGAGCACTGCCAAGGCCTGCGTACTGGTCGCCCCCAATCAGGTCGAAACCTGGGACGTGCCCATTTTCGATCCGCCGGCCGGCGGCGCGCTGGTGCGGATCGTCGCTGGCGGCGTCTGCGGCAGCGATGTCCACATAATGACCGGCGAGGCCGGGGTGATGCCGTTCCCGATCATTCTTGGCCACGAAGGCGTCGGCCGGGTCGAGAAGCTCGGGCCGGGGGTAACCACCGACTATGCCGGGGTTCCGGTCAAGACCGGCGATCTGGTCTATTGGGCCCCGATTGCGCTGTGCCACCGCTGCCACAGCTGCACGGTGCTGGAAGAAACCCCCTGCGAAAACTCGCAGTTCTTCGAACATGCCGAAAAGCCCAACTGGGGCAGCTATGCTGATTATGCGGTGCTGCCCACCGGCCTTGCGTTCTTCCGCGTGCCCGATGACACCTCGACCGATGCGGTGATCGCGCTGGGCTGCGCGCTGCCCACTGTGCTGCGCGGGTTTGAACGCTGCGGGTCGGTGCGGATGGGCGATACCGTGGTGGTGCAGGGTGCGGGGCCGGTCGGGCTGTCCGCCGTGCTCGTCGCCAAGCTTGCCGGTGCGCGCGAAATCATCGCCATCGACATGCACGAAAACCGGCTGGCCATGGCCACCGCGCTGGGCGCGACGACCACCATCTCGCTTAACAACAGTGCGGAGGAACGCCTGCGGCAGGTGCGCGAACTGTCTTCGAAGCACGGCCCGGACATGGTGGTGGAGGCGGCGGGCGTGCTACAGGCGTTCCCTGAGGGCGTCGATCTGGCGGGCAATCATGGCCGCTACATCATCCTTGGTCTGTGGGGCGCAATCGGCACCCAGCCGATCAGCCCGCGCGACTTTTCGATCAAGAACCTCACGGTCGCCGGGGCATCGTTCCCTAAGCCGAAGCATTACCACGGCGCGCTGCAATTGGCTGCGCGGCTCCAACACGAATACCCGCTGGCTGACCTCGTCACGCACCGCTACGGCATCGCCGGAGCCGCCGAAGCGCTGGCGGCGACGGCAAAGGGGGCAGTCGTCAAAGCCATTATCGATCCCGAAATCGCCTGAATTAAGGAGCTGTTGCCATGTCCGAAACCGCCACTGTCGACAACCGCGCCCGCGCCCCGCGCCCGGATCATGTCCCGGATGAACTCGTCCGCGACATTGACATGTACGCCCTCGACGGCATCGAGCAAGGCTATCACGAGGCGTGGAAGGCCATTCAGACGCCGGGTGTCCCCGATCTGGTATGGACCCCGCTCACCGGCGGGCACTGGATCGCCACCCGCGGCAGCGTGATCCGCGAAATCTACGAAAACCCGGACCGGTTTTCGAGCCAGGTCATCTTCCTGCCGAAGGAAGCAGGCGAGAAATACCTGATGGTCCCCACCCGGATGGACCCACCCGAGCACACCCCATATCGCAAGCTGCTCGATTCCGGGCTTAACCCGGCGCGGATCCGCATGGTGGAGGACGCCGTGCGGCAGGCGGCGATCGATCTGATCGAACCGCTGGTGCCGCATGGCAAATGCGATTTCGCGCGCGATTTCGCCACGATCTTTCCGGTCCGGGTGTTTATGGCAATGGCCGGCCTGCCGCTCGAGGACGTGCCACTACTAGTCAGCCTTTCCGAGGACATGACCCGCCCCCAGGGCAATACCCCGGAAGAGGTCGCGGCGCTGCTCGATGCCGCCAATCAGGGCTTTTTCGCTTATGTCGAACCGGTAATTCGGGAGCGGATCGGCGGCACCGGTGATGATCTGATTACGGTGATGGTCAACGGCCAGATCAACGGCGAGCGCATCTCGCACGACAAGGCGGTCGGGCTGGTGGCGTTGCTGCTGCTCGGCGGGCTGGACACCGTGGTCAACTTCCTCAGCTTCTTCATGATCTATCTTGCCCGCCATCCGGAAAAGGTGGCCGAAATCCGCGACGATGATCTGAAGCTGCGGCGCGGGGTTGAAGAGCTGTTCCGGCGCTTTCCGGTGGTGTCCGATGCGCGGATGGTCGCGAAGGATCAGGTCTACAACGGGATCACGCTCAAGCAGGGCGACATGGTCCTACTGCCGACCGCGCTTAGCGGGCTCGACGAAGCCGAGAACGCCAATCCATGGGAGCTCGACTGGGAACGCAAGAATATCACTCACGCGACCTTCGCCGCCGGGCCGCATCGCTGCGCCGGCCTGCATCTGGCGCGGCTTGAGGCGACGGTGACGCTGCAGGAATGGATAAAGCGCATTCCCGAATTCGCGTTGGCTCCCGGAGCGCAGCCGATTTATCAACCGGGCACGGTGGTGGCGGTGCACAACGTGCCGCTGGTCTGGCCAACGGCCTGATCCGCTTCAGGCCGTGCCGGAATGCTCCGGCGCGGCTTTGGCGATATCCAGCGCTTGCAGGATCGCGATCCGGCCGACGCCAAGCTTGATCGCGTTGCCCAGATGCACCCGAAAGCCGGGCCTGTAGCGGTGGCTGGGCGCGGCATCGCAGGCAATCGCTGCCAGTTCCTTCAATTTGGCGCGGACGGTGCCGCTGCGCCACGGTATCGCGCAGTACTCGAAGAATCCGGTGAAGATATCCGGCGAAAGGCGTAGCATGGCATCGAGGAACCCGGGCAGTTCGGCCGAAAACCCCGACCAGAACGGGTCATTGCCGACGTGCTTGTCCCAGAGCGCCTGACGTTCTGCATCGAGCGGTTCTGTCGGTGCAGCAAGCCCCCGTCTGGCTGCCTCGGTCAGCACCGGGACTGCGCTGACCATCAGTGAATGCACGCCCATCCCGGACACCAGCGCGATTATCTCCTGAATTTGCGCGACGGTCGCCCCGGCATCCATTGCCGCGACGATCGCAGCGTTCACGGCCGCGCGGTCTAGCGATGTCACCGAAACTGCCACTGCCAAGGTGATCAGTGCTTCCGCCATCGGATCGAGCGGCTCACCGTCCGCCACGCTGGCGGTGAGAGCCTCGGCTTCGGCGCGCAGGTCGGAGATCGAAAGGGTGTTCATACGCAGAAGCATCGAATATCGCCGGGACCCTGTCAACTTAAGCGTTGACCGGGTTGGTCGCTTCCGCCAAAGTTCGTTTGGGGAGACAAGCGTGGCAACGCTCGAACAACGCATCAAGACGCTGGAGGACCGCGCCGAGATTCAGGATCTTGTCGCGCGCTATTTCCAAGTCACCGATGATGACGATGAAGCCGGGCTGGCCGATTGCTTCACCGCAAATGCGCGCTTTGTGGCGAGCGGTTACGAAGGCGGCACTACCCGCGAGGGCGTGATGGCCTTTCTCAAGTCCGCGCGTTCAGCCATGCACCAATCGGTGCACACGCCGCACTATGTCCATATCACTTTCACCGGTCCGGATGCGGCCACGGGGACGGTGATGGCGCATCTTGAGATCGGCATGGGCGGAACCACGATTTACGCCGCGGTGCGCTATCTCGATACGTACGTGCGTGATGAAGGGACGTGGCGCATCGCCTCGCGGGAGATGCGCGCAGTCCATGTCGGCAGCTGGGACCTTGTCGCCAGCTCGCTGAGTGATCCCAACAATGTGCGCTGGCCGGGTGCGGCTCCGGCTCCGTCCGATTTTCGCTGGAAGGCAGTTTAACCGATTTCAGTTCACGCGGTCAGCTCTGTCGCTGCCGCTGCACAAGTCAATTTTGGCAAAGGTAAGAAAATGGCGAACGAAACGGCGCTGGTGCGCATGGTCGAAGAAAAGGCAATTGAGCGGATCATTCACGATTACGCCTACTATCTCGACATGAACCAGCCGGAAAAGATGGTCGAGCTGTTCGTCGATGATTGCGAAGTCAGCTATGCACCCAACTTCGGCGCGAGCGGGATCGAGGCCTACAAGAAGACGCTCGACGGGATCGGGACCTTCTTCAAGGGCACCTCGCACCACGTTTCGGGCGTGGTGATCGACTGGGTGAGCGACACCGAGGCCAATGTTCGCGCAATCTTGCTGGCGGTCCACCGCTACACGCGTGAGCGGCCCGACGGGATCCTCTATGGCCAGTACCATGATGTCGTGGTGAAGCGTGATGGCCAGTGGAAGTTCAAGACCCGCATCCTGAAGACGACGATGACTACCGATTACCACGTCAAGACGGCAAACCCGATCGGCCGCGCCGAATAGGACGGACCAAGTGGACTTCGAAAACATCCGGATAGATCGGGGGGAGAGCATCGACTGGATCGTGCTCAACCGGCCCGATCGCGCCAACGCCATGTCGCAGGCGATGCTCGAGGAATTCTCGGCTGCACTCGAACTGCTAAAAGGCGATGGCGCGCCGGTGATCGGCATCCGGGGTGAGGGCAAAGGCTTTTGTTCGGGGTTCGATCTGGGCCAGGTCGGCAAGATGGGGGCGGTCGCGGTCGATCCGATTGCCGACCGGGCGCGGTTGCAGCGCAATCTCGATCGGTGGCTGGCGATCTGGGATCATCCCAAGCCGGTTATCGCCGCGGTGCATGGCTATTGCATGGCCGGTGCAACGCAGATGTGTGTCTTTGCAGATATCACCGTGGTGGCCGATAACGCGCGGATCGGCGAGCCGACCATACCGATCGGCGGCGGCTATCTGGCGCCGGTTTGGTCGACGCTGGTCGGCCCCAAACGCGCGAAAGAACTGGCTTTTGTGCCCGGTAACTCGATCGACGGGCCGACGGCGGTAGAATGGGGCTGGGCCAACCACTGCGTTCCGGCAGCCGATCTGATCGCCTCGGTCGAAGGCCTCGCCGCCCGCATTGCCCTGACCCCGCCCGACGTGCTGCGTATCAAGAAGCACTCGATCAACCGCGCCGCCGAAGCGCAAGGTTTCCGCGCCGCTGCGGCCCATGTCGCCGATATGGATGCGCTGCTGCACCAGACGCCGGCCGTCCATGCGGTCAAGCGGCGCGGTGACGAAATCGGGCTTAAGGCGCTGATCGAGGAATACCGCTCGGCACCAACCACCCCGCTCAAACCCTATTCCAAGGATTCAAGGGACTAACCAATGGCCGAAGTCGAATTCACCAAGGATGGCAACGTTGCGCGCGTCCACCTCAACCGCCCCAAGGGGCTGAATGCCATCACCGGCGAAATGGACGATCTGCTGTTCGATGCCTGGGCCGAGATCAATGCCGATCCGGATATCTGGTGCGCAATCCTCTCGGCCGAGGGTGAGAAGGCATTCTGCATAGGTGCCGACGTGTCAGAAGGGCCGGAACGCAAGACCCGGATGGCGCTGGCCGGCGGGCTCACCGGGATCGGCGGGCCGCTCGTTACCCTCAAGAAACCGCTGATCGCGGCGGTGCAGGGCTTCTGCGTCGGCGGCGGGTTGGAACTGGCAATGTGCGCCGATATCATCGTCGCTGCCGATACCGCGCAGTTCGGCCTGCCTGAAACGCGCCACGGGATTATCGGCGAATGCGGTGTGGTCCACCGCGCGATCCGCCAGTTACCCCACCATATCGCCATGGCGATGATCCTGACCGGTGAGCGGATCAATGCTGCCGCTGCCGCGCAGTACGGGCTGGTTAATGAGGTCGTGCCGTACGAGGGCCTCGCCGCCACCGCCGCCGGCTGGGCTGCCAAAATCACCAAATGCGCGCCCCGCGCCAACTATGCGGCCAAGGCCGCCGCACTTGGCCGGCTGGGTTATCCGCTTGAAGTGGCGCTGATGACCCGGTTCGAGGAAATCGAGCAATATGCTTCCAGCGACGATGTGCGCGAGCGCAATGCCGCCGGCGCCGAAGGGCGCAAGCCCGTGTGGACCGGTCGCTGAGAAAGCCGCGAACGGAGGCGCAGCCATGACCGATACCGAAGCAAACAAGGCACTTGTGGCCAGCTTCTTCGAGACGTTCTCAAGTGGGAATGTCCCCGCCATCGTTGCGGCGATGACGCGTGACGCGACATGGTGGGTCTCGGGCAAGCTAGAAGGGTTTTCCGGCAGCTATGCGGTGGCAGATCTCGCCCCGCTGCTCGAAGGGGCGAAAGCGCTCTACAAGTCCGGTGCCCTGAGCATCACTCCCACGGCGATGTTGGCTGAGGGCGACAAGGTTGCGGTTGAAGCGCAGGGCCATGCCGAGATGCTCGATGGGCGGGTCTATGATCCGCACTACCATTTCCTGGTCACTGTGCAGGGCGGCAAGGTCGCCGAAGTCCGCGAATACATGGACACCCAGCACGCCAAAGAGATCTTCTTCGGCGGTTGATCCGGCCTAGCGAGACGCAGTGTAGGGCGCCTCGATCGTCACCACGATCTGGTGGAGCGTGTCGCTCAGCGCTGCGCGGAAGCTCTCGGCGCTTTCGCTGCCGCCGCGGGTGTGAATGATCAGGATGTTGAGGAACATTAGGCAGGCGGTCACCAATCGGCGCTGGGCCGCGGCTTCGGGCAGGTCGGCCATGCGTTCGCGCAGCAGGCGCAGGGCTTCGCCAAGGTTGGGTGCAATCCGCTCGCCAAACTCGCCGAACCGGCTGCCCTGATAGCGCAGCAGATACTGGCTGAGGAACGCAGCGTAGGAATTGTCGCCAAATGCATCGATGAGCTCGATCTGCGGCAGAAAGATTGCCTCGACCGCCGCGCGGGTGGTGCCGATCGCGCCGGTCTCGCGTGCTGCCGCCAGTACCGCGCAGCGGGCGGCTTCCATCTGGTCCATCCGGTAGTCGAAAACCGCCTGCACCAGCGCCTCGCGCGATCCGAAGTGGTATTGGACGGCATGGTGGTTGCGCTGGCCGGAGCGCGCCGCAATCTCGCGAAGTGAGGCGCCGTCGATTCCGTCGCGGGCGAACGCAACTTCGGCTGCCAGGATTAAGGCAATCTTGGGATTGTCCTCGGCGCGCACCTCGCGCGCGGAAGCCCGGACAAGGCTCTGTTCCAGCATTAGGTTCCGTCCCCGCGCCGGCGCAGGATGGCCGCCGGGCGCAAGCCGGTCATCTGGCTTGCCCGCGCAGGCACGTCAACTCCCGCTCTGCACGGAAGCCAGTCGATTGAGGATTTCGTTGACCTTTGCCGCAATTCTGTCGATCGGCTGCGGGATCGGACCGCGGAACATCCCCGCAGCGACAACCCCGGAGAAGGTGTCATGAAGGCCTACCAGTACCGCATGGGCGAGCCGATCTCGGCGTTGCAGATCGTCGATCTGCCGATGCCGAAAGTCGGACCGGGGCAAGTGCTGGTGAAGATGCACGCGGCAGCGCTCAACTTCCGCGACATCATGGTGGTCACCGGGCAGTTCCCCCGCACCGCGCAGGAGGTGATCATTCCGCTGTGCGACGGCGCGGGAGAGGTGGTGGAAGTTGCCGGCGATGTCACAACGCTAGAAGTGGGGGACCGGGTTACGCCGCTGTACAACCAGCGCTGGATGGCCGGGGAGATGCAGGATGCCGATACCGCCTATTCCATCGGCGGCTGCCTTGACGGCGTTGCCGCCGAATACCGGGTGTTCGGGGAGATGGGCGTGCTGAAGTTTCCGGATCATCTCACTTATGAAGAGGCCGCGACGCTACCCTGCGCAGGGGTTACGGTGTGGAATGCCCTGCACGGCCCGTGCCCCCTGTCCGCCGGCGATACCTTGCTCACCCTCGGCACCGGCGGAGTTTCGATCCATGCGGTGCAGCTGGCTCATGCCGCGGGCGCTGAAGTGATCGTGACATCGTCCAGCGACGCGAAGCTGGCGCGGGCCAAGGCGCTGGGTGCCGATCACGTGATCAATTATGCGACCACGCCGGACTGGGACGTTGCCGTGCGGGAAATCACCGGCGGGCGCGGGGTCGACCACGTGATTGAGAACGGCGGCGGCGCGACAATGCTGCGATCGATCCGCAGCACCCGCCGCGGTGGGTGGGTTCACATCATCGGCTTGATCGCGCCGGGTGAGATCGATCCGGTGCACATTCTGCTCAGCGGGGTTCACGTTCGCGGGCAGGAAGTCGGCTCGCGCGAGATGTTCGCGGCCATGAACCGCTCGCTCGCGCAGTCGCGGATCAAGCCGGTGGTCGACAAGGTGTTTGCCTTCGATCAGCTGCCCGAGGCGCTGGGCCAGCTGGGGTCGGGCCAGCATTTCGGCAAACTGGTGCTGGCGATACCCTGACAGCCAACGAAAAGGGGCGCGGTTGAACCACGCCCCTTGGTATTGCTCGGCAGCACCGCGTTCAGGCGGCTTGCAAGGTAGATACGCCCATCTTGCGCAGCTCCGGCATGACCTGTTCGGCGAACAGCTTGAGGCTGTGCTGCGCCTTTTCGAAGGGCATCCCGCCGTAAGAAAACACCAGCAGCGCATTAAAATCGCCAACCAGTTCGCGGCGTTCGCGATATTTCTCGAGAACCTGCTTGGGCGTTCCGTAGTTCTGCGCCTCGATGTAGGTCTTCTGCGATTCCTCCATCCCTGCGCTCTTGATCAGGTCGGCACCGGCCTGATAGCCCTCGTAGCCGCGGATGTTCTTGAAGTGATCGCCGGCAAATTCATAGTGATCGGTCACCGCCACATAGTGGTTGCCGATGTGTTCGTAGGCCAGGCGCTTGGCCTCTTCTGCGTCCTCATGGATCACGGTCACGTCGGTGAGCACCGGTGACAGCAGCGGCCGATCAGGGTGAAACTCGCGGAACCGATTGCGGTAGAGTTCGATCATCGGCATGTGCCGCTCGAACGCGAACTGGATAAAGGTCATCATCCGCCCGCCAAGTTCAGCAGCAGCCAGAGCGGAATCGTTCGACATTGCGACACAGTAAAGGTCGTCGTAATAGCTGCGCAGCGGACGCGGCCGTATCTCCACACGCGGCTGCTTGTGATACTCGCCGTCACCCTCGCAGAAGCCGGTTTCCAGCGCTTCCAGCACCATCTTCGCAGACTCGTCAAACCGGCCGCGCGATTCGGCCATGTCCACGCGAAAGCCGCGATACTCGCGCCGGGCCAGACCGCGTCCGATCCCCAGCGCCACGCGTCCCGGGGCAAAGTATTCCAGCATCGCCATCTTTTCGGCCACGCGCAGCGGATCGTTCCACGGCAGGATGACCGCGCCGGGGACCAGTTTGGCGCGGCTGGTTTTCGCGGCAACATGGGTCAGGTACTGAATGTTATCCGGGCAGAGGCCATAGTCCTCGAAATGGTGTTCGACGCACCAGAGAGAATCGTAGCCTTGCCGGTCCGCGGCGACCAGCAGATCGGTTTCACCCTCAAACGTCTGAAAGTCGTCGAGGTCGCGGTGCCAGTTCTGCATCACATTCAGGACGCCGATTTCCATGTTGCACTCTCCAATGTGGTTTGAGTTGGTCCGCTTGACGGAGCGGACTCTTGAAAACTGGCAGGAGCGTTCTTGCCGCCGCTTCGATTACACTCGAGCCAGTCGAGGCCGTGCCCACTTGGGCAAGACAAGCCTGAAGCGGTTCGAATCATGACCTGACTTTGAAACGATGCGCGCGCTGCGGCGAAACTGTCAACACCATAGTGGAAAGGACCTTGTAGGGTCTGAATTGCTCGCTTAACCTCATAACTGCATAGGTCGCGGCCGAGCATCAAGTTCGGTTCTGCGGCCAGGGTGGACCGTCAATCGGCGGCAGCGGGAGAGTTTATGCCAAGTGCCGAAGCGGAAGCCGTACTGCAGCTCAATCGCGATCTACGCGAAGCGTGGCTCGCCGATCCCACGTACACCTTCGACGATATGCGGCGGATCTTCGAAGAGTGGCTGGCTCAGTTCGCCATTCCGGAAGGCACCCTGATTACACCGGTGGAGTGCAACGGAGTGCCGTGCCTGTGGGTCGACGCCCCTGGGTCCGCGCAAGACCGCGTGGTGGTGCATTTCCATTCGGGCGGCTACCTGATGGGCTCCGCTCACGCCTATCGTTCGTTCGGTGGCTATCTTGCCGCAGTGACCGGCTGCCGGGCGCTGCTGGTCGATTACCGGTTGGCCCCGGAGAACCCGTTTCCCTCGGCGATCGAAGATGCGCTGGCGGCCTACAAATGGCTCCTCGCCCAGCAGGTTGACCCGGCGAAGATCCTGATCAGCGGCGATTCTGCCGGAGGCGGATTGGCTCTGGTCACTCTGCAGCAGTTGCGCGACGAGGGCCTGCCGCTGCCCGCTGGCGGGGTCTCGATCTCGCCTCTCGCCGATTTTACCCATACGGTGGAATCGCGGGTTATCAACGCGGACCGCGATCCACTGGTGACGATGGATTTGATTGCCGCGCTGGGCGTAACCTACTGCGGGGAAAACGATCCCAAGGATCCCCGTATTTCGCCCATTTTTGGCAACTGGATCGGATTGCCGCCGCTGCTGATTTTTGCCGGCGAGATCGAAATGCTGCGTGATGATGGCAAAGTCAGCGCGCAGGCTGCGGCCCGCGCCGGGGTTGACGCCATGTACGTCGAAGGCGAGGGCATGGCCCACATTTGGACCCTCTACGCCGACCGCCTGCCCGAAGCGCGCGAGGCGCTAGACCAGATCGGTGCATTTGCGCGTAAACATCTGGCCGGAACGTGAAGCGGTGAGCGCCGCGCAGCCTGTTGTTATAGTGACCGGGGCCGGCTCGGGCATCGGTGCGGCATGCGCCGAATTGCTTGCTGCGCGCGGCAACCATGTGGTCATCAGCGATCTTTCAGGCGACGCGGCCGAATCTGTGGCCGCGCAGATCAGGGCCAGCGGCGGATCGGCCGACGCTTTTGCCACTGATGTCAGCGACGCACAGTCCTGTGCCGCGTTGATCGAGGCACAGGACCGGGCCGGGCGGACCGCCAGCGGGCTGGTTAACAGCGCTGGCTGCGCCCACCGCGCGGCGCTGGCCGACCTTACGCTGGCGGGGTGGCAAAAGGTCATCGACGTCAATCTTACCGGTACGATGCTGATGTCGCAGGGGTTCGTGCGGCACTTGCGTGGCAAGCCCGGCGCGATCGTCAATATCGCTTCGGTGATGGGCCATTTCGCGGCACCGAACCTGTCTCCCTATATCGCCTCGAAAGGCGGCGTAGCGATGCTGACGCGGGCGTTGGCGGTCGAACTGGCGGGGCAAGGCGTGCGGGTCAACGCGGTCAGCCCTGGCTATATCGAGACTGGCATGACCGACCGTGTGCTCAAGGTCCGCCGCTATGCCGAAACGATCCTGCGCCGCACCCCCATGGCCCGGTTCGGCAAACCGATGGATATTGCCAAAGTCGCCGCGTTTCTGCTGTCAGACGATGCCGGATATGTCACCGGGCAGGTCCTTCCCGTCGATGGCGGGATGACGGCGGGCGACACCGGGCTGGCATCGCCCACTCTTGCGGAAATCGAGGCAGCAGAGGCCGATTCCGTGGCTATCTGATCAGCCCATCCCTTTCAGACCCTCAGGGAGAACCACGATGTCGACACGCTCCATCATCGAAACGTACATGCACAACATGTTCACCGGCGATTTCGTCGCGTCGTTCGACATGTTCGCGGCTGACGGCAAATACACCATCATCGGCGATACGCCGGTTTCGGGGACCTATGTCGGGCCCGAGCACATCAAGCGTGACCTGGTGGCGCTATTGGCTGACAGGTTTGTTGCGCCGCCCGTGGTCACTTGCACCGACATTATTGTCGAGGGCGATCGGGGGGTAGCGCTCGGATTCGGTGACGGCCCGGCCAAGTTCGGTCATTACCGGCAGCGCAATTATGCCTTCGCATTCAAGATCGCTGACGGCAAGGTAATCGAGCTGATCGAGTTCATGGACCCCGGCCAGCTGAGCATGAACTGCTTCGGCCAGACACTGTCCGAACCGCTTCCGGCCTGAGCATCGACTGCCGATGCTGCACTGCATGGCTGTCTGGCCGCAGCAGCTGGCAGAAGTGCTTGTGAAATCACCTACATTCGGTCAACATTGGCGTTGAAACCAGTTGACTGCGGTCACAGACTGAGTCATGTCTAAGCCAGCTGGCTTAATGCTGGATAAATGGGAGATTGTGACATGGCGATGGACACCGGCCTGATTTTTCACCCCTACATGAAGCCGGGTCGCACCGCCCGGCAGACGTTCGAATGGGGCGTGCAAAGCTCGATCGCTTGCGACAAGATCGGCTTCACCACCATGATGATCTCCGAGCATGCCTCGCAGATTTGGGAAAACATTCCCAATCCCGAACTGATCATGGCTGCAGCCGCGCTGCAGACTTCGAAAATCAAGTTCGCGCCGATGGCGCATATCCTGCCGCACCACAATCCAACCAAGCTGGCGATGACGGTGGGTTGGCTCTCGCAAATTCTTGAAGGCCGTTATTTCATGGGGATCGGGGCGGGGGCCTATCCGCTCGCCTCGTACATGCACGGCATCCGCGGAGACGATCAGAAGACCGAGCACCTCAACGACATGGTGCGCGAATCGCTGACGATCATGGAAAAGATCTGGAAGCGCGAACCGTTTTTCTACGAAGGCAAGTACTGGAGCGCGGGCTTTCCCGAGGAAGAACCGGCGGTCACCGAAGAGGACGAGCAGCACAAGCTCGCCAACTATGCTCCGTGGGGCGGCGCTTTCCCTGAATTCGCGGTGACCGGGTTCAGCCCCAATTCGCCCTCGATGAAACTCGCTGGAGAGCGTAATTTCAAGCCTGTCTCGATCTATTCCGGGCTCGATGCGCTGAAGCGCCACTGGGAAATCTATTCCGAGGCCAACATCAAGGCCGGCTTTACCCCGGACCGTCAGCGCCACGCGGTTTCGCACACGATTTTCTGTGCCGATACCGATGCCGAGGCGAAGCGCCGGGTCATGGAAGGGCCGATCGGCTATTGCTTTAACCGCTACCTGATCCCGATCTGGAAGCGCTTCGGCATGATGGACGGGTTCGCCAAGGATCACGGCATCGATAGCTGCGATGCCGACCTGGAGTTCCTGGTCGACAAGGTGTTCATCGTCGGCTCGCCCGATACTGTTGTCGAAAAGCTCAACCACCTGTTCGAACAGTGTGGCGGTTGGGGTACGCTGCAGATCGAATCGCACGACTACTACGATGATCCGGGCGAGTGGTTTTATTCGCTCGAACTCTGCGCCAAGGAAGTCGCTCCACGCGTTAGCCTGCCCGAAAAATCGGAGCTCGTTGCTGCCTGAGGGACCTCAAAGACAAAAACGAGGAGGGGATTATGGACGAAGCATCAACCCGCGCGATTGAGCGAGGCCTTGCCTGGTGTGGGCCTTTCTTCATCGTGATGATGATCTTTTTCTGGGCGGTGATGGGCCACAATCTGCCGCCGCCAAACATGATGGCGATGACGCCTGAGCAGCTGGTTTCGGAATACTACGGCAAGTATCCGAGCATCGGCCCGGGCATGATTGGCGCGGCCAGCGTCGCTTTGTTCTACACGCTGTGGTCGTTCCTGGTGGCCAAGCTGATGCGCGAAGAGAGCGGCAGCTTTGGCGTGCTTGGCATGATGGAAATGGCCGGAGGCATCCTCACCGGGTGGCTGTTCGCGTTCTGCTCGGCGATGTGGGCGGCGTGCTCGGTGCTGGTGACTCAAGTCTCGCCCGATGTGATCAAGATGGTCCACACCTTCACGTGGATCATTTTCGATTGCACGTACATGATCACCACCATGCAGATGGTGGCGATGGGTCTGTTCACGGTGCTGAACAAGCGCCAGACGATGTTCCCGGCGTGGGCCGGCTGGACGGCGATTGCCATCGGCGCCAGCTTCATTGCGCTGGTGTTCATGCCCTTCGTTACCGAAGGTCCCTTCACCGTGCCGGGCTTGTGGAACTTCTGGGTGATCTTCAGCACCTGGATCTGGGGCTACTTCGGGGTCTACAACTATTACGTGCTCAAGCATGTCTACAAGGCGCCCGAAGCGCAGGCACGGGCCGCTGGCCGGGTAGTCCCGGCTTAACCAAGACAAGGCAACAATCGGAGGGCGGCTTATCCGGAAGGGTGAGCCGCCCGCTTTGTCAAACCCGTGACACAGCAGGAAGCGGCAATGGTTTTGCACGGCGAGATAGGCAGCGCGCCCAAACCGCCCGGTACGGATGGCATCTGGACCTTCGTGTTCATCGACATGATTGTCTTCTCCCTGTTTTTCATCGTCTATCTGTCGGAACGTTTGCGGCTGCCCGATGTGTTTGCGGCATCGCAGAGCCGGCTCGATCCAAACTTCGGGCTGGTCAACACGTTGGTGCTGCTCACCAGCTCGCTGTTTATGGCCGAAGCAGTCGCCGCGGCCAGAACCGGCAACGCGGTACGAGTCAGAACGCGCCTTGCTTTGGCGCTGGGCTGTGGCGCGATGTTCGGCGTGAGCAAGATCACCGAATATTCCGAGAAGTTTGCTGCGGGCATAACTCCGGTCACAAACTCATTTTATTCGTTTTATTTTCTCCTGACGATGATCCACTTCCTGCATGTTCTCGTGGGGATGATGTTCATCGCCCACTGCCTGTCGCGTGCGCGGATCGAAGCCGGACAGCCAGGCTTTCTGCCCAAGTTGGAAAACACCGGCCTGTTCTGGCACTTCGTTGATCTGTTGTGGCTGTTCCTCTTCCCGCTGCTTTATCTGGCAGGTCTGAAATGAGGCCGGCCGACCGCGAACTGAGCATTGCCTGGCTCGGCCTTGTCGCGCTGACCGTGCTGTCCTTCGCTGCGGCGGAAGGTTTGATTGCGCATCGCTTCGCGCTTGCGGCCATTTTTGCGGTCGCCGCGTTCAAGGGACAGATCGTCGCGAGCCGGTTCATGGAAGTGGGCCATGCCTTGCCGCATTGGCGCACGCTATATCGGATTTGGATCTTCGCGATTGCCATTGTGTTGGCAGGTGGACACTTCGTTTGAAGGTGGGTGCTGGGCAGGGCGGCCAGACTGCTTTACCAGCTGATAGCGTTTGAGCTTGGTCAAAGTGCCGCCGCCGCGCTAGCCTTGTGGTGATGCAGAACGATCCCATGTCCGCACCGCCCCTCCTTGGCGGCCCACAACGCGTGCTGGGTGCGTGGTCCGCAGTTGCCGTGGTGGTAGGTATGGTAGTCGGCGCCGGTATTTTCCGCACCTCGCCGCTGGTCGCGCAAAGCCTGGGCGGCGAAGGCGAAGTGCTGCTGGCTTGGGCGCTCGGCGGCATTTTCGCCCTGATCGGGGCGCTGTGCTATGCGGAGTTGGCAGCCGCTTTCGCTGACGCTGGCGGGGACTACCGGTTCCTGCGCGAAGCGTTCGGGCGGGATCTGGCCTATTTGTTCGCCTGGTCACGGTTTTCGGTTATATTCTCGGCATCGGCGGCCATGCTTGCGTTTGTTGGCGCTGACTACCTCGCGCAAATTGTGCCGATGAACGGGGCGGCACGCGCCGCGGTTGCCGCGGTTGCAGTGGGTTTGCTGACGGCCTTGAACTTGCGCGGCGTCCGCACCGGCGCCCGCGCGCAAGTGGCCTTGGTCACGCTCGACGTTGCTGCGTTGCTGGCTCTTGGCGCTGCCGCCCTGCTGTTGATTGCGCTCGAAGTTCCTCCGCGGCTTCCCGGTGCGGGCACGACCGCGCCCGGCGGGTTCGGGCAGGCGATGGTGTTCGTCATGCTGGCCTATGGCGGCTTTAATGATGCCTCGACGCTTTCGGCTGAAGTGCGCCACCCGCGCGAGATGACCCGAGCGTTGTTCGGCGGGATGAGCGCCGTCACCGCGCTGTATCTTCTTGCCAACTGGGCGTATCTGCGCGGGCTCGGCTTTGCCGGTCTGGCCGCCAGCGACGCCCCTGCAGCGGAATTGATGTGGTTGGCCTTCGGCAAGACTGGCGAAACCATGATCGTAATCGGTGTAGCCGTCGCAACGTTTGCTGTGCTGAACGCACTCATCATTGTCGGTGGCCGCACGCTATATGCAGCCGCTGAGGACGAGCCGGCGCTCGCGCGGCTGGCAGAATGGGATCAGAGCCGCGGCGTGCCACGGGCGGCCATTCTAGCGCAAACCGCGTTTGCGCTCGGTCTGATCATCTGGGGCGCGACTACGGGCCGCGGCTTCGCGACTATGGTCGATTACCTGTCACCGGTTTACTGGTCGTTCCTGACGCTGAGCGGGCTGGCTGTGATCGTCCTGCGCCAAAGCCAGCCCGGCGCCGTGCGACCTTACAAGGTCCCGCTCTATCCGCTGCTGCCGCTGATGTTTGCCGGTGGATCGGCTTATGTGCTTTACAGCAGTGTGCTTTATGTTGGCTGGCAGGGTTGCCTGATCAGCTTTGGCGTGCTGGGCTTTGGCTTAATTTTGCGGCTTATTCTGCGGTGGATGTTCGCTATCGGCGCTCAGGCTGAAACTGCTGCCTGAACGGTCGCACCGAACGATAGGTCGTCGCGGAACTCATCGCGCAGCGATCTGCTGATCTCGTCGAAATACCCGGTCGCCCCGCCGAAATAGTGGAGCGGTGCATGGGCCTTGCCCTCAATGTTGGCGCCCATGAACCACGATTTGAGTTCAGTGGCCTGGCCCAGCAGGGTATAGTCCAGCAGCTCCTGCATCAGTTTGACCCAAGCCTCGACTGCTTCTGGCCGGGCCTCGATCACGTCGGCCTGACAGCCTTCTGCGTGGGCAATGGTCTGCCCGATCCAATCGACTGAGACGTCCACCACCGGCGGCACGTTCGAGAAAGGTGATTGCGGGCCGGTGATGATGAACATGTTCGGAAACCCGTCCATGACGATCCCGAGGTGGGTGCGCGGGCCGTTGGCCCACTTGTCGCGCACGAGTTCGCCGCCCCGCCCGCGCACTTCCATGTGAGTGAGGGGCCCGGTCACCGCGTCAAACCCGATCGCAAAGATGATGATATCGAAATCGAATTCTTCGATATCGGTCTTGAGACCGGTTCCGGTCGCACCAACCAGCAGATGCTCGCTGATATCGACCAGCCGGACATTGTCGCGGTTAAAGCTTTCGTAAAAGAAATTGCCCAGCGGCGGCCGCTTTAGCGCGATCGGGTATTTGGGGCAGAGTAATTCCGCGGTTGCCGGATCTTTCACGATCGCGCGGATCTTGCGCCGGACGAACTCGGCC
>CANGQZ010000017.1 GCA_947455865.1 Sphingomonadaceae bacterium
CAGGGCCGCAGCCCCGCCCCACACCACACCCGCTCAGATCAGCAAGAAGTCGTTCGCATCCAGCACCGGCTTGGTCGAGAACAGCGCGATCTGCACTTGCGCCGCGCCGCCCACGCCGTTGGCGTCGTAGTAGAGCGCCCCGGTCGCCTGATTGTAGATCAGATGCTCGCTTGCCGTGGCCGCCGCCGTGCCCAGCTTCAGCTCGAGCGGATTGAGCGCCCCCAGCGGATCGCCGGCAAACGCCGTGAACACCGCGCGGTCGATCTCGATCTTGTCGGTGCCGTGGACAAAGTCCTTGATCGTGTCCTTGCTCGTCGCGGCCTCCAGCACATCGAAGCGGAAATGGTCTGCGCCCGCCCCGCCGGTCAGCGTGTCGGCGCCCGATCCGCCCACGATCGTATCGTCACCCACGCCGCCATTGATCACGTCCTTGCCAACCAGCCCCTTGAGCAGATTGTTGCCGGTGTTGCCGGTGATGGTGTTGGCGAGCTCGTTGCCGGTGCCATCGATGTTGAGTGCGCCGGTCAGGGTCAGCTTCTCGACATTGGCCGAAAGGGTCCAGGCGATGCTCGAATTGACGAGATCGGCGGTGCCCTCGTTGAGCTTTTCGGTCACCAGATCGCCGGCATCGTTCACGGTATAGGTATCGTTGCCCGCGCCGCCGCGAAGGTCATCCGCACCGATTCCGCCATCAAGCTTGTCGGTGCCCGCGCCGCCGATAATCGTGTCGTTGCCGCTGCCGCCAACCATGGTGTTGTTGCCCGCGCCGCCGTTGAGGATGTCGTCGCCGCCGTTGCCGTTGATCGTGTCGTTGCCGCCCAGGCCCGAGATTGTGTCGTTGTTGCCGTTGCCGTTCAGCGTATCGTTGCCGGTCGTGCCGTTGAGCGTCAGCCCGGTGTAGGCCGGCAGCGAGACATTGCCGTCATTGAACGCGGCGGTTTCCACCCCGGTCAGATGGTCGATGCCCTGATTGCCGTCGGCCAGATCGATGTCCTGGATGAAATAGCCGCCGATCCCGTCCTGGGTGATGGAAAAGCCGGCCATCGCCCCGGCGATGTGGACCACATCGTTGCCCTCTCCGCCCAGCACAACGTCGCTGCCGGTGCCGATCCAGGCCGTGTCATCGTTGCTGCCAAGCGAAATGCTGAGGTTCGTGCCGACGTTCCGCAAGTCGATCGAATCGGCGCCCGAACCGGTGCGGACATCGAACTTCTCGAAGTTGTAGGCGCTGGCATACCAGCCGTTACCATCAGCGAATCCATCGCTCATCGTTCCGTTCCAGCCGCCCGCCCCGTTCGAGCCGACCGAGAATGACTGGCTGCGGTTGGACGCGCCGTAATCGAACACGATGGTATCAGTGCCTTCGCCGCCCTGGGCGATATCGTTGCCGCGCACCAGCGTGATCGAGTCATTGCCCGCGCCGCTGTCGAAGGACTCGGTATATGCGCCGGTGCCCGAGACGATGTTGTCGTTGCCCGATCCGGTGTAGAAATAACCGGTATAGGCAAAGCTGCCGGTGGTTGAGCCCGGGCCCGAATAGTAAGAGTTCTGGAAGTCGACCAAGATGGCAGTGGCAGTGTCAGAATGGTCGGACGACCAGCCATTGGTGCCGGTGCCCAGATCGATCGTGTTGATGCCGCGCCCGGTCAGGACATAGTCGTCGCCGGTGCCGGTCGAAATCTTTAGGTCGGTGCCCACATTGCGCAGATCGATATAGTCGTTGCCCGAACCGGTGCGGACATCGAACTTCTCGAAGTTGTAGAAGGTCGCGTACCAGCCGTTGCCGTCGCCGATCTGGTCGCTCATCGTCCCGTTCCAGCCGCCCGCACCGTTCGAGCTGGCCGAGACCGATTGGTTGCGGGCGGATGCACCGTAGTCAAAGATGAGGGTGTCGGTATCGTCACCGCCATCAGTAACGTCGTTGCCGAGGCTTACTGTGACTGTGTCATTCCCGGCGAGGGCGTTGATTACGTCGTTGCCGGTGGTGTCGAAAAGCAGATCGTCGCCATTGGTCGCCGGCATAGTGTATCCCCGTTGCTGCAGACCGCGCTCGCCTCTTGCTGGCGCGGTCCGGTAAAGCTTTCCGGGCAAATGCTTAACCGAACTTAACCTTACGGCAAACGGCTTTCGCGCAGCAGTAGCGCATCAGCACAGCGCAAAATGTTTTTGTCAGCAATAAGACATTGGTTGATCACCGAGTCTTCATCACTTGGCCAGGAGCCAAAGCAAAAGGGCAGGCCGCGCTTGCGGACCTGCCCCATAATGCTGGCTTGCCTTTGCTGCCTGCGGGCAGGGTTAGCGCTTGGCGGATTTCTCCGGCGCGACGGTAATCCGCACTGTCTCGCCCGATTGGCCGGGGAATTTGGTGAACATCGCTTCCACCAGATTGGGGACGAGGTACTGCAGGCGGTTCGAGGATGAGACCGCCTCGGCCCGGCCCTCGAACAGCCGCATGCCGTCGGCCTTGCGGTCGATCTTCAGCGCGATGCCGCTGGTGTAAACGGTATAGCTCTCGATATTGTTGTCGAAGAACGGATCGTACCAGCCATAACCCCATGGGCCGAAGCCGCGCCCGTAATAGCCGCCGAAGTGGCCACCGAAGCCGCCATAGCCGCGATAGCCATACCACGGCCCCCAGAACGGATCGTGGAAGCCGGTCGAGCGGACGCGTTCGCGGCCCTTGTCGACCCCGTAGTCGAACCGCACGATCATCGTGGCATGGTCAGGGTCGCTGGGGACGTAACCGACCCGTGCCATCTGCGCCTCGACCAGCCGGGCATACTGCGCGAACTCCAGCCCGCCCGACAGTGCCGGATCATCGGCCACCACCGCGAACGTTTGCCCGGCGGGAGCGGGAAGCTGCGACTGGAAGCGCTTGACGTTGGCATCGAAATTGGTCGCGCAGGCAGAAAGGCTAGCCAGCACCAGCGGGATCGCCGCCAGCCGCAGGGTCCGGCCAAGCGCCTTGAACTCGCTTAATTTCTGGTGGGACGCGGACGCACTCGACATTGTTTCTCTCCATGACCCTGACATGCAGTCCAGTCGCCCCAACCCCGGACACAAGACTGTCATAGGCTAAGTGATGCCCTATTGCGCCGGCGCTGAACAGGCGTTGAATGAAGCGAATGGGCTCATGGCTGGTCGGCGGATGCGCTCTCGCCGGATCGCGGTCCGGTGATCTGGTAATGGATGCGTACCCAGGTGCCGACCATGACCTTGCCGTTGATCCGCGGCGGCCGGATCAGGAATTGCCAACCGGCCTGGCGCAAAGCCCGTGCAAACCCCGAACCGGGCGGGGATTCGCGCAGTTCCCGGCAATCCTCGACATGGAAATGGTCGATGGTGCGGCAGGCGATCTCGGCCCAGTCGCCAGGCCGCGTGACGACGCCGTGCATATAGCCATCAAGCTCGGCCCGGGTGGGCTCGCGGTGCCACTCGGCGTTGTAGAGATGCGCGCCGCCCGGCCCATCGCCGCCGGTGCCGTTGTCGCCGCTGCCATCCGCCGGCCCTTGCCCGGCTGCACCTGCGCCGCGCTTGGGCATCCGTCCAATGTCGGCGGCAGCCATTTCGTCGCGGGTCAGCGGGATCAGCTTGAACGGCGGGACCGGCGGTGTGATCGGCACCGGCAGGGGCACCGGAACCGGCACCGGGCTTACCGCCGGGCTTCCGGCACTGCGGGTAACGCGGCGATGCTGCGGCGATTTGGCAGCGGCCTGCGGGCGGACGTCGACGGCAACAAGGTCGGGCCTGCGCTTCTCCAGCATCGGTCCGAACGCGCCCATGTTGATCAGCATCACCAGCAGCAGCAGGCACAGCGCCAGCGAGATCGCCGCCGAGACCAGCCGCTCGCGGCGCGAAGGCCGACTGTCGCGGAACGAGGTGGCAGAAACGGGCGAAAGCATGGGTAGGGCTGCCTTGGCGCTAATCTCGATGCCCGCCAACGCGGTACCGAGCCGATGTTCGAACCGGTTCGCCCCAGCCTAGGCGAATCGGTATGTTTGCGTGCCCGCGCGAACCTTAAGCGAAGCTGTCCCGCTTAGGCAAAGCGCGCGCAGATCAGCCCCGCACCAGCCCCAGCGCGGCATAGGCGGCTTCAAGAGTCGGCGCGGCCAGTGCCCGTGCCTTGGCTGCGCCGGCATGGAGGATCGCATCGAGCGCCCCGCGGTCGGCGCGCAGTTCGACGAAGCGCGCATTGATCGGGGCCAGGCTGCTCACCAGCAGTTCGCCCAGCGCGGGCTTGAACGCCCCGAAGCCTTGTCCGCCGAACTCGCAGAGGATTTCGGCCACGCTGCGGCCCGACATCGCCGCATAGATGCCGACCAGATTGGCGGCTTCGGGCCGGCCCGTCAGCCCCTCGGCAGTTTCCGGCAGGGGTTCGGGGTCGGTCTTGGCCTTGCGCACTTTGGCCATGATCGTGTCGGTATCGTCGGTCAGGTTGATCCGGCTCATGTCCGACGGGTCGGACTTGCTCATCTTGGCGCTGCCATCGCGCAGGCTCATGATCCGCGCCGCTTCGGGCGGAATGATCGGTTCGGGCAGGGTGAACACCGGTTGCAAGTCCGATGCAAAGTCGTTGTTAAACTTCTGCGCGATGTCGCGCGCCAGTTCCAGATGCTGCTTCTGGTCCTCGCCCACCGGCACATGGGTCGCCTGATAGAGCAGCACGTCGGCCGCCTGCAGCACCGGATAGGTGAACAGCGCGATCGAGGCGCCTTCGCGGTTCTTGCCCGATTTGTCTTTGAACTGGGTCATCCGGTTCAGCCAGCCCATCCGCGCGGTGCCGTTGAGCAGCCATTGCAGCTCGGCATGGGCCGGCACTTGCGCCTGATTGAACAGGATAGAACGCTCCGGATCGATCCCGCAGGCGACCAGCGCGGCCACCATCTCGCGCGTGCTCGCGGCCAGATCGGCGGGCACGTGGGGCATCGACAAGGCGTGGAGATCGGCGAGAAAATAGAGGCTCTGCCCGCCCTGCGCGGTCACCTCATCCTGCATTCGCACCCAGTTGCGGATCGCGCCGAGATAATTGCCAAGGTGAAGGTTGCCGGTGGGCTGGATGCCCGAAACGATGCGCATGGAACTCACTCGATTGGATCAGGCGCGGCGGCGCCGCAGGAGCAGGGCAAGGTCTTCGCGCGAGAACGCCCCGAGCACGACCGTGGCGAGCCCATAGACGAGCATTCCCGCCGAAACCAGCACCGCGAGTGCGGCAAAGCGGATCAGCCAGCTGCCGTGGACATAAGGCATCAGCAGCCCCTGCGTCAGCCACAGCACGATCCCCATCGCCAGCGCCGCCAGCGCCAGCCGCGGCGCGCGGCGCTTCAGCCTTGCATCGGCGATGAAATGGCCGCGCTTCACCAGCGTGCGATAAAGCATGCATACGTTGACGGTGGAGGCCAGCGCAGTCGCCAGCGGCGGGCCGACATGGGCGAGCGGGACGATCAGCGCGAGGTTGAGCGCGAGGTTCACCAGCATCGACAGCGTTGCATAGCGCACCGGGGTGCGGATATCCTGCCGGGCATAATAGCCAGGGGTCAGCACCTTGACGAGAATGTAGCTCGGCAGTCCGATCGAGAACGCGGCGAGCGCCTGCGCGGTAAAGTGGGTGTCTTCGGCGGTATAGCGGCCATAGCCGAACAGCGCCGCGGCGATCGGCTCGCCGCACAGCACCAACGCGGTGGTCGCGGGCAGGGTCAGCAGCAGCGCCAGTTCCATTCCCCGGTTCTGTGTCGCCATCGCCGCGGCAGTCTCGCCCGCGCCGAGCTGGCGCGAGATGGTGGGCAGCAGCACCGTGCCCAGCCCGATCCCGATCAGCCCGAGCGGCAACTGGTTAAGCCGGTCTGCCATGTAGATATAGGTCACCGAACCGTGGGCGAGCAGCGAGGCAGCCAGCGCGGTCGAGATCACCAGATTGATCTGCACCGCCCCGGCCCCCGCCGCCGCCGGCCACACCAGCGCCAGCAGCCGCTTTACCTCGGGATCAAGCCGCGGCCGGCGCAGCTTCAGGCTCACCCCGTTGCGGCGGCAGGCCCAGCCCAACCACAGCAGCTGGAGCAGCCCCGAAACCGAAACCGCGATCGCCTGATTGCGCGCCGTCGCCAGCGGATCGGCATCGTGGAAGATCAGCAGCGCGCCGATCAGCGTCAGGTTGAGCAGGATCGGCGCGGCGGCGTTGACCCAGAACTTGTGCAGCGAATTGAGAATCCCGCCAAGCAGCGAGACCAGGCTGATCAGCATCAGATAGGGGATGGTGATGCGCGATAGCTCGACTGCGAAGGCGAACTGCTCGCGGCTGACCCCATTGAATTTGCCCGAAAGCGCGAAAGTCACCGGCCAGGCGAAGATCTCGAGGATCGCCGTCATTACCAGCAGCACCGGCAGCAGCACCGCCAGCGCCCGTTCGGCGAAGGCAATCCCGTCGGGCAGTCCGCGCCCTTCGGGATCGCTCACCTTCTGGTTGAACATCGGGATAAACGCCGATGCGAACGCCCCTTCCCCAAACAGCGCGCGGAACAGGTTTGGCAGCCGGAACGCGACCAGAAAGGCGTCGGAGGCGAAGCTTGCGCCGATGAAGCGCGCGAACAGACTGTCGCGCACCAGCCCCAGCACCCGGCTGACCAGGGTCAGCCCGCCGATCGTCCCGGTGGCCTTGAGGAGGTTCATCGGTCCCGAACGCTCCGGCCGCCGGCGCAGCGGCTCAGGCGTTGCCGGCCGGTTCGGTCTGTGCCTGCGCCAGTTGCTGCAGGTACAAGCCGTTGAAGTCGATCGGTTCGAGCATCACCGGCGGATAGCCGGCATCGCGCACCGCATCGGCTACGATCCGCCGCGCGAACGGGAACAAGATGCGCGGAGCTTCGGCATATGAGAAGGCATGCATCTGCTCAGGCGCCAGCCCGCGCATGCCCACCAGCCCGGCATAGACGAGGTCGATCATATAGACCATGCCGGCCTCGGCCTTGGCGCTCATCGTGATCTTCAGCGCGATCTCGTGTATCTCGGCGTCGATCTGGTCGGCCTGAATGTTGAACTGCACGTCAAGCTGCGGCGGGTCCTGCCACTGATAGGACTGCGGCGCGTTGGGGTTCTCGACCGAGAGATCCTTGACATATTGCGAGATGATCCCTGCCGCCGGGCCGATGTCCTCGCCATTGGGCTGGGGGGCATCGAGCTTGAGGTCGGAGATCACGTTGCCTTCATCGGCCATGGAAGCGTTCCTGTCTGAATTGTCCGGCGTGCGGGATGGCGCGCCGCCTAGCACTGCACGCGCCGGGCGGCAATCGCCCGGTGCGCCCGCGGCTGCGCGGTTCGCTTCGTCCCGCTGCGGGACCGATTCGTTGCCTTGCCGCATCGTCGCGGCGCGAAAACCGCCCGATGGGGCCGATCATGCGTTGTTCATTTGTCAAGCGTACCTATCTGAGGCAGAGTAGTCCCACAGACCGGACGAGCAAAATCCGGTCGGAACGAAAGATGCAGGCGTGACTGTCGAAGTCGTCATTCTGGCCATGATCGCGGCCTTCCTCGGCCTCAGGCTCTATTCGGTGCTCGGCCGCCGCGCCGAACATGAGGAAGAACCGATTCAAGGCCGCTTCGAAGGCAAGCCCGATGGGGCTAGCGGCGCGCCGCGCGCGCCTGCCCAGCGCCTGCCCGAACGCGGCGTTCCGCAAGTCGCTGCCGCCCCGCGCCCGCGCGAAATCCCCGGTGTGCTCCCCGCAGCCGAACGGGGCCTGCGCGATATCGCTGCGGCCGATCGCCGGTTCGATGCATTGCTGTTCCTGCAGGGCGCGCGCAGCGCTTACCGCATGGTGCTCGAAGCGTTCTGGCAGGGTGACAAGGAAGCACTGGCTCAGCTTTGCGACCGCGACGTTTATGAAAGCTTCGCCGGCGCGATCGACGCCCGGCTTGCCGCTGGCGAAACGGTGGCCAACCGGTTGATCCGGATCGAAGACGTGGCGGTGGTCGATGCCAGCTTGCAGGACAAGCTGGCCCGGATCACAGTGCGCTTCACTGCAGATATCGCCGCGCTCACCCGCGATGCCGCCGGCACTGTCATCGCCGGCTCGCTCGACGATGCGGTTGAAGCGCGCGATCTGTGGACCTTCAGCCGGATGGTGAATGCCGCCGCGCCGGACTGGCTGCTCGACGAAACCGACGAAGCCTGAGTCGCCGATGCAGGGGCAGGTCCGGACACTTGCCGCGCTCCTCGCGCTCACGCTGGTGTCTGCCTGTACCCTGATTCCGGAGGGCCGTCCGCCGCAGGGCTATCCCGCGCCCAGCCCGACCCCGGTGCCAACCGCGCCGCCCCCTTCGCAAACAGCGCTGCTGGCCGGGGTCCGGCCCGGCCCGGCGATCGAAGCACTGGCGCTGACTTCGGCCCGGCCCGCTGCCGCGCTGCGCTCGTTCGCAGAAAGTTGCCGCAGCCTGCTGGTCCGCACCGACCAGAGCGGCCTCACCCGCCCGGCGGACTGGCGCGCCGCTTGCACTGCCGCGCCGAACTGGCCCGCCGGCAACGCCGCAGGGTTTTTCACGGCGCACTTTGAAACCGCACGGGTCGCCGACGGTAACAGCTATATCACCGGCTATTACGAGCCCGAGATCGCCGGCGTACGCACCGCGCAGCCCGGCTTTGCCGTGCCGATTTACCGCGCGCCGCCGGATCTGGTGCGGGCCTGGCCGTTCGAAACCCCGTTCGAGCAGCGCGTGGGCCAGCCCCCCCTTGGCCGGTTCGATGCCGATGGGCGCTTTGTCGCATATTACGATCGAGCCGCGATCGAGGATGGGGCGCTCGCCGGCAAGGGGCTCGAGATCGCTTATGCGGCCGATCCGATCGAGTTCTTCTTCCTCCAGGTGCAAGGCTCGGGCCGGCTGATTGCGCCCGATGGCTCGGTGATGCGCATCGGTTACGGCGGGCAAAATGGCTGGCCCTACACCGGCATTGGCGGGGTGATGAAGGATCGCGGGCTCGTCGGCGATGGGCCGGGCCAGTATCCCGGCTCGATGCAAGGGATCATGCGTTACCTGCGCGAGCACCCGGCTGAGGGCAAAGCGCTGATGCGGCTTGATCGGGCCTATGTGTTCTTCCGCGAAGTCACCGGCGATGGCCCGGTCGGCGCGCTGAACGTGCCGGTGCGCGGGCAGGTCAGCCTTGCCGCCGATCCCGCTTATGTACCGCTTGGCGCGCCGGTGTGGCTCTCGACCGACAATGCGGCAGCCAGCGGGCTGTGGGTCGCGCAGGATACGGGCGGCGCGATCAAGGGTGCCAACCGGTTCGATTCGTTCTGGGGCGCCGGTCCCACTGCGCGCCAGATCGCCGGGGGTATGGCCGCGCGCGGTAGCGCGATGCTGCTCCTCCCCAAGGGAACGCTGGCCCGGCTGGGCATCCGGTGATCCGCCCGCCGCGCGGCCTGAGCCCCGATGAAGCCGCGCTCTGGTCCAAAGTCGCCGCGACGGTAAAACCGCTGCACGCGCCTGCTCCTGCCCGAGCCGAGGAGGGGGGGCGCCCGTCGCCGCCCGCCCCAAACGTAGTACTGCCGCCTCCGGCCCCGCGCATCAAAGGGCGCACACCGGCTCCCTTGGTCGCGCCGGCACCCGCTGCGGTGCCGTCACGCCCGCTCGATCGCCACGGGCTCGACGCCAGCTGGGAGCGCAAGCTAGCCAAGGCTGCGGTGGTTCCCGATTTCACGCTCGATCTTCACGGCCACACGCTCGATGCCGCCCACGTCCGGCTCGATCTGGGCCTGACGCAAGCCATCGCGCAAGGCGCGCGGCTGGTGCTGCTGGTCACCGGCCGCCCACGGCCGTCCGACGATCATGCCAGCCGCGGGGAACGGCGCGGCGCGATCCGGGCCAAGCTGCTCGACTGGCTGGCCGCAGGGCCGCACGCCGGGCGCATTGCGGCGGTGCGTCAGGCCCATCCGCGCCATGGCGGCGCGGGGGCGGTCTATATCGTGCTCAAGCGGGCGCGGTAGCGATTAGCGGAAACGGGCCAGCCTGTCAGAGACACTCGCGCCCGAGATAATCGCGCGATTGGTCGCCGATCATCGCGGCATGACCATATGCGAGATGATCGATCACCAGCATGACCCGGCCTACACCGCTTTTCCACGCCGTCACCGCCTCGGGCGAAAGGTCGAAATGGAAGAAGTGGACCGAGCTGGACTTGCCGTCGCGCTCGCGGGTGCGCGCAACATCGCCCTCGGGGCGCGCCTTTGCGATATGGCCCGCGACATCAATCGCCACGTGGTCCTCGATCCCGCCGATCGAGCGCAGGAACTGATCGCGGCGAACTTCGTCCTCGATCTCGAACAGCACCGTCGCGGTCAGCTCCGCGCCCTTGGGCACCATCGGATCATAAGCGGCCAGTTCATCGGCCAGTTGCTCCGCGCCGCCCTTTTCGATGCGCAGCATTTCCTGAATTTGCAGCCACATGCTGTCCCAGGTCTCGAACAGGACCGTGGCATAAGGGCCAACGCTGATGCGGGTCAGCACTTTGCGAGCGATCGCTTCCTGCTTTTTGTCGGAGCGGATCAGCTCGTACTGGTCGGTCGGCAGGATGTCGTCAGCAGTGATGGTGCGGTTGTTGCGGGGCATTTTGCGGTTTTCCTGAATTGGGCTCTCAAAGGCCGTAGGCCAGCGCCATGACTTCAATCGGATGGCCGATCCGGTCGGGCGGAGTGGTGCCGCCGGCCTCGATCACCTGACGCAGATGCGGGCCGGCCAGCGGGCATTCTGAAACGACGATGTCGGGATTGGACTTGATCAGCGATTTGCCGGTGGGTTTGCCGACTTTGAGCGCACGCTCGAAGTTCTGCTTGAAGATGCCCCACTTGCCGCCGTGGCCGGAACAGCGCTCGGTCAGCTGCGGCTTGGCCTCGGGGATCAGGCGGAGCATTTCCAGCGCCTTGGGGCCCATCGCCTGGGCCCGGGCGTGGCAGGCGAAGTGCACCGCGATCGATTTCGCCATCGGCTCGATTGGCACCAGCCCCACGTCCTTGGACAAGCGCACGACATATTCCGCCACGTCGAACGTGTGCCGGCTGAGCAGTTTTACCTGCTCGTTGTCCGGCTCGATCAGAGGCCATTCGAACTTGAGCATCAGCGCGCAGCTGGTGGTCAGCGCCACGATGTCCCAGCCATCCTCGATCAGCGGCGCAAAGTGCGCAGAGATACGGTTCGCCTGCGTCGCCACCGCGGCCACATCACCGTTCTCGAACAGCGGCATCCCGCAGCAATCGGGATACTCGACGCGCACTTCCAGCCCCTGATGGGCAAATACCCGCATCGCCGCCTCGCCCGGGGTGCCGTCGTTGAAATTGTCGTGGCAGCCGGCATAGAGCGCCACCTTGCGGCCAAACGCCGGCCCGGCGGGATTGGGTGCGGGGATCAGGCCGGGCGCCTTGTTGACCAGCGGGATGTCCATGAATGCCGGCAAATGCGCCCGCGCATCGATCCCAGTCACGGCCTCGATCACCGGGCGGGTCAGGCTATTGTCCTCCTGTGTCGCCCAGTTGGCCGCGCCTGACAACACCGTGCCGAGCTTGCCGTTGCGGGTCATCTTGGCCAGTTCGCGGTCAGGCAGCGAGGTTTCGCCCTTGCGGTGCTCGATCGCGCGGGCGCGCACGATCAGGTGGGGGAAATCGAGGTCGAAGCTGTGCGGCGGCACGTAAGGGCACTTCGACATGAAGCACATGTCACACAAGGTGCAGGCATCGACGACCGCCTTCATCTGCGGCGCGGTCAGATCGTCCACTTCTTCGTTGGGGCTCTCGTCTATCGCTTCGAACAGGATCGGAAAGCTGTCACACAAGTTGAAGCAGCGGCGGCAACCGTGGCAGATGTCGAACACCCGGCGCAGTTCTGCATCCAGGGCCGTTTCGTCATACCACGCCTCATCGCGCCACGGAATGTCGTGACGGATCGGCGCTTCGAGGCTGCCTTCCATGCCTGCTCCTCAAAATCTGCTGGAATTGAACGGAAAACTCCGGCCGGCGCGGTGCACCGAGCCGGAGCTGTCGGTCGTGGAACGGATCAGGCGTCGAGGCTGTCCAGCGTCTTCTGGAACTTGCCTGCGTGGCTCTTCTCGGCCTTCGCCAGGGTCTCGAACCAGTCGGCGATTTCGTCGAAGCCTTCCTCGCGCGCGGTCTTGGCCATGCCCGGATACATATCGGTGTATTCATGGGTTTCGCCGGCGATCGAGGCCTTGAGGTTCAGCTCGGTGTTACCGATCGGCTCGCCGGTGGCGGGATCGCCGCATTCCTCAAGATATTCCAGATGGCCGTGCGCGTGGCCGGTCTCGCCCTCGGCGGTCGAGCGGAACACCGCGGCGACATCGTTATAGCCTTCGACGTCGGCCTTCTGTGCGAAATAGAGATAGCGGCGGTTGGCCTGGCTTTCGCCCGCGAACGCGGCCTTGAGGTTTTCCTCGGTCTTAGATCCCTTCAGTGCCATGATATCCTCCATTGCTTGGGTAACGAAAAACTGGTGACCGTGATGATCGGCCCCGCGCGCGATAGCCATCGCAAAATTCTGCGATCAGTGATCGGATACGCCGATCAAACGGTCGAAACTAATTTGAAATAATGGCCGGCGGCACTCAGCCGCACTGCCCCCTGTGGAGTAGCTTGTGGTCGGCCAGCACCAGCGCCAGCATCGCCTCCACCACCGGGACACCGCGAATGCCGACGCAAGGATCGTGGCGACCCTTGGTGCGGATCTCGCTCGCCGAACCGTCGCGGGCGATGGTCTCGACCGGGGTGAGGATCGAGCTGGTCGGCTTGAACGCGATCCGTAGCCGGATCGGCTGGCCGGTGGCGATCCCGCCCGCTATCCCGCCTGCGTGGTTGGCGAGGAATTGCGGCCCTTCGCTTCCCGGGCGCATCGCATCGGCATTGGCTTCACCGGAAAGGCGCGCGGCGGCGAACCCGTCGCCGATCTCCACGCCTTTAACCGCGTTGATTCCCATCATCGCCGCCGCCAGATCGGCGTCGAGCTTTCCATAAAGCGGCGCGCCCCAGCCGGCGGGGACCCCGGTCGCCTCGACCTCGACCACCGCGCCAACCGAGGAGCCGGCAAGGCGCGCCTCATCCACGATCCGCTCCCACCGCCGGGCAGCATCGGGATCGGGGCAGAAGAACGGGTTGGCACCGATCTGGGCTGCATCGAAGTTGTCGGGATCGATGGCATCGCCGCCGATTTCCGCGACCCAGCCGCGAATGGCCACCTCAGGGATGACTAGCCGCGCCACCGCGCCCGCTGCCACCCGCGCCGCCGTTTCGCGCGCCGAGGAGCGCCCGCCGCCGCGATAGTCGCGAAAGCCGTACTTTGCGTCATAGGCATAGTCGGCATGGCCGGGGCGATAGGCCAGCGCGACTTCGGAATAGTCCTTGGAGCGCTGGTCGACATTCTCGATCATCAGGCTGATCGGGGTGCCGGTGGTCCTCCCCTCGAACACCCCCGAGAGGATGCGGACCGCATCGGGCTCCTGCCGCTGGGTGGTGAATTTCGATTGCCCCGGCCGCCGCGCATCGAGGAACGGCTGGATATCCGCCTCACTCAGCGCCAGCCCCGGCGGGCACCCATCGACCACCGCGCCAAGCGCCGGCCCGTGGCTTTCGCCCCAGGTGGTGAAACGCAGCAGGCGGCCGAAGCTGTTGATGCTCATGATCTGGCGGCTTTTGCGCAATTTTTGCCGAATGTCACGCATGGGCGGTTCGGGAGGTGCTTCGACAGGCTCAGCACGAGCGGAAAAGACTGTAACCAAATCCCGCTCAGGCTGAGCTTGTCGAAGCCCACCCCGGGCAGCCGACCTAGATCCAGCGCTGGCGGATCAGTTGCACATCATGCAGTTCGGGGCGCTTTTCCAGCTGGCGCTGTTTCTTGTCGGCGCGCTCGCGGTTGTCGGTCTCGAACGCGAAGATATCGCCGAAGTTGTCGCGTGCCATCACGCGGAAAAGCTTGGGCTGCTCCTTGCTCATCGCTGCGGTGTTGCCGAAGCGGACAAGTTTATCAAGCGGCCACGGTAACTTGCGCCGAAGCGGGACAATGCGGGCAGCGTCGGCTACACCGGCGGCGGAGGCTCTCTATGACGATCACGCTTTACGGCATCCCCAACTGCGACACGGTGAAGAAGGCCCGCGCATGGCTCGACGCGCGCGGCATCCCCCATGCCTTCCACGATTACAAGAAGGCCGGGGCCGATCCGGCGAAGTTGAACGTGTGGATCGCGGCGGTCGGCTGGGAGAAGGTGCTCAACCGCGCCGGGCCGACTTTTCGCAAGTTGCCCGATACCGACAAGGCCGGGCTCGATGCGGACAAGGCGGTGGCGGTGATGGCCGCGCATACCAGCTGCATCAAGCGGCCGGTGGTCGAGCATCCCGGCGGGCTGCTCGTTGGGTTCATCGAGGCGGAGTGGGCGGCCGCGCTGGGCTGACTCGCATCAGCAGGTCAACGCCCGAACGGATGGTGATGGTGGGGTCCTAGCGCCCCGCCGCCAGCGCGCGATCTGCCACAGCGCGCATCGCCGCATAGCCTGCCGCGTTGGGGTGGACCCCGTCGGCCGAGAACGCCGGCTTCATCGCCCCGTCGGGCGCGGCCAGCACCGCATGATAGTCGGCGTAAACCAGCCGGCGCTGTGCTGCGTAGCTTTTCAGCCAGCGGTTCAGTTCGGAGATCCGCTTCGCCGGCTGGAGCGAGGGCACCCAGTTGAACTTCGCCGCCGGCGGGATTGCGCCGAGCACCACCGCGATCCCGTTTGCACGTGCCAGATCGACCATCGTGCGGATGTTGTTCTTGAACATCTCCGGGCTTTCCGGCCCGGTGTTGCCGGCGATATCGTTGGTCCCGCCCATAATGTGGACCACCTTGGGGCGCAGCGCGATCACATCCTGACGGAAGCGCAGCACCATCTGCGGGGTGGTCTGCCCGCTGATCCCGCGATCGATCACCCCGCCGGCGAACAGCGCCGGATCGAGCGCGCCCCAGTATTCCGTGATCGAATCGCCCATGAACACCGCGACCGGCCGGGCCTTCAGCGCGGCGTTGGCGGCCTGATAGCGGCACAGCCACGCCCAGTCGTGCGTATCGTTATAGGCATTGAGCGCGGCGTAAGTGGCGTTGTCGAGCGGTTCGGGCACCACCGGGCAGGGCGCTTCGACCATCCCCGGCCCGGGCGCGACGATCACCGGCTGGGCCTGCGCGCTGCCCGCAGCAAGCACGGCGGCGAAACCGCCCGCGATCAGGAACGGCCATGTGCTCATTCTGGGCGGGTGGCGGTGACGATGAAATTGAGCGCCAGATCGTCCGACAGATGCAGCCCCGCCAGCGGCGACCACGCGATCCCGCGCGGGTTGCCCATCGTCAGCCCGGCGGCGGCGAGCAGATCGGCCAGTTCGACCGGGGTGATGAAATCGTCCCAATGATGCGTGCCGCGCGGGATCATCCCCAGCCGCTCGCTCGCCTCAACGAGCAGCAGCCGCGAGCGCACGGTGCGGTTGGGGGTGGAGAGCACCATCAACCCGCCCGGCGCCAGTGCAGCGGCGAGTGCAGTAACGAATGCGGGCTTGTCGGCGACATGCTCGATCACTTCCATCGCCGTTACGAGATTATACGGACCGGGGGCGATTTCGGTGAGATCACCGTGCAGATATTCGATGTTCAGGCCAGCGCCCGCCGCATGATCGCGCGCCACCGCCACATTCTCCGCCGCCGCATCGATCCCGGTGACCGCCGCGCCGAGCCTTGCCAGCGGCTCGGCCAACAGCCCGGCGCCGCAGCCGACGTCGAGCGCGCGCTTGCCCGCCAGCGGGCGATGGCTGCGGGTATCGCCGCCCCAATGCCGGTCCACTGCCTCGCGCAGGAAGGCCAGCCGCACCGGGTTAAGCCGGTGAAGCATCGCCGAACTGCCCTTGGGGTTCCACCAGTCCGCCGCAAGGCTGCCGAAGTGTTCGGCTTCTTCGGCGCGGATGGTTCCGCCCGTGATGCTTGTTGCATTACCCATGGCTCCTTCCTAAAGCGCCCCCGCCGTCCGGTCGAGTGGCTGCTGGCCGGTCTTTTCGTGCAGGACGCAGGCGGGAGTGGGCGCGTGGGGCGCATCGTGATGAAATTCGGCGGCACTTCAATGGCCGGCACCGAGCGCATCCGCCGCGTTGCCACGATCGTGCGCCGCCAGCAGGAGGCCGGGCACGAAGTGGCAGTCGTGGTCTCGGCCATGGCCGGCGAAACCGACCGCCTCGTCACCTTCTGCCGCGAGGCCAACGCGCTTTATGATCCGGCCGAATACGATGTGGTGGTCGCCAGCGGCGAACAGGTCACCGCCGGGCTGCTGGCGCTGACACTGCAAGGCATGGGCTGCAAGGCCCGCTCGTGGCTCGGCTGGCAGGTTCCGATCCAGACCGACGATGCCCATGCCAAGGCGCGGGTGGAAAGCATCGATTCGGCCGCGCTCACCGCCAGCATGGCAGCGGGCGAAATCGCGGTGATCCCGGGTTTTCAGGGGGTGTCCCCCGCCGGCCGGGTCACCACGCTGGGTCGCGGCGGGTCCGACACTTCGGCGGTGGCGGTGGCGGCGGCGGTAAATGCCGATCGCTGCGATATCTATACCGACGTCGACGGGGTCTATACCACCGATCCCCGCATCGTCGCGAAAGCGCGCAAGCTCAAGAACGTCACCTACGAGGAAATGCTCGAACTCGCCTCGGTCGGCTCCAAAGTGCTGCAGACCCGCTCGGTCAGCCTCGCGATGAAGGCCGGGGTGCGGGTACAGGTGCTGTCCTCGTTCATCGATGACGATGCCCCGGCTGCGGATACGCTGCCCGGGACGATGATCGTCAGCGACGAGGAACTGGCGAAAATTCAGGAAGGACTCGAAATGGAACGCCAGCTGATCACCGGCATCGCGGCCGACAAGAACGAGGCCAAGATCATCCTCACCCGCGTGCCCGACCGGCCCGGTGCGGTGGCGACGATCTTCTCCCCGCTCGCCGCCGCCAACATCAACGTCGACATGATCATCCAGAACGTCGGGCGCGACAAGGGTGAGACCGACGTGACCTTTACGCTGCCTTCGTCGGACCTCGTCCGCGCGCAGGCGCTGCTCGAAGCGCAAAAGGAACCGATCGGCTTCCACCGCCTGATCACCGACGGCAAGGTCGCCAAGATCAGCGTCGTCGGGGTCGGCATGCGCAGCCACGCCGGTGTCGCCTCGACGATGTTCCGCGCGCTGGCCGATCGCGGGATCAACATCCAGGCAATCTCGACCAGCGAGATCAAGGTCTCGGTGCTGATCGACGAGGACGAGACCGAACTGGCGGTGCGCGTGCTGCATACGGCCTATGGGCTCGACGCGGAATAAGCGCCGAAGGCCGGGAAAGCAGGGTTATCGGGCGGTTGATCCAGTTCGTTGGGACGAACGTAAGCAACGCGGTTCAGACGGCGTTAGTCCCATCGAAAGAGCATCCATGACCCAATATCTTTTGACCGCGCTCGCCGGCGGCGGCGTGCTCTGGTTCTATCCGCAATCCAAGAACCGGATGATCCGCAAAACCTCGAGCGTGCTGGCCGGTCTGGTCTTCGCGATCGGCCTGATCGGTTTCCTGTACCGGCTGGTCATCCCCGAAGCGTAGCCTGCGCGGGTTCATACATGTGAACAATGCGCAGGGGCCGCCTGGTTGCTGGCGTGCGGCGCCACGTCTGCCCTACCCTCCTATCGGGTCCGCCAGAGGCCGATGTGCAGGAGAGCGCGATGAAAGGCCTGATCTTTCACGGCAAAAAGGATATCCGCTTCGAATCGCTCGAAGATGCGCGGATCGAAGATGATCGTGATGTGCTGGTTCAAGCCAAGGCCTGCGGCATCTGCGGCAGCGACCTTCATCTCTATCACGACGATTTCGCCGAAATCGGCGAAGGTTTCGAACTGGGCACCGGTTTTTGCGTCGGTCACGAAGCGGTCGGCGAGGTAATCGAGAAGGGCAAAGGTGTAACCAGCCTGAAGGTTGGCGATACCGTGATGCTGGCCGCCATGACGGGCTGCGGTGCCTGCCGGCCGTGCCTGCGCGGTGATAGCAAGCAGTGCGAGCAGGGCTGGAGCGTGTTTGGCTTCGGTATCGGCCTCGGCGGGTGTCAGGCCGAACTGATCCGAGTGCCGGCCGCCGATTACAACGCCGTGTGCCTTCCCGAAGGGGTCAGCATCGATCAGGGCATCCTGCTCACCGATAACGTGGCGACCGCCTATGGCGCGGCGCTCGGTGCCGAAATCCGCCCCGGGCGTAGCGTGGCGATTGTCGGTCTCGGGCCAATCGGATTGATGGCGCTGGAACTGGCCATGATCATGGGCGCCAGCGTGGTCTACGCGATCGATCCGGTCCGCGAGCGCCGGGAAATCGCGGCCGGGCTCGGCGCGGTGCCGGTGTGGTGCGACGATGTAACCGGTCAGCTGCGCGAGCTGACCAACGGACGGATGATCGATTGCATCATCGAGGCGGTGGGCGGCGATGCCACGATGGAACTGGCGCTGTCGCTGGTCGGCATCAACGGCAACATCTCGATCCTTGGCGTCAACAATTCGATGAACTTTAAGGTGCCGCGGCAGGTCTTCGTCAACAACGCCACGATCCGCGGCAACTTCGTGACCGAAGTCCACAAGCACTGGCCGGCGCTGGTGCCGATGCTCCAGTCGGGCCGGCTGCGCCCCGAACAATTCATTACCGAGCGCCGCCCGCTGGCCGAAGGGCCAGCTGCCTATGAAAAGTTCGACAAGCGCGAAGCGGGGACGCTCAAGGCAATCCTCTACACTTGACCATCAAGTTAACCGCAATGCCCAGAACAACCGGCAGGGAGAACGTCGATGATTGCCCTCATTGTCGCAGCAAAACGCAGGCCAGATCTCACCCGCGAGCAATTTGTCGATCACTGGCTTAACCGGCACGCGCCGCTGGTCCTGAGCGTTCCCGAGTTCGCCCGCCATGTGAAGCGCTATGTCCTCCACCCGTTCGATACCGACGGGGAAGGCGAAGCGCTCGTGCTGGGGGCCGCACCCGATTACGACGGCGTGGGCGAACTTTGGTTCGATAGCCATGCTGCAATGGTTGCCGCGTTCAACGAGCCGCGCTATCTTGAAGTGATCCGCCCCGACGAGGACCGCTTCCTCGATCGCGCTGCCTGCCTCAGCTTCGTGACCCGGCCGCACATCCAGAAGGATCTGGGCGCCTGAGCTTCTGCGCAGCCTTCCATAAAAGGACCGACCTCATGGATGACCGCCTGCAATACCTGCTCGACGTGCATGAGATCCGCGAGGTTTCGGTGCTCTATAACCGCTATGCCGATGCCTGTGATGGAGAAAACTTCGCCGCACTGTTCACCGAGGACGGCGAGTTCGACATCGTCGGCGCGCGCACCTTCCATGGCCGTGATGAAATCGGCGCAGTGGCAGCGGGATCTACCGGAATCTTGCACATCGCGGTCGATTCCATGATTGAGGTGGTTGGCGATACCGCCACCCAGACCTCCAAACTGATCGTCGGCAAGTTCAGCCCTGACCGGACGACGCTCGACCTGATCGGCACTACCACCATGCGCGATGTTTTCGTGAGGCAGGACGGCCGCTGGCGGATCAAGCGGCGGCAATCGCATCTCGATACCGATCCGGCGGCGACGCTGGCGCGGCTGGCCGTGCACACCGCCTGAGGGAAAGACCCATGCGCCTCGAAAACAAGACAGCGATCATTACCGGCGCCGCATCGGGCATCGGCGCGGCATCGGCGCGGCGGTTCGCCGCCGAAGGGGCCGACGTGACGATTGCCGACATCAATCCGCTGGGCGAGCAAGTTGCTGGCGAAATCCGCGCGGCCGGCGGCAAGGCCGCGTTCGTGCTCACCGATGTCGCCGATTTTGCCGCGATCCAGCGGCTGTTCGATGCGCACATGGCGCGCTGCGGCAAGCTGGATGTGCTGTTCAACAATGCCGGCAAGGAAGGCTCGGGCAAATCGGTGGCCGAGACCCCGATCGAGGAGCTGGACCTGCTCCTCACAGTGAACTTCAAGAGCGTGTTCCTCGCCTGCAAGCTGGCCGGGCCGATCATGGCCGCCGCCGGGCGCGGTTCGATCATCAGTACGTCGGCCGGTTCGGCGCGTGAGGGCTTGGCCTGGCCCAATATCGGCGCCTACATCGCCTCGAAAGGCGCGATCATCTCGTTCACCCGCGCGTTGGCGATGGAACTTTCGCCCAGCGGGGTGCGGGTCAACTCGCTCAATCCCGGGGTCACCGATACGCCGATGCTGCGCGACTATGCGGCAACCACACCCGATCCGGCAGCGTTCTGGAAGGCGATGGAATCGATGCAGCTGCTGCACCGGCTGGGAACGCCGGACGAACTGGCGGCCGGCGCGCTGTTTCTTGCCTCCGACGAATCATCCTATGTGACCGGCACCGATCTGCTGGTCGATGGCGGGCTCGTCTTGGGATAATCCACGCCAGCCTGCCTCTAGGGCTTCGGCCTGCCGCCCCGGCGACCCATCCACCACCAGCAGCCCCCGCCGGCAATCACGCCGATGCCCAGCAGTCCGGCGCCGACCGTCGCCACGCTCAGTGCGATTCCGTTCAGCAAGAACAGCACAAGCTCTAGGGATGCCTTCATCATTGCAGGGGTGGTCTACGCGCCGGAACCGGCCCTGTCGTGCAACAACGGCATCGGCCCGGCGTGTTTCCGGCGCAGCCGCATCGTCGGTCTCGCCGGGATGATCGGCAAAGGCGGATATAAATGCCACTCTTATCGAAAGATGCGATTAGGTTTGCTGCACCCGCTCTGGCGCGACGCGTGAGTGATGCTATAGGCTCTGACGGACCAACCGGGTGGGAAAAGCGTGATCGACCGAACCATGGCGCTGATGGCGCGCGGGGCTGAATTTCTTGGCAGCGAATATGCGATCCTGTGCGGAGCGATGTCGTGGGTTTCGGAACGCACGCTGGTCGCCGCGATCAGCAATGCCGGCGGCTTCGGAGTAATTGCCTGCGGGGCGATGTCGCCCGAACTGCTCGACCGTGAGATCGCGGCCACCGCCGCGCTCACCACACGGCCGTTTGGCGTCAATCTCATCACCATGCACCCGCAGCTGACCGAGCTGATCGCGGTCTGCGCCGACCACCGCGTGAGCCATGTCGTGCTGGCTGGCGGCATTCCGCCCAAGGGCGCGGTTGAGGCGATCAAGGCCTTCGGGGCCAAAGTTCTGGTGTTCGCGCCAACGATTGCCCTGGCAAAGAAGCTGCTCCGTTCGGGCGCCGATGCGCTGGTGATCGAGGGCAGCGAGGCCGGCGGCCACATCGGTCCGGTTGCCACCAGCGTGCTCGCGCAGGAATTCCTGCCCGCTCTCGCGGAGGATCACATCGTGTTTGTCGCCGGCGGGATTGGGCGCGGCGAGATGATCGCCTCCTACCTCGATATGGGCGCTGCCGGAGTCCAGCTTGGCACGCGCTTCGCATGCGCTACCGAATCGATTGCCCATCCGGCATTCAAGGCGGCGTTTTTCCGCGCCAATGCGCGCGATGCGGTCGCTTCGGTCCAGGTCGATCCGCGCCTGCCGGTAATCCCGGTGCGTGCGCTCAAGAACAAGGGCACCGAAGAATTCACCGCCAAGCAGCGCGAAGTGGCGGCTCTGCTCGATGCCGGCGCGATCGAGATGGGCGAGGCTCAACTTCAGATCGAGCACTTCTGGGCTGGGGCGCTGCGCCGCGCGGTGATTGACGGCGATGTCGAAAGCGGCTCGCTGATGGCCGGCCAGTCGGTCGGGATGGTCACCCGCGAAGACCCGGTGGCGACGATCATCGCCGAACTGCTTGACGAGTGCGAGGCCGCGCTGGTCCGGGCGTAAGCCGGGCCGCAGTTGATTTCGGCAGGCGAGCGGATCATGGTGCCCGCGCTGGCGGCATGCAACTGGCGCGCGCCACGCGGGAGATCGGCCGATGACGGCGACAACGCTCGATCACGTCAACATCGCCACCCATGATCTGCCGGGATCGGTGGCCTTTTACGCGGCAGTGCTCGATTTGCGCTGCGACAGCGGTCCGCCGGGAATGTCGACCGACAGTGTCCAGTGGCTCTACGATGCCAATGACCGTCCGATCGTCCATCTGACATCGCCCGACGTAATGGGGGGCACCATCCGCCGGGCCGAGCCCGGCCCACACACCGGCGCGATCCATCACGTTGCTTTCAACTGCGCCGGGTATGATGCGGCTCTGACCCGGCTCGATGCCATGCAAATCGCATATGAACAGCGCCATATCGCCTCGATCGGGCTGCGGCAGGTGTTCATCACCGATCCGTGCGGCGTGCTGCTGGAAATGAATTTCTACGGCGATTGAGTCACTGGCCGGGGCACTGCGCTGCGGTTATCTTCAAGCCTGACAGACTTGAGGAGCAAAGCGATGTGCGATGAGTCCACCCTGACGGCCGAGCGCGCCGCCCTGTCGCGGCGGCAATTCGGCTTGCTCGGTGCCGCGGCAACCGTGGCCGCGTGCAGCACCAGCGGCGCGAACGGTGAAAGCGGCGCGGCACTTACCGAATCGGCGGTTACCGTGACTACGCCCGATGGCATCGCCGATGGCTTCTTTGTTCATCCGGCCACCGGCGCGCACCCGGCCGTGCTGCTCTGGCCCGACATCGCCGGGCTACGCGATGCCTACAAGACGATGGCCCGGCGGCTGGCCGGAGCGGGCTATGCGGTGCTTGTGTTCAACCACTATTATCGCAGCGCGAAGGCACCGGTGCTCGCCAGTTTCGCGGAATGGCGCACCCCAGAAGGGCGCGCCCGGCTCCAACCGATGATCACCGCTATCACCCCGGCCGGGACAGCGCGCGATGCCGTTGCGGCGGTTGCCTGGCTCGACCAGCAGAGCGCGGTCGATGCCAAGCGCGGGATCGGCACCAGCGGCTATTGCATGGGCGGCCCGTTCACCGTGCGCAGCGCTGCGGCGGTCCCGGGGCGCGTGAAAGCGGCCGCTTCGTTCCATCGTGCCGCGCTGGTCACCGCCGAGCCGGACAGCCCGCACAAGCTGCTCGGCCAGACTCAGGCCAGCTTCCTCTTCGCCATCGGCCGCAACGACGATGCCGCCGCGCCGACCGACAAGGACACGCTGCGCGCTGCCGCCGCAGCTGCGGGCCGCCCGGCCGAAGTCGAGGTCTACGCCGCCGATCACGGCTGGTGCACTATCGATTCGCCGGTTTACGACAAGCCGCAGGCCGAAAGGGCGTGGGAACGCATGCTGGCGCTGTTCGCGGGGCTTTAGCGGCCCGCCCTGCGGATGTAACGCAAACCGCGATCAAACCGAATATGATGCAAGCGCCGGTGCATTGTCGCCGCCGCCGATGCTTCCCATATCCTGCCCGAAGGAGACCCGCCGATGACCGACAAGCTCAATCTGACCGAGGACCAGTGGCGCGAGAAGCTCACTCCCGAGCAGTATCATGTTCTGCGCGAAGGCGGGACCGAGCGGGCGTTCACCGGCAAGTACGAAAAGAACAAGCTGACGGGCATGTACCACTGCGCCGGCTGCGGCACGCCGCTGTTCGCCTCCGACACGAAGTACAATTCCGGCTCCGGCTGGCCCAGCTACACCGCCCCGGTTGCCGGTGAGGCGGTCGATGAAGTGCGCGATGTCTCGCACGGCATGGTCCGCACCGAAGTGCGCTGCGCCAAGTGCGAAGGCCATCTCGGCCATGTTTTCCCGGATGGACCAGGGCCGGACGGGCTGCGCTATTGCATCAACAGCGCCTCGCTCGCCTTCAAACCCGCCGAATGATTGCCGGGGCTAGGCGGGGTGAGCGCATTTTGCGTTAACGCTGCGTTCCAGTTGGCCTATGCATGGCCGCGCATGCATGCGGGCACTGTCGCCGCCCGCCGAGGGGTTTGACTGACTACATGGCCCGATCCGCCATCCGGCGCAGCCTTTCCGAACCGCCGCCGCCCTCCAGGACGCCGCCGCGCTCGCCCAAACCGCCCAGCTCGGGCCGGGGCGGCGGGTTCGGCCGTGTGCTGCGGCGGATTTTCGTTTGGCTCTTTGCGCTGGCGTTGCTGGCGGCCATTGCCCTCGGTGTCGCGGTCGCGGTCGCGGCGCAGTCGCTGCCAAGCTTTGAGTCGCTGAAATCGCAGGCGCAGGGCCAGATGATCGTGGTGCGCGCGCGCGATGGCTCTGAACTCGTCTCGCTCGGGCCAAGCTACGGCAAATGGCTGCCGATCGGGGAAATCCCGCCGGTGATGCAGAACGCGATGATCTCGGTCGAGGATCGGCGGTACTACGATCACTACGGCGTTGATCCGATCGGCGTCTTGCGCTCGCTGTTCGTGCGGGTGGAAAGCGGCAAATGGCGGCAGGGCGGCTCGACCATTACCCAGCAGCTTGCCCGCAATGTTTTCCTCAACAACAACCGGACCTTTGCCCGCAAGGCGCGCGAGGCGGTGCTGGCCATCGCGCTGGAGACCAAGTTCTCCAAGCAGCAGATTCTCGAGCTCTATCTCAACAAGGTCTATTTCGGCGGCGGCGCTTACGGGGTCGATTCGGCCAGCCGCAAGTTCTTCGGCCATGCCGGCACCGAACTGACCCTGCCCGAGGCGGCGATCGTCGCGGGGCTCGTCAAGGCGCCTTCGCGCTATTCGCCCACCGCCGATCAGGCCGCTGCGGTCGAACGCGCCAAGACCGTGCTCTCCACCATGCAGGACGCTGGCCGGATCACCGCCGCCGAAGCGGTCAATGCCGATTTCAAGACTGTGAAGTTCGCGCAGGAGGCCGGGCAGAACTCGGTGCGCTACTTCACCGACTGGGCACTGCCGCAGCTCGATCTGCTCGTGCCGGAAAACAACGAGCCGGTCGAAGTGTGGACCACGCTCGATCCGGGCCTGCAGCGCGCCGCTACCGATGCCCTGGCCAAGAATGCCCCGAAGGAGGCGCAGGGCGCACTCGTCTCGATGGACCGCGACGGGGCCATCCTCGCGATGGTTGGGGGCACGGATTATGTCACCTCTAACTACAACCGCGCGGTCAATTCAGTGCGCCAGCCCGGCTCGGCCTGGAAGCTGTTTGTTTACCTCGCCGCGCTCGAAGCCGGCTACAAGCCCGACGATGCGGTAGTCGATGAACCGGTCACGATCGAGGGGTGGAGCCCGCACAACTCGGGCGGTAGCTATGCCGGCAAGATCGATGTGCGCACCGCTTTCGCCTATTCAAAGAACACCGTCGCGGCGCAGCTGGGCAACGAAGTCGGGTTCAGCGCGGTCGCGGCGATGGCACGGCGCTTCGGCATCACCACCGCCATCAACACCATGCCCTCGATGGTGCTGGGCACCTCCGATGTGCGGCTGATCGACATGACACGCGCCTTCGCCGCAGTCAGTGCCAAGGGCACTTCGATCGAACCGTACGGGATCACCAAGGTCAATACCACCGCCGGGCGCGTGCTCTATGAGCACAAGGCGCTTGGCGGGCAGCAGCTGGTCCAGCCCTATGTCGCGGCGGGGATCACCGATATGCTGCAAACTGCGGTCAACATCGGCACCGGCCGCGCTGCGCAGATTGGCCGGCCGGTCGCGGGCAAGACCGGGACCACCAGCTCGAACAAGGACGGCTGGTTCGTCGGTTTCTCAAGCGGGATCACCACCGGGGTGTGGATGGGCCGCGATGATGCCCATGCGGTGCCCGGGCTGATGGGTGGGACCGCCCCGGCGCGGGCCTTCGCCCAATACATGCGCATCGCCACCGCCCGCCGGCCGATCGAGCCCTTCGACACCGAGCTCAAGCTGCCCGAATGGCAGCTCGAACCCGATGACGAAACCAACTACGGGAAGAACCCGGAAGACTATTTCTACGTCGATGAACAGGGCAACCTGATCGATCCCAGCCGCCAGCGCGGCGCGCAGCCGGGCGAAGCGCCTGGGCGGCCCGAGGATTACGGTCAGCCCCCCGAAGATGGCGGTCCGCCCCCGGCGGCGGATGGCGGGTTCCTCGATCAGGCCACCGGCAAACAGGTGGCGAAGCCTGGCCGGGCCGGGCAATAGGGCCGCGCCGGTGCGAACCCGGCTGGGCATTTGCCGCAAGAAGGTGCGCTATGCCGCAGAGGGCGCAGCGATCGCCGCAGCGCTGGAAGCCGATGTCCCGCTACGGCCCTATCGCTGCGGGCTGTGCCGCCGGTATCACCTGACCAGCCGGACCAAGGGCATGCGGCAATTGCCGGGGCTCCGATCCTCCGCCGACGTGGACACCGTTCCTGCATGAGCCAGCCGCGCGATCTTCTGCCCGAATTGGCGCTGTGGGCCGATCACCAGCCGATCACGGTCGAGGCATGGCTGGCGCAAATCGCGCGGTCAGACGAGGCGATGGGGTTTTGCGCCGTGCTGTGGCCCGCGTTCGAGACGGTGGGTGATATGGTGTTTCGCGCGCCGTTCGATCACCAGCGCATGTCCGGCTGGTCGCGGCTGCTCCATTCGCGCCGCGATATCGAGCACGCGCTTAACCAGTTCGATCTGACCGCGTTTTTCACTGCCGGGCCGGAACCGGTGCCGATCGCCCGCGAACGGCGGCTGGCGCTGGCGCGGACGATGGTCGAAATGCTCGAGCTCAAGCTGGCGCGGGATTTGCCGGACCGGCAATTCACGGTCGCGCTGATCGATGTCGGCGCGGCCACCGGCGTCACTTTCTACCAGACCTGAGGCGGCGTCCGGTCCCCGCCAAGGGGCGAACGCCGCCGCACGCTCAGCGCAGGCGGATCGGCACGTAAGTCGCCGGCTGGCCGCGCCGCTGCACCCGCAGCAGCACCGCGGTGCGGTTCTGGGCCTTGGCTTGGCGGACAATCGATTCCAGCTGTGCGATGGTGGTCACCGGCGTGTAATTGGCGGAAAGGATGATATCGCCGCGCTGCAGCCCTTTCTGCCCCGCGTCCGACGATCCATCGACCACCGTCACCACGATCCCCGCCGTGCCATCGCTGGCGCCAAGCTGGCGGGCGATGGTCGGGGTCAGCGGGATGGCCGAAAAGCCCATCGCCTGCTCGATCACGCCTTGGCCCTGCTTCTTGGGCGGCTGGTTGTAGCCGTCGTCGTCCCCTTCCTGATCGCCCGGTTGCTGCGGATCGAACGTCTGCTGGGCGAGTTCCTCTTCGGTCGGCCGCTTGGCCACCAGCGCGGTGATGGTCATGCGCTGGCCATTGCGGACGATGTCGATCGGAATGCGGCTGCCCGGCGGGGTATTGGCGACGATGAATGACAGGGTCTGGTCGGGCGCCACTTCCTTGCCGTTGACTTTGAGCACCACGTCGCCAGGCTGAAGTCCCGCCTTGGCTGCCGCCCCGGTGGGCTCGACCGCTTGGACGAACTCGCCGCGATTGTGCGGGATGCCCAGCGAATCGGCCAGATCCTCGGTCAGCGGCTGGATCCGCACGCCCAGATAGCCGCGTTCGATTGACAGGCCGTTCCTGAGCTTCTCGACGATCGGCGCGGCGATCTCGGCAGGGATGGCAAAGCCGATCCCGACGCTTCCGCCAGTGGGCGAGAAGATCGCGTTGTTGATCCCGATCACCTGGCCCTTCATGTCAAACATCGGCCCGCCCGAATTGCCGCGATTGATCGCGGCGTCAGTCTGGAGATAGCGGTCATAGGCCGATCCGGTCCCGGTCGCGCGGTATACCGCCGAAATGATCCCGGCGGTTACCGTGCCGCCCAGCCCAAAAGGGTTGCCAATGGCGATC